>JAHBXY010000108.1 GCA_019636275.1 Planctomycetota bacterium | reverse complement strand
CGCGCGAGCGGCCCCCGGGTCGAGGTGCTCGCGCCGCCGGTCGGCGCCGTCGTGGCCGCGGGCGGCGTCGCGCTCGAGGTGCGCGTCGACACGGACGACCCGGACGACGACGGCCGCCTCGTCGAGGTGCAGGTCGGCCCGAGGACGCAGCGGGTCCGCGGCGGGCGGCCGTTCACCGTCCGGCTGGACCTCGCGCCGGGCGAGCAGGTCGTCGCCGTCGCGGCGCGCGACGCCCGGGGCCGCGAGGCGCGGGTCGAGCACCGGCTCCAGGTCGTCGCGCTGCCGACCTGGTGGGCGCAGGTGACCGTCGACCGGCGCCCCGGGCTGCCCCTCCCTGCGGGGCTGGACTTCGGAGCGGCGGCCGGCGACTACGTGCACGCCGCCGACGGCTCGGTCCTCGTGTGGGTCCCGCCCGGGCACTTCACCATGGGGACCGATCAGCCCGGCGAGGGGCCGCCGCACCAGGTGCGCATCACGCGCGGCGTGTTCATGGGCAAGCACGAGGTGACCTGGGGGCAGTACCTGCGCTTCTGCGCGCGCGCCGGCCGGGCGCGGCCCGACGCGCCCTCGTACGAGGTCGCCGACGACCTCCCCGTGGCGAACGTGAGCGCGGCCGACGCCGAGGCCTACGCGGCCTGGGCGGGGCTGCGCCTGCCGACCGAGGCCGAGTGGGAGTGGGCCGCCCGCGGACGCGACGGGCGCGCCTACCCCTGGGGCGACACGCCGCCGGAGGGGGACGAGGGCGCGATCGGCTACACGAAGAGCAAGTTCCGCGACCGCCCGGCGCCGGTGGGCGCGCACCCCCGCGGCGCGTCGCCGTGGGGGTGCCTGGACATGGCCGGCAACGTGTGGGAGTGGGTCCAGGACGCGTTCCTCGCCCACCCGACGACGCCCCGGACCGACCCGCTCGTCGTCGCGAAGCCGGGCGACCGGCGTACCGTGCGGGGCGGGTCGTTCCGCACCCCGCACGCCTTCGTGCGCGCGACCGCCCGCACCGACGGCGCCCCGAGCGACGCGACCGGCTTCCGCGTGTGCCGCGGACCCTGACGGTCGGGCTCCGCCGCCGGCCCCGGCTCCGATACGATCCCGCCGTGGGCCTGGCGTCGTCCTACTCCGACCGGCTGCACCTCACCCCGCCGCGGGTGGGCGTGGGCGTGTTCGTGGTCCAGCACGGCCGCGTGCTCCTGGGGCGGCGCCGCGGCGCGCACGGCGCGGGCACGTGGGGGCTGCCGGGCGGGCACCTCGAGCACGGCGAGTCGATCGAGGCCTGCGCCCGGCGCGAGGTGCTCGAGGAGACCGGCCTCGAGGTGGCCGAGGTGCGCCTCGGCCCCTACACGAGCGACGTGTTCCCCGAGGGGCGCCACTACGTGACGCTCTTCGCCGTCACGCGCCCCGTCGGCGGGGCGCTCGAGGTGCGCGAGCCGCAGAAGTGCGAGCGCTGGGACTGGTTCGTGTGGGAGGCCCTGCCCGACCCGCTGTTCCTGCCGCTGCGGAGCGTGCGCGAGGCGGGCTTCGACCCTACTCGAGGATCGTGACGACGCGCCCGTAGGCGATCGCCTTGTGCTCCTTGCGCACGACGAACTTCGAGAGCGCCGGGAGCGTGCCGGCCTCCTCGATCGCCACCGGGCGCGTGACGCAGGTGACCTCGACGCGCCCCCACTCGCCGGGGGCGAGCAGCTCGTCCTGCGTCGGCTCCCAGGGGCCCTGCTGCAGGTCGCGCTTGGCCTCGATCCGGTCGATGTGGATCGCCACGCGGTCGACGTGCGGGTGCATGGTCCACTCGTCGCCGACCTTGAGCATGGTCTCGGGGTCGAACACGGTCAGCTCGATCATCATGCGCCGCGCGACGCGCGGGGGCGCGTCCGCCGTGCCGGCGATCACGCCCCGGCCCTTGAACAGCTCGCGCAGCGAGTCCTTCTCCGAGAGCGCACGGAACGACACGCCCACGAGCTGGCGCGGGACGCCCTCCTCGATCGGGACCCCGGGCGTGGCGATGTGCCCCTTGGTGAGCTGGACCGAGCGCACGCGCGCCGTGACCTGGTGGTTGCGCTCGGCCGAGAGCGGCTCGAAGACGAGCGTCTGCTCGGGCTTCACGACGCCCGTCTCGACGAGCGCCGTGGCCGCCTTGCCGATCCCGGGCACGTTGTCGTAGACCTCGCTGCCGTGGATCAGGAGCCTGAGCGGCAGGTCCTGCGGGACGATCCGGCGGAAGTCGAGGTCGCGGAGGAAGTCGCGGACCGTGGGCCCCTTGAACCAGGTGAGCTGCTTGTACGAGCTGATCCCCTCGCCGGCCTCGTGCAGGTCGCGGCCGGGGGCGTAGGCGGACGTGGGGATGAACACGGCGCGGCTGGCGTCGACCCCGTACTCGTCGCAGGCGCGGCGCAGCTCGTCGACGCGGGCCTCGAAGGCCTCCTCCTCGTAGCGCACGCGGTCCATCTTGGTCAGCGCCACGCCGTGGAGCGGGATCTCGAAGCCCTTGAGGATCCGGAGCACCTGGTAGGTGATCGGGCGCAGGCCGTCCTCGACGTCGACGACGAGCATGGCGCAGTCGGCCTGGAACATGCCGAAGAAGCGGTTGTTGGCGTAGGTCTCCTGGCCGGGCGTGTCGATCACCGTCACGCGGTGGTCGGGGAAGTCGAAGCGCACGATCGAGGGCAGGATCGTGATCCCGCGGGCGGCCTCGGAGTCCTGGATGTGGACGTCCTTGCTGCGGAAGACGAGCTGCGCGAACACGAGCGAGTGGTCGCGCCCCTCGCTGGCCAGGCGCTTGGCCTCCTCGATCTCCCGGGCGGTGGCCATGCCGCTCTCGGCCACGACCTTGCCCAGGAGCGTGGACTTGCCGTGCCACGCGTGGCCGCAGATCGCCAGGCTGACGTCTTGCTTCGTGTTGGCCACCCGGTCGCTCCCCCGTGGATGATCGGGGGACGGGCCGTCGGGATCAAGGGGCCCGGGAGGCTGGACGTCAGGGCACGTCCGTGGGTGCGCACTCCGGGCAGTTGGCGGGCGGCAGGGGGCTGGGCTCGTGCTCGGGCGAGGCGGCCACGGGCTTGCCGTCGGGCTGCGTGGCCAGGACCTGCCCCTCGCGGCTGCCGTCCCGGTAGACCGTGATCCCCTTGCAGCCGAGGCGGTAGGCGAGGGCGTAGGCCTCGGCGACGTCGCCGGGCCGACTCTCGCGAGGAAGGTTGATCGTGTTGTGCGAGACCACCCCGTTGACGACATACTCGTGCGTGCGCTCGACCTCGATGTCGAACAACTCGGCCTCGCCTGCGTCCTCGACGCGTCGCACCCGGTGAACCAGACGCGACCACCGGAGCCCTAGCTCGTCGGCGACCGTGTTCTTGCAGAACGGCTTTGCCGTCTGTTTGAGCATGCGTAGGTTGGCGTAGGCTTCGTGTGATGTCGGCAAGGTCATGGAGGCGGCCTGAAGCGGCTCGATCAAGACCTTGAAAGCAATGTGCGTGGGCGCGACACGCTTGTGCGGTTCGATCGGCGTGATCAAGCGTTGGAGCTCGTTCGAGATTACGACGCGCCGGCCCCAGGCGTTCGCGACTTCGACGAAGTATCGCTGCACCCGGACGTAGGGCAATCCGAAGCTCCGGCACAGCTCGGAGGCGTGATACGCGAGCGTCGGGGACATTCCCGAGTAGACCGCTAGCCCGTCGCGACTCACGTGGCCGTCCAAGGATAGTCCTTCGAGAAATGCCACCTTCTCGGCGGCCGAGCCCTTGAGAATCTGTGGCGGGACACGCTTGTGGTAGGCGCCGGAGCCGATCATCGACGCAACCCAGCGCGAAAGGTTCCGCGACGTGAGCCAGACCGAGCGGACGCCGTTGCGGCGATCCTCCTGAATCCTGGGCTCGACCTCGAAAATGCGCCGGCAGAGCTCGACGAACACCGCCTCGACGTGAGGGTCCGCGACCGTCAGGCAGACCGCTCCTGTCGTCTCCTGCGTGTGCCCGTCGGCGGCGAGCATGCCGAAGAAGCGAGCAAGTCGGACGTCCATGTGTTCCGGGATCCGTATCCGCCTGGCATTCGCCCTGTAGACGGACTCCCAGCGCACAGGGCGGCTGCCAGGGCCGTGCGACTCTTGGAGCTGACCGACCACGAGGTCGTCTGGTCGCAGCTCTACCAGCCTCCGCCAGCCGTCGGGAGTCAGCACCCTGTGCGAGTCTGTCGAACCTACGAGCTCAGCGCCGTTGTCAAGGACCACCCTCGTCGCCCGCTTCACCCCCGCTCGATAGTGCGACGTGATCCGTTCCCCGCCCGTGGTGATCACCTCCTCGATCGGGGAGAACGTGTCGTCCTCCTCGAGGTCTGAGAAGTCCTCGATCGGGATCAAGCCCTCCGAGGTGGGGACGAGGGTGCCAGCCGCAAGGCACTTGGACACGGAGTTCTCCACGTGCGCCTGGAAGGCGGCCTGCATGCGCACGTGCCACTCGGGCGCGAGCTCGTGCGCCGTCGCGAACAGCGCGCGGACGTCGTCGGGCACGCCGGGCGCGCCCTCGAGGGTGCCCGTGGCGAGCACGTGCGCGCGCAGGTCCTCGGACCAGAAGCCGCGGGCGCGGGCGACGCGCTCGAGCTGCGGGTGGAAGATCTCGAGGCGCGCCTTGCCGTCGAGGGCGCGGCGCACGTAGGCGACGGCGTAGAGCGGCTCGATCCCGCTCGAGCAGCCGGCGAGGAGCGCGATCGTCCCGGTGGGCGCGATCGTGGTCACGGTCGCGTTGCGGAGCGGCGCCTCGCCCGCCTGCTCGGGCCGCGAGCCCTCCCAGGCCGGGAACGGCCCCCGCTCGCGCGCGAGCGCCCGCGACGCCGCCCGTGCCTCGGCCAGGACGAACGCCATCACCTCGTGGGCCAGCGCAACGGCGCGGTCGCTGGCATAGGGGATCCCCAGGGCGATCAGCGCGTCGGCGAGCCCCATGACGCCCAGGCCGATCTTGCGGTTGGTGCGCGTCACCTCCGCGATCTGCGGCAGGGGGTAGACGTTCGTGTCGATCACGTCGTCGAGGAAGCGCACGCCGAGGTGCACCGTGCGGCGCAGGCGCTCCCAGTCGAGGCCGGAGGCGTCGGGGAGCAGGTGCTTGTGAATGTCGACCGAGCCGAGGTTGCACGACTCGTAGGGGAGCAGCGGAAGTTCGCCGCAGGGGTTCGTGCTCTCGATCTCACCGAGGTTCGGCGTCGGGTGGAGGGCGTTGATCCGGTCGATGAACACGAGCCCGGGGTCGCCGGTCGACCAGGCCGAGCGCACGATCCGCTCCCAGACGGTGCGCGCGTCCTGGCTGCCGACGGGCTGGCGCGTGGCCGCGTCGAGGAGGTCGTAGCGGCCGCCCTGCTCGAGGGCCTGCATGAAGGCGTCGGTGATCGCGACCGAGATGTTGAAGTGCGTGAGGACGCCGGGCTCGCGCTTGGCGTCGATGAACTCGAGGACGTCGGGGTGGTCGACGCGGAGGATCCCCATGTTGGCCCCGCGCCGCACGCCGCCCTGGTAGACGGCGGCCGTGGCCGCGTCGAACACCTTCATGAACGACACCGGCCCCGACGCCTCGCCGCCCGACGAGAGCCGCGCGTGGCGCGGGCGCAGGCGCGAGAAGGCGAAGCCGGTGCCGCCGCCCGTCTGGTGGATCCGGGCCGCGTGCTTGACCGTGTCGAAGATCGCCTCGAGCTCGTCCTCGACCGGGAGCACGAAGCAGGCGCTGAGCTGCCCCCGCGGCCGCCCGGCGTTCATGAGCGTGGGCGAGTTCGGCAGGAACTCGAGCCGGGCCAGCGCCTCGTAGAAGGCGCGGGCCTGCGCCTCGGGGTCGCCGCCGTGCGCCGCCTCGGCCGCGGCGACGGCGCGGGCCACGCGCCAGAGGAGCTCCGCCGGCGTCTCGACCACCTCGCCGCGCTCGTCCTTCCGCAGATAGCGCGCCTCCAGCACGCGCAGGGCGTGCGCGTCGAAGGCGGGCTCGAGCCCGGGCGGCGGGCCAGTGTCGTGGACGCGGTTCACCCCGCGAGTATAAGTCCGCCTCGCGCGCGCTGGCTCAGCCCCACAGCCGCCGCAGCAGGCAGCGGAGCCCGCCGGCGGGAGGTAGCGCTGGGGGAACGTCAGGGCGCGCTGGACGCGGCGGCTCCGGCGGCGGCGGCGCAGCCTCGACCGGGCAGGTTACGAGGTGCTCGAGGAGCGCGAACTCGACCTCCCGACGAAGGTGTGGATCACGTGACGTCCCGCCAAGCGCCTCGTCGACCGCCTGCAGCACGAGCCGGCCCGAGCGGGCGCAGGCCAGGCCCGCCCAGGCCAACGCCCTCCAGTGGGGCACCTGGGTTCCGCGGAGCGCTGCGCCGGCGTTCGCGGCCTCTTCCTCGGTCTCCGCGGAGGGGTGTGCCAGCCAGGCCTCGACGGCGGCGAGGGTCCGGTCGAAGAGCGGGATCCCGCAGGAATCGTCACCCGCACGCTCCCGGGCACACGCGAGCAGGGCCCGGACGACGACGGGCTTGCCCCAGGGCTCGAGCCCCCGGACGACCTCGACCAGGGGCGCGTCGACCGGTGGCGTCGTCAGAGCACCGATCGATCCAGCGCTGCCGGTAGGCCCAGGTAGGCCGCGAGGCGCAGGCGCTCGGGCGAGAGCTGGTCTCTCTCCACGAGCGCGGTAAGGGCGTCGAGGATCCCGGTCGGCACCGGCGCGGGCGCCTCCCGCGCGGGCTCCGGCCAGGAGGGCTCGAGCAGCCAGTCCCCGACCGTGATCGCGAGGCTCTCGAGCAGCGCGACGCGCCCGACGACCGCCGCGACCTGTGCGACCGCCGGGTCGTCCCAATCGTCCTCAGGATGGTCGAGAAGGCGTTCGAGCACCTGCTCCAACACCTCACCGGAGGGGGTCTCGGTGTCCAGCTCGGCCCGCAAACGAGCGATCTCGTCCATGCGGCGCTGGCTCGGCTGGGCGACCCAGCGGCCGGTGAGCTTCGCCAGCTCGACGCCGCGCGGACCGAGCGTGGGACCGAGCGCTCGCACCAGGCCCAGTCCCACCTGGAACCAGAACAGGTCATGGATCAGGAGCAGGCGCTCTTCGTCGGTGTCTCCGCCGACGTCCTCGTGGTCCGCCGTGGGCGCGACGAGATCTTCGACCTCGCGCACCCACGCCAGCACGTCCTCGCTCTCGACCTCCTCCGCCCCCGGGCACGCCAGCCGCGCCGCCGGGTGGCCGATCCGGGCGGCGCGCTCGAGCCGGCCCGGGTCCACCTCCCCGGCGCGCACCGCCGCCCGCAGGTAGGCCGCGTGCGCCTCGGCCCCGCCGCCGTCGCGCCAGGCGCGCTCGAGGGCCCGCAGGCCGGCGTCGCTCATCCGAGGCGCCGCAGCAGCGCCGCCCGGAGCCGCCCGGCCAGCTCTGCCGGCGCCGCCCTCGCCGCCACCTCCCGCCGCGGCGGCGCCCAGATCGGCGCCGGGAAGCAGGGGTCGTCGTGCCAGCGGGGGATCACGTGCCAGTGGACGTGGGGGACCACGTTGCCCAGGCTGGCCAGGTTCACCTTGTCGGGCGCCACGACCTCGCGCACCGCCTCCTCGCAGGCGAGCACGGCCTCGAGCAGCCCGCGCCGCTCGGCCGGCGGCAGGTCGGTGACTTCCCGCACGTGGTCCGTAGAAATCACCCGGCAGAAGCCCGGATAGGCGGGCTCGCCCGCGACGAGGACCACCCGCCAGCGGCCGGCGGGGTCGGTCAGGAGGACCTCGCCCCCCGGCGTCTCGCACAGGTCGCAGGTCATTCGAAGTCGGCGAGCGTCACGACGCCGCCGAGCAGGGCCGGCGAGTCGGGCTTGTAGAGCGTGTCCAGGAACACGACGTGCGTGGCGGCCGGCAGGTGCTCGCGCAACGCGTTGCAGTTGATCGGCTCGTTGTCGAACGCCCCGACGACCGTCCCCAGGGCGGCGATCGTCGTCCGGGCCATGAGGCCCTTCCACTCGGCCGTCTCCAGCCGCGGCTCGCCCGGCGCCGGGTCGGGCTTGAGGAGGAGCGTCGTCTGGCCGTCGACCGGGAAGCCGGCCGCCTCGAGCGCCGACCGGGTCGCCGGGCCGGCCGAGGTCTTGCGACCGGTCAGGTACACGAGGTGCGAGCCCAGGTCGTGGAGGCGCCGCACGTAGGCCACGGCGCCGGGGAGGGGGGTGTCGTGATGCAGGTGGCTGCCCTCGAAGAACCGGGGCGACCAGAAGCGCCGCACGCGCCGGCCGAGGTCGCCCGAGACCTCGGCCGGGGTCAGGCCGACCGCGAGCAGCGTGTCGTCGATCCCGAAGCGGACGTGCTCGTTCCTGGCCCCGGCCAGGCGCGGCTCCCCGTGGGCGGCGGCGAACTCGCGCAGGATCGTGGCCGACCGGGTCCGGGTCTCGAACAGCGTGTCGTCGAGGTCGAACACGACCACCGGGCGCTCGACCGCGCCCACCCGGGCGGCGACCGCGTCGAGGACCGACCCGCGGACGACGACGGTCAGCCGGGCGACCACCGGCCCCCGGGTCGTCCCCAGGTGCGCCGTGACGACGTGCTCGCCCGGCGGGAGGTCGGTGAGCGTGACCCGGCGCGCGCCGCCGCTGCCGGTCACGCGGACCTTGCCGGGGGCGCGCACGGTGACGAAGCCCAGGTGCTCGCCCCGCAGCCTCGCCTCGAGCGGCCCCTCGCCCTCGACCCGCCCGGGGACGAAGGCCACCTCGGGCAGCGGCGCGCGCACGAACCGGGCCTGCCCGGCGCTCTGGCCCGTCAGCGACAGCGGCCCGGCCAGGCCGTCGGGCCCCGGGCGGTGCCGCCCGACGAGGCCCTCGAGGCTGACAGCGCCGTCGAGCGCGCCCGCCAGGCCGGCCGTCGCCCGGTAGCGCACCTCGAGGCGCCCGCCGATCCGCCGCCCGAGGCCGGTGAGGCGCACGGCGCGCCCCTCGGCCGTGCGGGCCTCGACCTGCACGCGCACGCCGGCGGCGCCCGACGACGCCAGCGCGGCGACGCCCTCGAACGCGCCGCCCGGACCGGGCAGGTCGCCCGTCACGCGGTAGAGGCCGCCGAGGTCCTGCCCGAGGGCCGGGACGGCGGCGAGGAGCAGGGCGAGCGGGAGGCAGGTCGTCGTGCGCATGGGTGCGACCTCGTCGGGCAGGCGCGCGGGCGAGCCAAGGAAAATCGGAAAAAGCGCTTGTGTCCGCGCGAGCGTGTTGTAACTCTTGAAGCACGGTCGCGCATGGGGGTCGCGCGGCCAGAAGAGTGGGGAGGGGACCCGCGTTGACGCGACGCCGCCGCCTGCAGGTCGCCGTCCTCTACCCCGAGTCGAGCCACCCCGAGTCGTCGCAGGAGGCCGCCACGGCCGCGCGCGGCGACGAGGCGCGCACCTCGGGCTGGAGCGGCGACGCGTACGGTCACATGCTCCGCGCCCTCGCGGCCGAGGGCTTCGAGGTGCTCGAGGTCGGGATCGACTTCGCCACGCTCGACCGGATCGACGCCCTGACCTGCGACGTCGCCGTGAACCTGTGCGACGGCTGCACGCTCGACGGCGAGCCCGGCGTGGAGGTCCTCGACGCGCTCGAGGCCCGCGGGATCCCCTACACCGGCGCGCGCCGCCTGGCCTACTGGATCGGCAGCGACAAGGTGCGCATGAAGGTGCACTTCCTCAACGCGGGGGTGCCCACGCCGCGCTTCCAGGTCTTCGGCGACGCCGACGAGGCGATCGACCCGCGCCTGGAGTACCCGCTGTTCGTGAAGCCCTGCGACACCGCCGGCAGCGTCGGCGTGTCGCTCGACTCGCGCGTCGACGGCGAGGCCGCCCTGCGCCGCCGCCTGCAGGCGGTGATCCCGCTCTACGGCCCGGCGCTCGTCGAGGAGTACGTCGAGGGCCGCGAGCTGAGCGTGGCGATCATCGGCGACGGCGACGACCTGACGATCTTCCCGCCGGTCGAGCTGCGCTTCGGCCCGGCCTACCCGGCGACCTGCCGCATCCAGACGTTCGAGTCGAAGTTCGACCCCGCCTCGCCCCTCTACCGCGGCTACGAGCTGAGCTGCCCGGCGCGCCTGGGGGCCGACGAGGAGCGCACGGTGATCGAGGCTGCCCGCGCCGCCTACCAGTCGATCGGCGGCACGGGCTACGGCCGCGTGGACCTGCGCATCGGCGCCGGCGGCCCGCGCGTGCTCGAGGTCAACCCGAACTGCTCGCTCGAGTGGGCCGAGGGCGACGTGCGCGACTCGTGCATGTTCCCGGTGGCCGCCAAGGCGGCCGGCTGGAGCCTGCGCGACGTCTACCGGCGCCTGATCGACGTGGCCCTGCGGCGGAACCCCGTCCCCACGCGCATGCCGGCCGTCGCGCCGCAGGTGCGGACGCGCACGTTCTGACCGCGCTCACCGGTTCCGAGAGCGAAGCGAGCAGATCGATCGGTGAGCGCGCATCCCCGAGCGTAGGCCGCGAAGCGGCCGGAGCGAGGGCGACAGGTGCGTCACTGCGGATCGGAGCAGGGGTCCCGCTCCTCGACGTGAGCATCGATCACTGCGAGCGACGGCCGCCGTGACCGGTGAGCGCGCGGCCGACCGGGGCCCCGGGCGGCGGCTCCGCTGCCCCTACTGCCACGACGACCTGCCCGACGGCGCCCTCCACGAGCGCGTGGCCTGCGGCGCCTGCGGCGCGGAGCACCACGCGGAGTGCGCCGTCGAGGGCGGCGGCTGCTCGGCCACCGGGTGCGCGGCCAAGGACATGGTCGTCGGCGCGACGCTCCTCGGCCTCGACGCCCTGGCGCAGGTCGCCCGCGACCCGGCGCGCATGGAGCGCCTGGCCCGGCCGCGCCGCTGGCCCGTCGTGGCCCACGCCGCGCTGGCCGGGATCCGCGGCGGGCTGGCGCTCCTCGCCCTCGGCCTGGCGCTCGCCGGCGCGCTCGACCCGCTCACGGCGGTCGTGCTCGCCGGCCTGACCGTCGCCGCCCTGACGGCCCTCGGCGCGCTGATCCTCCCCCCGCGCCGCAACCGCCGCGACCCGCACCAGGAGCACGAGCTCATGGCCACGATCGGCCTGGGGGTCCCGGACCCCATGGCGCCGATCCTGGCCGAGATGCGCCGCGAGACCGCCTCCGGGCCGGCGCCGGTCGTGACCGGCCCCCGCCCGGCGCGCTGCCCTGCCTGCGACGCCGCGCTCGACGACGAGGGCGAGGACGGCGTCTGGTTCTGCCACCACTGCGGCGCCAGCCTCGGCCCCGAGCCAGAGAAGTGACAGAGCGCCGCGTCCGGCCACGGGCGGGCGGATCAGAGGAGCAGGTCCTCCAGAGGCCCTCTGCTCCCTCTGTTCCTCTGTTGTGATCCCTCCTCTCGGAAGGCGGTCACCCCGCGACCGGCCCCGTGAACGTGATCGTCCGCGACGGGGCGGCGGACAGGCGCCCGCCGGCCTCCTGGGCGTCGAGCGCCACGCGCAGGCGGAGCGTGGCGTTGTGCGCGCCGCCCTGGCGCGCGCGCGCCAGCGCCTCGAAGCGGGCCCGCGGCACGCGCACGCGCAGCTCGAGCGCCTCGCGGCCGAACCGGGCGGCGTCGAGGGCGCCGCTCCCGAGGACGCGCGCCTCGACCGTCGACGGGAAGCCGGGCGCGACGACCTCGCCGCCGCCCGGGCGGACGAGCTCGTAGTGGACGGCGAGCGTGAGCGCGACCAGCCGGACGTCGCCCGTGACGCGCGCCGTGAACTCGTCGCCGGCGAGCGTGGGCGGCGCGTGCAAGGTCAGGGGGGCGCCCGCGCCCGCCCCGGCCACGAAGCGCGCGCCGAGCGTCTGCGCGGTCCGCTCGTCGGCGGCGAAGATCCCCGCGGGCGCCACGACCGGCAGCTCGCGCCAGCCGTCGTCGTCGAAGGGCCGCGGCGCCCGGGCCGGGCGCGGGGGCGCGTCGTCGCGCGGGGCCAGCCGGATCGCCGCCGGCTCCGGGCGGGCCGGCGACGGCGCGTAGCGCTGCTCGAGCAGGAACACGTGCAAGGGCAGCGAGCGCACCTCCCGCGGCGAGCGCAGGAGCCCGCGCACGAGGACCACCTCGAGCAGGAACGGGTCCACGGGGCCGGTCGTCAGCGGCGCGCGGAGCTCCAGGTAGAAGGGGTGCGAGCCGACGGGCAGGATCGCCTGGGGCAGGTCCAGCTCCGTCACGTCGGCCAGCGTCAGGCGCCCGACCGCCTCGGGCCGGGCGATCCCCTGCATGAGCACGAGGTCGATCCGCTTGAACTCGAGGCGCATGGGCGTGTAGATCACCGCCCGCCCGCGGAGCACCTCCCCCTCGCGCATCTCGCGCCCCTCGAGGCTCATGCGCGCGTAGTGCGGCGGGCAGCGCGACGGGGGCCGCTGCTCCGGAACCCGCGGCAGCGCCCGCCACCCGAGCGTGAACGGCCCGAGCGGCGCCTCGCGCGTGGGCCGGTGGTGCACGGTGATCAGCGGCTTGCGGAAGAGCGACAGCCCGGCCGGCACCTCCTCGGTCGAGAGGCAGCCGTAGGCCACGCACACCTCGTTCTCCTGGAAGCACCCGGCGTGGTGCGGCGTGCGGCACTTGGCGCAGCGCACCGGCTCCTCCTCGGGCCGGATGTCGTCCAGGCAGTAGGGGCAGCGCGGGGTCACTACAAGATGAACCGGGCGAGGTCTTCGTCCTGCACGAGGCCCTGAAGCCGGGCGAGCACGTAGTCGCGGGTCACCGTCACCGTGTGGTCGCGGCGGTCGGGGGCCTCGAACAGGAGGTCCTCGAGCAGCTTCTCGACGAGCGTGTGCAGGCGGCGGGCGCCGATGTCCTGCGTGCGCTCGTTGACGTCGCGCGCCAGCTCGGCCAGGGCCTCGACGCCGTCGGGCGCCCAGGCGACGGTCACGCCCTCGGTGGCCAGGAGCGCCGAGTACTGCTTCGTCAGCGCCGCGGCCGGCTCGGTGAGGATCCGGCGGAACTCGTCGGTGCCGAGCGGCTGCAGCTCGACGCGCAACGGGAAGCGCCCCTGGAGCTCGGGCATCAGGTCCGACGGCTTGGCCATGTGGAAGGCGCCGGCGGCGATGAACAGGACGTGGTCGGTCTTCACCGGCCCGTGGCGCGTCTGCACGGTCGTGCCCTCGACGATCGGCAAGAGGTCGCGCTGCACGCCCTGGCGCGACACGTCCGGGCCGCCGGCGGCGCGCCCCTCGGGCACGGCCAGCTTGTCCAGCTCGTCGAGGAACACGATCCCGTCCGCCTGCGCGCGCGCCAGGCCCTCGTCGCGCGCCTTGTCCGCGTCGACGCGCTTCTCGGCCTCCTCGGCGAGGAGGAGCCCCCGCGCCTCGGCGAGCTTCACCTTGCGCGTGACGCGCCCCCGCCCGCCCATGCGCTCGAACAGCCCGCGCAGGTCGAGGCCCATCTGCCCGCCGGCCCCGGGCGCGAACGGGTCGAGCCCGGGCCCGGCGGCCTTCGGCTCGTAGGTGACCTCGACCTCGCGCGCCTCGAGCTGCCCGGCGCGGAGCATCTCGCGGAAGCGGTCGCGCGAGCGGCGCCGCCGCTCCCGCTCGTCCTGCGCCGGCGCCGTGACCTCGTCGTCGGCGTCGGGCAGGAGCAGGTCGAGGAGCCGCTCCTCGACGGCGGGCCCGCACTCCGCCTCGACGGCGCGGCGCATCTCCGCCTTGACCATGTTCACGGCCGCGTCGGCCAGGTCGCGGATCATCCCCTCGACGTCGCGCCCGACGTAGCCGACCTCCGTGAACTTCGTCGCCTCGACCTTCACCATGGGCGAGCGGACCAGCGCGGCGAGGCGCCGGGCGATCTCGGTCTTCCCCACGCCCGTGGGCCCGATCATGATGATGTTCTTCGGCGCGACCTCGTCGGTGAGCGCCGCCGGCAGGCGCTTGCGCCGCCACCGGTTGCGCACGGCGATCGCCACGGCCCGCTTCGCCGCCGCCTGCCCGACGATGAACCGGTCCAGCTCGGCGACCAGCTCGCGCGGGGTGAGGTCGACGCTCATGCCTCGCTGGCCTCGATCTCGAGCACCGTGATGCTGTCGTTGGTGTAGATGCACACCTCGGCGGCGATCTTGAGCGCCTCCTCGACGACCGTGGCCGCATCGAGCGGCTTGGCGTGGCGCAGGAGCGCCTTGGCGGCCGAGGCCGCGAAGGCCCCGCCCGAGCCGATCCCGATCACGCCGTCCTCGGGCTCGATCACGTCGCCGCTGCCCGAGATGATCAGGGAGGCCTCGGCGTCGACGACGGCCAGGAGCGCCTCGAGCCGCCGCAGGGCCCGGTCGGTGCGCCAGTCGCGCGCCAGCTCGACCGCGGCGCGGCGCACGCGCCCGTTGCTCTCCTTGAGGCGCGCCTCGAAGCGCTCGAGCAGGGCGAACGCGTCGGCGGCCGACCCGGCGAAGCCGACGAGCACCTTGCCGTCGGCGAGCGTCCGCACCTTGCGGGCGTCGCGCTTCATGACCGTCTGGCCGACGGTCACCTGCCCGTCGCCGCCCAGGGCCACCTTGCCCCCGTGGCGCACGGCGCAGATCGTCGTGGACCGGATCTCCGGCCGGCGTGAGGTCGTCATGCCGGCGATCGTAACCCGCCCCGTGGGGCGGCGCCGCTCGTTACCATGGCGCCCGTGACCTCCTACGAGGAGCACTACGCCCGCGCCCGGCGGCTGATCGGCGAGGACCCGGCGAGCCTCTGCGAGGAGCTCGACCGTGTGCTCGCCGCGGCCGACAAGGACCTCGGCGAGCGGCTCGAGCAGACGGCGCGCCTGTGCGAGATGGCGCTCGTCGCGCGGCTCGACCCGTGGTGGACCGGGCCGGCGCAGCCGAACATCCGCCGCGCCGTGCGGAGGGTCGAGGGCGCGCTCCACGACGGGCTGGCGCTCGAGCTGGCCCTGCGCCTGGCGGCCGCCTGGGCGCGCCTCGGGCGCGTCGACGACGACGCGCACCGCCTGGGGCGCCTCGCCGCGCGCGTGGCGGGCACGGGGCTGCCGCACCCGGCCGAGGCCTACGCGCAGGAGGCGGCGCGCCACCTCGAGCGGGCGCTGTTCCTCCCCGGCGCCGAGTACGCCTACGAGCTGGTGAAGGACGTCTCGCTCGAGCGGGCGGCCGCGCAGGCCAGCGAGCAGCTCGCGCGCGGCAACCCGTCGTTCGCCGCGCAGCTCGCCGAGCTGCGCCTCGTGCGCGCGCTCGACGACTGGTACGTCGGCCCGGCGCTGCCGAACATCGAGGGTGCCCTGCAGAGCTACCGCGCCGAGCGCCCGCCCGAGCTGCAGGAGCTCGCGGTCATCCTCGCCCGCGCCTACGTCAAGGGCGGCTTCGTCGACCTGCGCGCGCGCGACCACGTGCTGGCGATCATCGAGGGCGACGAGGCGCACCTGCTCGGGCCCGAGGAGGCGATCGGCTTCCGCGAGTACGTCGACCGCGACTGCTTCGACTACCCCTACGCGCACCTGCACGCGCTGGCCGCGGCGCTCGACGCCGAGGAGGTGCGGGCCCTCGTGCGCCGCCACACGCGCAACGGCAGCCTGGTGGCCGCGCAGCGCCTGTGCGAGATGGCGCTCGTGCGCGCCTACGCCGGCTGGTACTTCGGCGACCCGACGAGCAACGTGCGCGCGGCGATCCACCGCCACCTCGAGCGCGACCCGCCGGCGGCGCCCGACTCGCTCGAGGCCTGGGCGGCGCACTACCTGGCGGGCCTCTACGCGGCGACGCTCGAGGGCTCGGCGCACGCGCGCAGCCTCGTGCACGCGCTGGTCGCGCGCGCGCCGGGCGCGCCCGCGCTGGTCGAGGCGATCCACGCGGCGGGGATCCCGCCCGACGTCTCGGTGCAGGAGCTGCACGCGCTCTACGTGCAGTCGGTCGAGATCGAGGCGCGCGTCGAGGCCTTCCGCGCCCGCGTCGAGGCGGCCGGCGCGCGCCTGACCACCTACGAGCGCACGGCCTACTTCGAGGTGCTGCGCTTCCTCGAGCAGGGCGACGCGCCGACGGTCCTCGACGACGTGTCGCGCACGGTGGGCGACCTGGTCGACGTCGTCGTCCCCGAGAGCCTCCTGCGCGCGGCGACGGCCACGGTCGAGGACGCCCTGCGCCTGGCGGTCACCGGGGCCAGCGCCGCCCTGCGCCGCGAGCGGATCGTGGCCGAGCTGGCCCGGCGCGACCCGGCCCTGCGCACGCTCGACCGCATCCGCGACGCGCCGCTCGAGCTCCTCGACGAGGTGGCCTGGTCGATCACGCTCGAGAACCGCGTGGCCGCGGCGCTCGAGGGGCTGGGCTGCGGCCTCGGCGGGCCGACCCTCGTGCTCCTCGACCTGCCCATGCTCCTGCTGGTGAACCTCAACGCGATCGCCGCGATCGCCACCACCTACGGCTTCGACGCCGCGCAGGCCGCCGAGCGCGACTTCGCCATCGGCCTCCTCGCCGGCGGCGCCGCCGCCCTGCGCCAGCGCCTGGTCCTCGACGAGGACGAGGGCGCGCGCCTCGGCGCGCGCCCCGGGGTCGGGCGCCCGGCCGGGCGCGGGGCGCTGGCCCTGCACGAGGCCGCGGCCGAGGTCGCCGGCCGGATCGGCCGCCAGAAGGTGCTCCAGGCGATCCCGCTCCTCGGCGGCGCGGTCGGCGCCGGCCTCAACTTCCACTTCACGCACACGACCACGCGCACGGCGGTCATGGCCTACCGTTACCGCTGGCTCATGCGCCGCTTCTCGTCAGTGTGATCGCCCCCCCGAGCGCTCCACTCCGGCCACGCAGGCGTGTCTCCCGCGTGACGTTACTCGGGCGGAAGCCTTGCGCAGCCCCCCCGTTCGGGGATGCTGGACGGCCATGCTCGTCACGCCCGAGACCTGCCCGGCGCGGCACGACGTCCAGTTCCATGACGACGACGATGGAGCCGACCTCGACGCCTCGCTCGTCGCCTTCCTGAGCGAGGGGCTCTCGCGCGGCGAGGGGGCGCTCGTGATCGCCCGGCCCGCGCGCTGGGCGCGGCTCGCCGCCCGCCTGGCCGCGGACGGGCTCGCGCCGCCCTCGCTCGCCGAGCGCCTCGTCGTGGTCGACGCGCGCGAGGTCGTCGCCCCCGGCCGCAGCCTCGAGGCGTTCATCGCGGCGGCGGTGCCCGTGCTCGACGCGCTGGCGGCGCGCGGGCCGGTCCGCGCCTACGGCGAGGCGGTCGACGTGCTCCTCGAGCGCGGCCGCGCGGCCGAGGCCGTGCGCCTCGAGGCGCTCTGGAGCCAGGCGCTCGCCGGCCGGCCCGTGACCCTGCGCTGCGGCTACGCCCGGCGCCGCTTCGCCGGCGACGCGGGCGCGGCGACCTTCGAGGCCGTGTGCGACGCGCACGGCGACGTCGTCGTGACGGACGACCCGGGGGCGACGGGCCCCCCGGCGCTGCGTCGGCGGCTGGCCCGGCTCGAGCGCGACGCGCTCGACCTCGCGGCCGAGCGCGCCCGCCGCCGGCGCGTGGAGGACAGGCTGTCCCTCCTGGCGCGCGCCGCCGACCGCCTCGACGGCGCGACCGACGCGGGCGCCGTGGCCGAGGTCGTCCTCGACCTGGCCGTGCCGGCGCTCGGGGACGTCGCCGTGCTCGACATCCTGCCGCCCTGGGACCGCCGCTTCGTCCGCGGCGACGACGCCGGGGCCGCCGCCCGTCCCCTGCGCGCGACGGACGCCGCCGCGGACGCGACGCTGCGCGTCCCGCTGCAGGGCCCGAGGGGGCAGGTCGGGGCGCTGTCGATCCACCTGCTCGACGGCGGCCGGCGCCTCGACGCGGCCGACCAGGCGCTCATGGGCGAGCTCGGCGGGCGGGCGGCCGCGGCGCTCGAGGCCGTGCGGCTGCGCGAGGAGGCGCGCGCCGCCGTCGAGCGCCAGCGACAGGCCGAGCGGCGCCGCGACGAGTTCCTGGCCATGCTCGGCCACGAGCTGCGCAACCCCCTGGCGCCGATCCTCACCGCGCTCGAGCTCATGGAGCGCCGGGCGGAGGGGAGCGCGTCGCGCGAGCGGGCGATCATCGAGCGGCAGGCGCGCCACCTGGCGCGCCTGCTCGACGACCTCCTCGACCTGTCTCGCCTCGAGCGCGGCAAGCTCGCGCTCGACCTGGCGAGCGTCTCCCTGATGGCCGCGGTGGAGCGGGCGGTCGCCCTCGCGCGCCCGTCGCTCGACCGCGGCCGCCACGCCCTCACGGTCGACGTCCCGCCCGACCTGCGCGTGCGCGCCGATCCGGAGCGCCTGGCGCAGGCGCTCGGCCAGCTCGTGGCCAACGCGGCCCGCTACACCCCCGACGTCGGGCACGTGCAGGTGCGCGCCGCGCGCGAGGGCGACCTCGTGCGCGTCGACGTCAGCGACGACGGCGTCGGCCTCTCGCCCGAGCTCCTGCAGCGCGTCTTCGAGCCGTTCGTGCAGGGCCCGCGGGCGCTCGACCGTCCCGGCGGCGGGCTCGGCGTCGGGCTGGCCGTGGCGCGCAGCCTGATCGCCCTGCACGGGGGCGCGCTCACGGCGACGAGCCCGGGGGTCGGCGGCGGCAGCACGTTCACGGTCCGGCTCCCGCTGGCCGAGCCGGAGGCCGCGCCCCCGCCGGCGCCGGCCGACGCGCCGCGGCACCGGCGCGTGCTCGTCGTCGACGACAACGTCGACGCGGCCGACCTCCTGGGCGAGGCGCTGCGCACCCTCGGCTTCGAGGTGGCCGTGGCCCACGGCGCCGAGGGCGCGCTGGACCTCGCCGGACCGTTCGCCCCCGACGTGGCCCTGGTCGACCTGGGCATGCCGGGGATCGACGGGTTCGAGCTGGCGCAGCGCCTGCGCGGGCGCGGGGTCGAGCTGCGGCTCGTGGCCCTCACCGGCTACGGGCAGGACCACGACCGCGCGCGCACGCGCGAGGCGGGCTTCGACGCGCACCTGGTCAAGCCCGCCCCGCTCGACGTGATCGTCGCGGCCCTGGCGGCCTGACCCTCAAGTGTGATCGACGGCTGCGGCCGCGGATGCCGGGCGAGGGGGGGCGCGCGCGGGTCGTAGGATCCGGCGATCGATACGACCCGCGCGCGCTCCCCCCTCGCCTCGGCCTCCGCGCCCTCGCCTCGCTTGCGGTTGCATTCCACCCGTGGGGCTCTGCGTGTCGATCACACGTTGCGCGTTCGAATACAGGCCCTAGAGGCCCGGCCGGGAGTGCGCCAGGCAGTTGCCTCGGACGGGCCGCGAAGCGGCTTTCCGTCCGGCCCTCTAGCTAGTGTCCCGAGCCCAGCGCCCGCTCGACCGCCGTGACCAGCGCGGCGTCGTCGGGCGCGACGCGCGGCTCGAAGCGGCCGACGACGCGCCCCTCGCGGTCGACGAGGAACTTGGTGAAGTTCCAGCGCACCTCGCCCGCGTGGCCCTGGCTCGTCGTGAGCAGGCGGTAGAGCGCGCACTTGTCGTCGCCCGTGACCTTGGCCTTGGCCAGGAGCGGGAAGCTCACCTCGTAGCGGCTGGCGCAGAACTCGCGGATCTCCTCCGGCGAGCCCGGCTCCTGCGCGCCGAAGTCGTTCGACGGGACGCCCAGGACGACGAGCCCGCGGTCCTTGAAGCGCCGGTGCAGCCCCTCGAGCTTCTCGTACTGCGGCGTCAGCCCGCAGCGCGAGGCGGTGTTGACGACGAGGACCACCTTGCCGCGCAGGGCGCGCGCGTCGAACGGCTTGCCCTCGAGGTCCTCGAGCGACAGGTCGTAGAAGGCGGCCGAGGCGGCCAGGGCCAGGGGAGCCAGCAGCGCGCAGGCCAGGGGGATGAAGCGCGTCACGGTCGTCCTCTCTCGTCGGGGTGGCGCCCAGGTAACCACGCGCGGCGCCTCCCTGCCAGGGCGGCGCGCGCGTG
Source organism: Planctomycetota bacterium (assembly GCA_019636275.1). Lineage (GTDB taxonomy): Bacteria > Planctomycetota > J058 > J058 > J058 > JAMLIC01. The sequence goes on along the minus strand of JAHBXY010000108.1, from coordinate 11,811 downwards.
CCATCGTGAGCCCGGGGGAGGAGAAGGTCGGAGGAGCGCCGTGCCGCTCGACCTCTTCGCGGAGGCCGGACCGCTGGCCCGCGGCTACCTCGCCGTCGACTGGGCGAGCACCCCGCTGGGCGCCATGGCGACCTGGCCGCCGTGCCTGCGCGCGGCGCTCGCGGCCTGCCTCGCCGCGCCGGGGCCGGCGCTGCTCGTGTGGGGGCCCGAGCGGGTCGTGCTCCCCAACGCGGCCTGCCGCGACCTGCTGGGCGACGAGGCGCCGGCGCCCGGCGCCGCAGGCCCGCGCTGGGGGCCGACGTTCCTGCGCGCCCTGCTCGAGGCGGCCCACGCGCACGACCGCGGCGCCCGCCTCGAAGAGCGGCCGTTCGCGCGCGTCCGTGGCGGGGCGCGCGAGGAGGTGTTCGTCACCTGCACCTGCGCGCCCGTGCGCGGCGAGGGCGGGGCGCGGGCTGGCCTGCACGTGGCGCTGGAGGACGTCACGCGGCGCGTCCTTGCCGGCCGGCGGGCGGCGACGCTGGCCGCGCTGGCGGCGCTCGAGGGTGAGGTCGACGAGGTCCTCGCCGGCGCGTGCGCCGCGCTCGTCGAGGGCGACGTGGGCGTCCGCGCCGCCGGGATGGCGACCGATGACGGGGCGACGGCGCTGCCGGGCGCCCCTGCGCTCCCGGCCGCGCTGGAGGCGGCGCGCGGCGCGCTCGAGCCCTCCCTCGCGCGGGCGAGCGAGCGCCCCGGCGTCGTGGCCGGAGCGCGGGGTCCATGGCGCTCGTCCTGCGCCCGCCGGGCGACGCTGCGCCCGCGCGCGGCGCTTGATGGACCTCGCCCCGCTCCGGCCGCTCGACGCCGAGCAGCGGGCGTTCCTCAGCGAGGCTGACCGGGCGCGTCGCGGCCGCGGCGCTCGGCGCCGCGCGCGCGGCCCGGGCGACGGCCGCCTTGCGCGACGGGGAGGAGCGGCTGCGCGACGCGCTCGAGGCGGCCGACATGGGCACCTGGCGGCGCGACCTGCGCACGGACCTCTGCGCGCGCGACGCCGGCCTGAACCGCCTCCTCGGGCTCGAGCCGACGCCCATGACGGCGCCGTTCGACGACCTGCTGCGGCGCGTGCACCCCGCTGACCGCGGCCGCGTGGCCGACGAGGTCGCGCGCGCGCTCGACCGCCGGGGCGAGTGCGACGTCGAGTGCCGCATCGTGCGCCCCGACGGGACCCTCCGCTGGCTGCGCGTCCGCGGGCGCGCCCTCGGCGAGGGCGATGGGACGCCAGGAGTCATGGCCGGCGCCCTGATCGACATCACCGAGCGCAAGCGCGCCGAGGAGGCGCTGCGGGCCAGCGACGAGCGCCTGCGCACGGCGGTGTGGGCCTCGGGCACGGGGACCTACTTCTGGGACCTGCGCTCGAACTGCGTCCACCACGACGAGGGCGTGCGCCGGCTGTTCGCCTTCTCCGCCACCGAGGGCGGGCACATCGACGACTTCGCCGCGCGCGTCCACGACGACGACCGCGGCGCCTGGCGCTCGGCGCTCGAGCGCAGCGCCCGCGACGGCGCGGACCTGGACATCGAGTACCGCGTCGTGCGGCCCGACGGGGGCGTCCACTGGGTGCTCGACCGGGCGAAGATGGTCCGCGACGACGCGGGCCTGCCGACCTACATGTCGGGCGCCTGCCTGGAGATCACCGAGCAGAAGCGCGCGCAGCAGGCGCTGCGCGAGGCGGACCGGCGCAAGGACGAGTTCCTGGCCATGCTCGCGCACGAGCTGCGCAACCCCCTGGCGCCGATCCGCACCGCCGTGCAGCTCCTGCGGCTGCGCGGCCAGGGGCCGGAGCTCGCGCGCGCGCGCGACGTGATCGAGCGGCAGGCCGAGCACCTGGCCCGGCTCGTCGACGACCTGCTGGAGGTGTCGCGGATCACGAGCGGCAAGATCCGCCTCAAGCGCGAGGCGGTGGACCTGGGCGCGGTCGTCGCGCGCGCCGTGGAGGCGAGCCGGCCGCTGCTCGACGCGCGGCGCCACGCGCTGACGGTGACCGCGCCGGACCGCCCGCTGCGCTGCGAGGGCGACCCGATCCGGCTGGCGCAGGTGCTGGCCAACCTGCTCAACAACGCGGCCAAGTACACGCCGGAGGGCGGGCAGGTGGCGCTCGTCTGCGAGGTCGACGGCGGCGAGGCCGTGCTCACGGTGCGCGACACGGGGCCGGGGATCCCGCCCGACATGCTGGAGAAGGTCTTCGAGCTGTTCACGCAGGTCGACCGCTCGCTCGACCGGGCGCAGGGGGGCCTGGGGATCGGCCTGACCCTGGCGCGGCGGCTGGTGGAGCTGCACGGCGGCACGCTGCGCGCGCGGGCCGACGAGACGCCGGGCGCGACGCTGCAAGTACGCCTGCCGCTCCTGCCCGCCGCGCCGCCGGTCGCCGCGCCGGCGGACGCCCCGCCGCGGGCGGGCGCCGGTCGGCGGGTCCTGGTGGTCGACGACAACGCCGACGCGGCCGACACGCTGGCGGAGCTGCTCGGGGTGTTCGGGCACGCCGCGCGGGCCGTGCACGACGGGCCGCGCGCGCTCGAGGCCGCGCGCGAGGCGCCCCCGGAGGTGGTGTTCCTCGACATCGGCCTGCCCGGCATGGACGGCTACGAGGTCGCGCGGCGGCTCAAGGCGGCCCACCCCGGCGTCGTGCTCGTGGCGCTCACCGGCTACGGGCAGGACGACGACGTGCGGCAGTGCCGGGAGGCCGGGTTCGACCACCACCGGGTCAAGCCGGTCGACGTCATGGCGCTCCTCGCCCTGCTGGGTGACCCGACCGCTCCGACGCCGGCGGAGGCGCGCCGCCCGGGGCGCGGGTAACCTGACGACCGGTCGGCCGAGGTGGCGTGAGCGACGCGAAGATCGATCGCCGGGGCCTCGACACCGAGCTGGCGCTGACGCTCGAGCGGCAGGCGCGGCTCGACCTCCCGACGCTCCGCGGGACGCTGGCCGAGGTCCGCCAGGGGCGCGGCGACGGCGGGCCGACGCTGGCGCGGCTGCTCGTCGGGCGCGGGGTCCTCGGCGCGGCCGAGGCGAACCAGCTCCTGGCCGACCTCCCGCCGTCGGCCGCGCCCGACGAGCCGGGCGAGCTGGCGGTGCTCGAGGGCTGGGCCCGGCAGCTCCGCGGCGACGCCACCTGGGCCGGCCGCTCGCCCGCCTCGGAGGAGGCCCTCGTCGGCGCCGTCGACGACGACCTGGAGACGCGCCTGGTCTCGCGGAAGGGCGCCGTCGGTCGCGACACGCTGCCGGCGGCGCCGCCGCAGTCCGACGAGCCGGCGGGCTGGGTCCCCGGGGCGCGGATCGGCGAGCACGTGCTCGAGGGGCCGCTGGGCGTGGGCGGCATGGGGATCGTCTACCGGGCGCGGCACCTGCCGACGGGGGAGGCGCGCGCGATCAAGACGCTGCGCGGGAGCCCCGACCAGGAGCTGCTCGAGCGCTTCCGGCGCGAGGCCGAGGCGCAGGCGCGCGTGGACGGCCACGAGAACGTGGCCCGCGCGCTGGGGACGGGCGAGGCGCACGGGCGGCCCTACCTGGTCATGGAGCTCGTCGAGGGGGGCGACCTCGACGACCTGCTCGAGGCGGGGCGGCTGGGGCTCGAGGAGAAGGTGCGCGTGCTGGCGGGCGTCGCCCGTGGGCTGGCGCACCTGCACGCGCGCGGGGTGCTGCACCGCGACCTCAAGCCGCCGAACATCCTGTTCGACGGCGCGCGGACGGTGAAGCTGGCCGACTTCGGCCTGGCGCGCGTCCAGGGGCAGGCGCCGATCACCGCCCCCGGCGAGGTCATGGGCACACCGGCCTACATGGCCCCGGAGCAGATGGCGGGCGACCCGGCCCTCGTGGGCCCGTGCACCGACGTGTGGGCGCTGGGCGTGGTCATGTTCTTCACCTTCTCGGGCCAGACGCCGTTCGCCGGCGGCACGCCGGTCGAGGTGATCGAGCGCGTGGCCACGCAGGCGCCGCCGCCCTTGCGCGCGGTGTGCCCGGACGTGTCGCCGGAGATCGAGGCGATCTGCGCGGCCTGCCTGCAGCGGCCGCGCGAGGCGCGCCCGAGCGCCGCCGCGGTGGCCGAGGCCCTCGAGACGTTCGCGCGCGCGCTGGCCACCGATGCCGCCACCGCGCGGCGGGCCGTCCTCGCGCGCCGGGTCGCCGCCGCCGTCGTCGCGCTGCTCGTCGTCGGCGCGCTGCTCGTCGCCGCGGCTCTCGCGGCCGGGCGCGGCGCGGACCAGGCCATGTGAGCCCGCTCGGCCCTCGAGCCGGTCCGGGCAGCCTCGTGGGCTCGCTGCGCTCACGTCCCACGCGCCGCCGTCCCGGGTTACGGATGGGAGAGGGAGGGGTGCACCATGCGTCGACTCGACCACCCCCGTCCGCGGCGCGATCCCCGGGGCGCGTGGCTCCGCATCGGCTGGCTCGGCGTCGCCGCGCTGCTGCTCGCCGGCTGCGCGGGACGCCCGCGGGCCTTCTCGCAGGGCGACGCGGCCGTGCTGCTGGACCCGCCGCACGCCGACGCCTACCGCGCGCGCCTGGCCGAGGAGCCCGACGCCCCGCGGCGCGGGCCGCCGAACCGCGACGGGCTGCTCACGGACGTGGTCGAGCTCTACGACCCGCTCACGGGGGCGCAGGCGGTGGTCGACGGCTCGGTGCGACCGCTGCCGGGGGGCGGGTTCGTGGTCGAGGGGCCGGTCCCCTACCAGGTGGACGTGCGCGACGGCATGGTCTGGATCGGCGTGCCCGAGGGGGAGCGGGTCCCCTTCTTCGACGCGTGGGGGGACGTGCGCATGATGCCGCCCGCGCGGGTCGTCCGGCCGACCTCCCCGTTCACGGACGACGACATGGGGCCCGGGCCGCCGGTCGTGACGCAGGACCGCTGGCAGCACCGCGGGATCGGCGAGTCGCCTTAGCCGGGATCACTCACGAGCACCGCAAAGCTCTGGCAGAAGAAGAAGAATTGAACCGCCAAGACGCCACGCGCGCACGCGGGGACCCGCTTCGCGGGTCCCCGCGTGCGCGCGCGCCAAGGGAGGAAAGTAGGTAAGAACGAAGAGCTCGTGGCGGAGCATCTCTCACCCCCTTGGCGCTCGGTCGCTGACCCGGGACCCGCGAAGCGGGTCCCGGGTCAGCGACCGAGTGGCGTCTTGGCGGTTCAATTCTCTGCCTTGGCGGTGTCGCGGCGCGAACATTCGTGAAAACGAAGGCCTGTTCACGATCCTGGCCTGTTGCCGGTCGTTCTTGGCGGTTGCATGGCCTCGCTCATGCATGATCCAGGTCAGCGAGCGATCGCTACGCGGCCGCCTCGCGCGCCACGAGCCGCCCGAGCCACGCGCGCAGGAGCACGGCGCAGCCGAGGATCACGGCGCCGGTCGTCTGGTGGGCGGTGGCGATCGGCGCGTGGAAGGCCACGCGGGCGCCGTCGGGGCGCTCGAGCGTCGTGACGACGAGGGCGCCGATCCCGAGCAGGAGCTGGAGGGCCACCAGGTGCGCCAGCGCCAGGCCCAGGCGCCGGAGCACCGGGAGGTCGGCGTAGAGGCCCCAGGCGCGCACGCCGGCGAAGCCGCCGAGCGTGATCACGACCACGGCCATGCACACGTGCCAGGTGGGGTCGATCTTGTAGTGGCGCAGGAGCGCGCCCAGGACGAGCTGGACGACGACGGCGGCCACGAACCAGGCGCCCAGGTCGAGGTCGGTCTCGCCGCTCGGGCGCGGCGCCGCCGGCGGGGCCTCGCGCCAGGTGACCGACGTCGCGGCGGCCAGGACGACGAGCCCGGCGAAGAAGAGCTGGCCGAGGACGCCGTGGACGAGGGCCAGGCCGAGCTGCGGCGAGAGGTCCTCGGTCGCGGCGCTCAGCGTGAGGCGCCCCGTGACCCTGAGCCCGCCGAGGACGCCCTGGGTGATCACGAGCACGACGGCCAGGAGCGCCAGCCCCTTGACCCAGCGGCGGTCGTCCGTCGCGAGGACGAGGCCGGCGAAGGTCACGGTCGTGAGCCCGACGAGGGCGCCGAAGAGGCGGTGCGCGTGCTCGTAGTAGATCCCGCCGGTCATGCGCTCGAGCGGGAAGAGGAACATGTTCGAGCCGAAGGTGTTCGGCCAGTCGGGCACGGCCAGGCCCGCGTCGTGGCTGGTGACGAGGCCGCCGGCCGCCAGGAGCAGCAGGGTGGCCACGACGGCGACGCGGGCGAAGCGGCCGGTCCACGCGGCCGCCGGGGAGGTCGTCGGGAGCGGCCTGGCCTCCGGGCGGCGCGCGGCCAGGGCGCCGAGCGCGCCCAGCAGGGCGCCGGCGCCGATCGAGCCGGGGAGGGCCAGGGCGCTGCCGCGCGCCACGCTGGCGATGATCAGCAGGTTGATCGCGCCCGCCACGGCGCCGGCGAGCGCCCCCGGGCCGACGCGGCCCAGCCAGCGCCCGGCGAGGGCGCCGGTGGCCAGGAGGATGGCCACGAAGCCGAGGCCCAGGACGGACGGGTCGAGCTCGAGCAGGTCGGGGAGGCGGCCGACGTAGCCGAGCGTCCACATCGCGACGGCGCCGCCGAAGCCGAGGGTCAGCACGGCCGGCGCGTCGCGCCGGGCGGCGCCGGGCTCGGCGGCGAGGGACTTCGTCTCCACGGCGAACGCTTCCATCGGGTCGCTCTGCCGCCTGCGGGGGTCGCGGCGAGCGGGAGTATCGCACCGGCCGGGGCTGGCCCAAGGGGCCCGACCGCGACATTTCGCCGCACCGAGGCGGCCCGGATGGCCGTGATAAGGTCGGCGCCCAGGAGCCTCGCAGGAGCCTCCGCCCAGGAGCCTGATGACCGCCGCCCCGCCCGTCGCCATCGCCAAGCGCGCCCGCGCCTACGCCGAGCTGTCGAAGTGGCGCCTGAGCAGCCTCGTGCTCCTCACGACGGCCGTCGGCTTCGTCCTGGGCGAGCGCGGGCCGCTGCGCCTGGAGCTCCTCCTGTGGACGCTCGTGGGCACGGCCCTGTGCGCCTTCGGCGCCAGCGCGCTGAACCAGTGGGCCGAGTGCCCCTGGGACCAGCGCATGGACCGCACGCGCACCCGCCCGCTCCCCTCGGGCCGCGTCGGGCGCGGCGAGGCGCTCGTCGTCTCGGGCCTCCTCCTCGCGGGCGGCGGCGTCGCCCTGGTCGCCTTCGCCAACGCCCTGGCGGCGGCGCTGGCCCTGACCGTCGCCGCGCTCTACGTCGTCCTCTACACGCCGCTCAAGCAGCGCAGCTCGCTCTGCACGCAGGTCGGCGCGGTGTGCGGCGCGATCCCGCCCATGATCGGCTGGGCCGCCGCGCGCGGCGCGCTCGACCCGGGCGCCTGGGTCCTGTTCGCGATCCTGTTCGTGTGGCAGATCCCGCACTTCCTGGCGATCGACTGGGTCCACCGCGAGGACTACGCCCGCGGCGGCTTCCGCATGATCTCGTCCGTGGACCCGTCGGGCGCCATGACCGGCCGCCTGGCCGTCCTCTACTGCCTGGCGCTCGTGCCGCTCACGCTCATGGCCGTCGTCGTGGGCCTCGGCGGCTACCTGTACCTCGCCGGCGCCCTGGCGCTCGGCCTGGCCTTCCTGGGCCTCGGCGCCGCGCTGCACCTGACCCGCACGCGCGAGGCGGCGCGCCGCCTGTTCGTGGCCAGCCTGGTCTACCTGCCGCTGCTCCTGGGCCTCCTGGTCCTCGACCCCACCGGCCCCCTGGTGTGATCGACGGCTGCGGGCGACGATGCTGGCCGCGGCGGCGCGCGCGCGGGCTCGAAGTAGGTCGCTACGTCGTCGCCCGCGCGCCTCGCCGCCGCGGCTCAGCCTCGTCGCCCTCGCCTCGCTCGCTGCTCCGATCGAAGGCTGGTCACCAGCGAAACGTGGTAGCGCCGATCTCTTTCAGTGGCCCTGTCTGAGTGGTGTCATCGACGGCTGCGGCCGCGGATGCCGGGCGAGGGGGGCGCGCGCGGGTCGTAGCGACCTACGCTCCGAGCGGCGGCCGGGCTACCGCATCGCCCCGGCCACCTCGAGCGCCATGGAGATGCGCCCGAGCGGCGCCGAGACCTGCAGGCCGGCGACCTCGTCCTTGATCTGCTCGACGATCTCGCGGGCGATCTGCACGCCCTCGGCCATGGCCTCGTCCTTGCCGCGCTCCTGCGCCCGCGCCATGCGGGCCACGACGGCGTCGGGGACGACCACACCCGGGACCTCGTTCTTCATGAACTCGGCGTTGCGCAGGCTGATCAGCGGCCAGATCCCGGCCACGACGGGGATCGTCTTGCCCTCGGCCCGGATGCGGCCGATGAACGCCTTCAACGCGTCCACGTCGAACACGGGCTGCGTGACGGCGTACTCCGCGCCGGCGTCGACCTTCCAGTGGAAGCGCCGGTGCTCGCGCTCGAGGTCGATCGCGCCCGGGTTGGCGCCCACGCCCAGGACGAAGCCGGTCGGCTGGCCGAGCGCGTTGTTGCCCAGGTCGCGCCCGTGGTTCAGGCGGCTGACGACGCCGGTGAGGCCGATCGAGTCGACGTCGAACACGGCCGTGGCGTCGGGGTAGTCGCCCAGCTTCGGCGGGTCGCCCGTGATGATGATCAGGTTCTTCACGCCGAGCGCGTAGGCGCCCAGCAGGTCACCCTGCATGCCCAGGAGGTTCCGGTCGCGGCAGCAGTAGTGCAGCACCGCCTCGATCCCGACCGCGTTCTGGATGCACACCGCCGTGGCCAGCGCGCTCATGCGCGCCGACGCGCGCGGGCCGTCGGGGATGTTGATCGCGTCCGCCCCGCCCTCGTGGGCCTGCCGGGCCTTCTTGATCACCGCCTGCGCCTCGGCGCCGCGCGGCGGGGTCAGCTCGACCAGGAGGACCTTCTCGCCGCGGGCGAGCTTGCCCGCCAGCCGCGAGCGCTCGGCGAAGGGCACCGGCGCGACCTCTTCGGCCGGAGCGGCCGGGGTGGCCGGGAGCGCCACCTGTACGCCCGACGGCTCGTCGTTGAGGAACGTCTTGAGCATGCGGGCGCCGCCGACGATCTGGCGGATGTGCTCGGGCGTCGTGCCGCAGCAGCCGCCGACGATCCGCGCCCCCATCTGGATGAACTTGCGCGCGTAGCTGCCCATGTACTCCGGCGAGCACAGGTAGAGCGTGCGCCCCTCGACCACGCGCGGCAGCCCGGCGTTGGGCTGGGCGGAGAGCGGCCGCCGCGTGACCTGCGCCATGCGCTCGACCGCCCGGAGCATGGGCGCCGGCCCGACCGAGCAGTTGACGCCGATCACGTCGGCGCCCCAGGCGTCCATGCGCGCGGCGAAGACCTCGGGCGGCGTCCCGTAGAGGCCGCAGCCGTCCTCGTCGATCGTCATCTGCGCGACGACCGGCAGGCCCGGCGCGACCTCGCGGGCGGCCTTGATCGCCTCGCCCATCTCGTTCAAGTCCGCGAACGTCTCCAGGCACACGAGGTCGACGCCGCCCTCGACGAGCGCGGCGATCTGCTCGGCGAAGAGCGCCCGCGCCTCCTCGCGCGACGTCGGGCCCCAGGGCTCGATCTTGAGCCCCAGCGGGCCGACCGCGCCGGCCACGAACACCGGGCGGCCGCCGTTGCCGGCGGCGGCCGCGGCGCGGGCGAGGCGCGCGCCGGCGACGTTGATGTCGCGCAGGCGATCGGCGAGGCCGTGCGGCGTGAGCTTGGCGCGGTTGGCCGAGAACGTGTTCGTCTCGAGGACGTCGGCGCCGGCGCGCACGTACTCCTCGTGCACCAGCTGCACGAGGTCGGGGCGCGTGAGGTTGACCTCGTCGAAGCTCTTGTTGATGAACACGCCCTTGTCGTAGAGGCGCGTGCCCATGGCCCCGTCGAACACGAGGACCCGGCTGCCGACGGCCTCGAGGAAGGGGTGGCTCCCCGCCGTCGCCGTGGCCGTGGACGTCTCTGTCACCTGCGAGGTCCCTCCCGGCCCGCCGCCCCGCGGGCGGCCGGCCGCGACCGGCGCGCACCGTAGCACGGCCGGCCGACCCGCGGCCGCCGCGCCGCCCACCCCGGGCGCCGCCGTCGTCTGCTATCGTCGCACGGCGCGCGCAGCGGCGCCGGCCGCCCGGCCCTTTGCCGCGGCCCTCTGGCGCGAGGAGGCGTCATGGCGGACCCTCAGGCACCCTCCCCGACCGCCCCGGCGGCGGCCCCGCCGGACGGCATGGTGCACATCCCGGCCGGCCCGTTCCGCTTCGGCCCCAAGGGCGACGAGGTGTCGCTGGGCGAGTTCTGGATCGACCTCACGCCCGTGACGAACAAGCAGTACGCCGCGTTCGTCGCCGCCACCGGCCGGCGCAACCCCAACCACTGGGGGCCCGACGGCCACGACGAGAAGATCGCCGACCACCCGGTCGTGTGCGTGACCTTCGCCGACGCCGAGGCCTACGCGAAGTGGTCCGGCAAGGCGCTGCCCACCCCGGCGCAGCTCGAGAAGGCGGCCCGCGGGACCGACGGGCGCAAGTACCCCTGGGGCGACACGGTCGGCCTGCGCACCGGCAACACCCGCGAGGCGGGGATCGGGACCACCACCCCCGTCGAGGCCTACCCCCGCGGCCGCTCGCCGTTCGGCTGCTTCGACCTCGCCGGGAACGTGCTGCACTGGACGCGCGGGCCCTACGACAAGGAGAAGGGGACGCTGACCCTCAAGGGCTGCTCGTTCCGCCACTACCTGGGGCCGGTGGCCTGGACCTACGAGGCGGCGCCCGACCAGCGGCAGGACTGCGTCGGCTTCCGCTGCGTCGTGAGCCCGACGACGGCCGCGGCCGCGGCTGCCGGGCGGAGCGGGGGGCGCGCGGGCTCGAAGTAGGCCCGCGCGCATCGTCCCCGGCGCGCCCGGGGCAAAATTCCCTGGCCGCCGCCCTCGCCCCGCCGCCGCGAGCTGACTATCGTGGGGCCGGGAAGGGCTTGAAACCGCGTGGTCGGGCCGCAGAAGAAGGTCTACTTCTTCTTCCTCTCCGGGGCCAAGAAGGGGAAGATCGAGGGCGTCCCCGCCACGGGGGCGATCCGCATCGGCCGCCAGCACGACGCCTCGGTGCAGCTCGACCCCTACGAGGACATCCCGGCCTCGGGCGACCACGCGCAGGTCGTCTGCGACGGCGACGACCGCTTCTTCCTCGAGGACCGGGGCAGCTCCTGGGGCACGTTCAAGAACGACGTGCCCGTCGTCGGACGCGTGCCGCTCACCACGGGCGACGTGATCACCTGCGGCCGCGACGACCAGGGGCGGCAGGGGCCGCGGATCAAGTTCTACCTGGACAAGGACGTCCTCCGCTGCCCGGGCTGCGACGGGCCGGTCTACAAGCGCCACTTCAAGTGCCCGGCCTGCCAGCGGAAGTTCTGCCTGCGCTGCCTCGACCACACGACGAAGAGCTGCAAGCCGTGCGCGCCGCGCCTGGCGCGCGGCGCGCCCGCGCCCGCGCGTGCCGCCACGGGCGACTCGGGCTTCGAGGTGATCGACGACGACGCCGAGGTCGACGGCGCGCGCCCGGCCCGCGTCGTCGTGTCGGGCCGGGACGCCAAGCGCTTCAAGCGGGCGCAGGAGAAGAAGAAGCAGGCGCCCGCCGGGCGGCCGGGCGACCCCGGCGTGGTGGCCGAGCCGGTGGACCTCGACGCGCCGTTCTGCTCGGTGTGCTGCGAGTTCGCCGACGGCCCGACCTTCACCTGCCCCGCCTGCCGCCAGACCTGCTGCGTGACCCACCGCCGCGGGGTCGTCTGCCCGCCCTGCGCCGGGGTGGCCGGCGGCGACGTCGTCTCGCAAGCCAGCGAGCCCGAGTTGAAGGTCCCCGACCTCGACCTCGACCCGCAGCCCACCGAGCGCGTGGCCCGGCCGCCGGCCGCCCGCGGCCC
>JAHBXY010000107.1 GCA_019636275.1 Planctomycetota bacterium | reverse complement strand
CACCACGAGCGGCCACAGCAGGTCGTTCCACGACCACAGCACGGCCGTGATCACGACGCCGCTGATGCTCGGCTTGACCCGCGGCAGCATGACCGACCGGAAGGTCCGCACGGGCGAGGCTCCGTCCAGTCGGGCCGCCTCCTCCAGCTCGTTCGGGAGGCCGCGGAACGCGACGTACATGAGGAAGATCGCGAACGCGCTGAACAGCCCGGGAGCCACGATGCCCGCGACGGTGTCGAGCCAGCCGAGGGCCTGGACGATCTGGTACTGCGACAACAGGTACACCTGGCTGGGCACCATGAGCGTGGCGAGGATGACGCCGCTCCGGAGCGCCAGGCGGCAGATCCGCTCGACGAGGCGCGGGAAGCTCAGGCCGGCGGCCGCCGCGCCCTTGGGCAGGAGGCTCGTCGCGGTCATGCCGGGGATCGTGTTCACCTCGAGGGCCGCGAGGCGGTCGCGCGCGGGGTCGTAGCGGAAGTCGACGCGCGAGAGGTCGCTCAGGCCGAGGGCGTCGTGGGCCACGAGGGCCAGGCGGCGCACCTCGGCGCGCACGGCGGCCGGGATCGTCTCGGGCTCGATCCCGTAGCGCGTGCCGGCGGTCGGGTCGTACTTGGCGCGGTAGTCGTAGGTGCCCTCGGCCGGCACGGGCTCGACGACCGGGAGCGCCTCGCGGCCGAGGACGCCGCAGGTGAGCTCGTGGCCGGGGACGAACTCCTCGACGAGCTGCGGCTGGGCGAAGCGGGCGTTCTCCTCCAGGGCGCGGCGCACCTGCTGCCGGTCGCGGCACACGACGACGCCCACGCTCGAGCCCATGCGCGCGGGCTTCACGACGACCGGGTAGGCCGGCACGAGGCGCAGGACGTGGCGCAGGTCGCGCGGGCCGAAGGGGAAGGGCAGCACGCGGTCGGGCGCGATCGGGACGCCGGCGCGGGCCAGGATGCGCTTCGTGCGCAGCTTGTCGTAGGCGCGCGCGCTGGCCTCGGGGCCGGAGCCCGTGTAGACGAGGCCGCGCTCGGCGAGCGCGCGCTGCACGCGCCCGTCCTCGCCGTAGTCGCCGTGCAGCGCGATGAACACGACGTCGAGGCCGCGCGGCAGGGCGTCGAGCGCCTCGTCGCGGTCGCCCTCGAGCACCCAGCCCTCGGCGCGGTGGCCGCCCTCGGTCAGCGCGTCCGTGACGGCGCGGCCGGTGCGGAGCGAGACCTCGCGCTCGTGGCCGACGCCGCCCATGAGGACGGCGACGTGGAGGCGCTCCGGCCCGTCGTCGCGGGGGGCGTTGCGCGGGCGGCGGCGATGGCTGCTGGTGGCGAGCATGGTGACTCCTCTATCGGCTCGGGGGCCGCGCCGGTCGCAGCGGCCTACGCGACGAGCCGGACCTCGGCCTCGAGCACGACCCCGCGCGCCTCGCGGACGCGGCGGCGCACCTCGCAGGCGAGGGCCAGGACGTCGTCGACGGTGGCGTCGCCGTCGTTGACGACGAAGTTGGCGTGGACGGGCGAGACGCGCGCGCCGCCGCGCGAGAGGCCCTTGAGGCCGCAGGCGTCGATCAGGCGGCCGGCGCTGTCGCCGGGCGGGTTCTTGAAGAAGCAGCCGGCGCTGCGCGCGTCGAGCGGCTGGATCGCGGCCTTCCGGCGCAGGGCCTCCTGGCGGGCGGCCTTGAGGGCGGCGCGGTCGCCGCGCTCGAGGGCGAGCTCGACCGCGAGCACGTAGGCGCCGTCGAGGTCGGCGCCGCGGTAGCGGAGGCCGAGCGCCTCGCGCGGGAGCCAGCGGGCGACGCCGTCGCGGCCGAGGACGCGCACGCGCCGCACGCGGTCGCCGATCGCCCCGGCGCCGGCCGGCCCGCCGGCGTTGCCGGCCAGCGCGCCGCCGATCGTGCCCGGGATCCCGGCGAAGCGCTCGAGGCCGGCGAGGCCGTGGCGCTCGGCCAGGCGGATCAGGCCCGGGAGCGGCTCGCCCGCGGCGGCGCGCACGACCGGACCCAGGACCTCGGCGCCGCGCAGGGCCCGGCAGGAGATCACGGCCGCGTCGACGAGCGGGCTGGCGAAGAGGACGTTCGAGCCGCCGCCGAGCGGCACGACCGGCACGCCGTGGGCCTGGAGGGCGCGCAGGACGCGCACGGCCTCGGCCTGGGTGCGCGGCTCGGCGAAGAAGCGCGCCCGCCCGCCGGCCTTGATCGTCGTGCGCGGGCCGAGCGGCTCGCCCGTGCGCACGAGGCCGGGCAGCGCCTCGAGGACCAGCGCCTCGAGCCCCTCGCCGCCGCGGCGGAAGCGGCCGCTGGCGACCTTCGCCAGCGGCGGCAGCGGCTCGTCGCTGCGGCGCGCCAGGCGGTCGAGGGCGCGGTGCGCGGCGCCGCTGATCCGGCCGGCGCCCATGAACAGGGCCACGTCGCCCTGCTGCAGCAGGCGCACGGCCGTGCCGATCAGGGCGTCGGGGTCGCCGCCGGGGACGGCCTGCGTCCCGGGCGCGCGGGCGCGCACGGCGCGCGCGAGGGCGGCGGCGGTGACCGTGCGCACGTCGTCGGGGCGGTCGCGGCAGGTGTAGACGTCGGCCACGACGACGCGGTCGGCGCTGGCCAGGGCGTCGACGAAGCCGTCCCAGTGCTCGCGCGTGCGGCTGGCCTGGTGCGGCTCGAACAGGGCCACGATCCGCCGGCCCGGGTGGCGGGCGCGGGCGGCCTCGATCACGGCGCGCAGCGCCGTCGGGTGGTGGGCGTAGTCGTCGACGACCAGGACGCCGCCCGGCTCGCCCAGGACGTCGTAGCGGCGGCGCACGCCCTGGAAGGCCTCGACGGCGGCGGCCGCCTGCTCCGGGGCCACGCCCGCGCACACGGCGGCGGCGATCGCGGCCAGCGCGTTGGCGACGTTGTGGGCGCCCGGGACCGACAGGCGCACGCGCGCGCGCGGCCGGCCGTCGAGCGCGAGCGTGAAGCGGCCCAGGCCGTCCTCGAAGGCGAGGTCGCGCGCGGCCAGCCGCGCCTCGCCGCCGACCGAGAAGGTCATGACGGTCACGTCGGGGCGGGCCTGGCGCACGGTCTCGGCGACTCGCAGGGCCGCCGGCCAGTCGGCCGAGGCGACGAGGGCGCCGCCCTCCTGTACGCCCGCGGCGAAGTCGACGAAGGCCGAGACGATCTCGTCGAGGCCGCCCTGGTAGCAGTCGAGGTGGTCTTCCTCGACGTTGAGGACGACGGCGCACGCGGGCCGGTAGTGCTTGAACGAGCGGTCGTACTCGCAGGCCTCGAGCACGAGCTCCGGCCCCTGGCCGAGGGCGGCGTTGGCCGGCAGGTCCTTGGGGGCGCCGCCCACGAGCCAGCTCGGGTCGCGGCCGCAGGCGCGCAGGACGTGCGCCGTGAGCGCCGTCGTCGTCGTCTTGCCGTGGGTGCCGGCGATCGCCACGCCGCGCCGCGCGGCGACGAGCGCGCCGAGCGCCTCGGCGTACTTCACCACCGGCACGCCGCGGCCGATCGCGGCGACGAGCTCGGGGTGGTCGGGCGGCAGCGCCGCGGTCGCGACGAACAGGTCGGCGTCGGCCGGCAGGTTCGTGGCCTGCTGCCCGTAGACCACCTCGATCCCGGCCGCCTCGACGGCCTCCGAGAGCGGCCCGCGCGCCTGGTCGGAGCCCAGGACGCGGTGCCCGAGGCCGGCGATCAGCCGCGCCAGGCCGGACAGTCCCGTGCCGCCGATCCCCGAGCAGAAGACGACGAGCGGGGCGTCGGCGGCCGGCCGCGCCAGGCGCCCGAGCAGCGCGCGACGGCGCGACAGCGTCCCCGAGACCGCCAGGCCAGCGTCCACGGCCATGTCGACCGTCCCCCCGCGGAGCCGCCCCCGGCGCGCCCGACCGGTCGCGCCGGGGCGGTCTCCAGCGGAGTTATCGGCCGCGGTGGGGGGTCGGCCGTAGCGTTACAAGCAGGGCCGGCACCTGCGGTCAGCCGCGCGCGAGGAGCAGCCCGGCGACGTTGAAGTAGAAGAGCAGCGTCGCCATGTCGGTCGTCGCCAGGACGATCGGGCCGGCGGCGATCCGCGGGTCGCCGCGCAGGCCGCGCACCGCGGTCGGCAGGAGGACCCCGAGCATGCAGGCGGTGATCATCGCCAGGCAGATGCTCCCGCCGACGGCGAGGGCGACGGCCCCGGTCCCCTTCCAGACCTGCACGACCGCGCCGACCGTGCCGCCGCAGGCGAGGCCCAGGAGCACGGCGGCGAGGAACTCCTGGCGCAGGTTGCGCAGGAGGCCGCGCCAGTTGACGCGCTCCCCGTGCAGGCCGTGGATCGTGATCGTGGCCGACTGCATGGAGACGCTCTCGGCCAGGGCCAGGACCACCGGGACGAACAGCGCCAGGACGACCTGCGCGGCGAGCAGCGCCTCGTAGAAGCCCGAGAGGACGGCGCAGGCCATGCCGCCGCCGATGTTGCACAGGAGCCAGGGGAAGCGGTCCTTGAAGCTCGCCACGGGCGACGCCTTCGAGGCGGTGAGGTGCACGCCGACGAGCTGGAAGACGTCGTCGAGCGACTGCTTCTCGGCCAGGTCGATCACCTCGTCGGTGAACAGGCCGACGTCGACCACGCCCAGGAGCTTGCCGTCGGCGTCGACGACCGGGAAGGCGAGGAACTTGTGCATGACGAAGAACTCGCAGGCGACCTCCACGGTGGCGGTCGCCGGGATCGTCACGACCTTCTCGATCAGGAGGTCGGCCACGCGCGCGTCGAGGGGGCTCGTGAGCAGCCGACGCGTGGGGACGACCCCGCGCAGGCGGCCCTCGGCGTCGACGGCGTAGAAGTAGAGGATCGAGTCGGGGAGCTGCTGCGTCCGCAGGTCGAGCAGCGTCTGGGCGACGGTGCGCTCGGGGTCGAGCGTCGCGGCGTGCCCGGTCAGGTGGGACGTGATCGGGTCCTGGAGGTTCTCGCGGCCGATCGTGCTGCGCTTCTTCACGGCTGCTCCTGGGTCGGCGGGGGCGGCGGGGCGGCGGCGCCGCAGCGGGGGCAGCGCGGGGGGGAGGGGGCGCAGCGCGGGGGGGAGGGGACGAGGGCGGCGCGCAGCGCGCCGAGGACGACCGCGCCGAACGCCGCCCACGAGAGGACGAGCGCCCCCAGCGCCAGCGTCCCGAGCGTCGTCGACGGCGGAGCGCCGCCGCCGAGGGTCGTCACGAAGCGCCAGGCGAACGCGGCCGCCGCGGGGAGGCTCGAGAACTCGTCGGGGCGCGCCGCCCGCTCGGCCGCGTGGAGCGCGCCGAGGAGCGGGACCGTGACGGCGACGGTCACGAGGCCTGCGCCGAGGAGGAGGCCGCGCGCGTCGTGGAGCGCCTGCAGGGCACGGTGCATGGCAGACCTGCGGTCGGGAGTGGGGGCCTGCGGACGGCAGGCGATCGTCGGACCGGACTCGCGCGCGCGGGGCGTGCGAGCTCGGGCCGTGGAGCCCTCGGCCGCGGAGGCGCCCGGACGGGGCGCGGCGCGGCGCGTGGGGCCGGGCGCGCGCGGCGGGCCGCCGCGTCGAGGGACGTGGAGGCGGCCCGAGCCGCGACGGCTCGCCCGGCGGTCAGGGGCGGGTCGAGGTCAGAGGCGAGGTGGGGCTCGGGCCAGGAGGCCGCGGGTGACGCGGCGGCCCGGCGCGCGAGCGTCGAGGTGCCCACACGCGGGGGCGACGAGGTCGGGGCGCTCGGGCCCCGCGAGGGCCTGGGCCAGGGCGGGCTGCGGCCCGTGCGAGCGGCGCGCGGGCGGGCCGTCCGTGCCGCGCTCCAGGCGCGTGACGTGGGTCGTGTAGCCGGTCGCGGGCCGCAGCGACCAGTCGTCGTCCGCGGCGGCGGCCCCGCGCGCCGGCCACACCGGCGCGAGCTGGCGGGGCGCGCCGGCGGCCGCGCCGGGCGTCACGAGCGCGAACAGGGCCGTGGCCACGACCGCCTGGCGGAGGACGGAGGCGCGGCGCTGGCGGCGGTCCCGGGGCATGGCGCGCCGATGAGGCCACACCGCCGCGGCAGGCGCAAGCCGCCGGGCTCACGGCGGCCGTCGCTTGTTCTGATGTCCACATCCGGGCGCGCGGCTCGATGCTCCGATCCGCAGCGAGGCACCTGTCGCCCTCGCTCCGGCCGCTACGCGGCCTCCGCTCGGGGATGCGCGCCACCGCTCGATCTGCTCGCTTCGCTCGCAGATCGAGCGGTGAGCGCGGTCAGCCGGCGACGGCGTCCGCGACCGTCTCGAAGAACTCGGTCGACAGCGCGGCGGCGAGGAGCCAGGCGGCGACGACGAGCACGAGCGCGGCCCAGGCGGGCAGGGCGAACGCCGCCAGGCCGACGCCGCCCGCGATCGCCACCGACGCTGCGTCCCGCCCGCGTCGCCGGAGGAGGAAGAGCGGCAGGAGGAGGGCGGCGAACGCCAGGACGAGCCACGCCGGGTGGGCGACCCAGCCGAGGTGGCACCCCTTGAAGTAGAGGCCGATCGAGGCGAACGGGGCCACGACCCGGGCGATCCCCTCGGCGGACTCGAGGCCGAGGAGCTTGACGACGCGCTTCATGCCCCTCCTCTGCGCGAGGGGGCGCGCGTGTCCACTCGCGCTCGCGCGCGTCGGGCTGGGCGCTCAGCCGCCGCGCTCGAGCCGGACGATCGCCAGCTCGAGGAGCCGCCGATCGCCGTCGCCCCCCGCGGCCTCGAGGGCCTGGCGCAAGGCCGGCAGCGCCTCGCGCGCCCCCAGGCGGCCCAGCGCCGCCGCTGCGGCGTGGTCGCGGTCGCCCCCGGAGGTGACCAGCGCCAGGAGCGGCTGGACGAGCGTCGAAGGCGCCCGGCCCGCCGGCCAGCGGTCGGTGGTGGCCAGCTCCCAGACGACCGCGTCCCGGAGATGGCCCCGACCGAGGCACGCGGCGAGGCGCTCCCGCGCCCCGTCGTCGCGCGCGGCGTGCAGCGTCAGCGCCCAGAGCGCGCCGGAGATGTCCGCGGAGCGCTCCAGCGCCTCGAGCACCTCCCGCCGGGGCGGCGCCCCGGCCAGGATCACCGCTGCCTGGTCGGGGAGCCCGTCGTCCCTCGGGCTGGCGAGCAGGGCCAGGAGCGCCGCGACGTCCTCGGGCCCGAGCGGGGCGATCCGGCCCAGCGCCGTGAGCGCGTCGGCGCGGACATGCGCCGGGGCCCCCTCGTCGAACGCGAGCGCCCGGAGCCGGGGGAGGGCCGGCTCGCCGGCGGCGCCGACGGTGCGCAGCGCGGCGACCGCGCTCGCCTGCGCGGCGTCGTCGTCGAGGAGGTCGCGCAGGAGGTCGATCGCCGCCGGGTCGTCGAAGCCGAGGCGGCTGACCGCGTGGAGCAGGAACCTGCTCCCGCGCGCAGGCCCCTCGCGCGCCAGGGCGAGCAGGCGAGGGAGGGCGGGGCGCGCGGCGGGCCCCATGGCCACGATCGAGAGGCTGGCCGTGGTGCAGAGCGGGGGAACCGCCGCGGCCTCGAGCAGCGCCTCGAGCGCCTCCGGTCCGGCCAGCGGCCCGCACGCGCCGAGCGCGCGCGCGGCCGAGACGGTCAGCCAGTCCATGCCCCCCGCGCTCGCCTGGAGGGTCCGCACCAGGGCGGGGACCGCGCGGAGCGGGGGCTGCTGGGCGCCTTCGAGGGCCTCGAGCGCGGCGGCGCGCTCCTCCGGCGCTCCCCGCTCCACGGCCCTGGCGAGCAGGGGGACGGCGGGGGGGCCCAGGCGGATGAGCGCCTCCACGTCCTGCCTGGCCATGGCCGCCTTGAACGCGCGCTCGTCGGCGGGGGCGTCGTCCCCCCAGACCCGCGCTCCCTCCGGGAGCCGATCGAGCGCGCCCACGGGGACCCCCCGCAGCGTCCGGGCGCCCGGGTCGAGGTCCTTCAGCAGGGCGGCGTCGAGGGCCAGGACCACCCGGTCCTCGGTGAGGAGCAGGGCCCGGCCGCGCCCCTCCCGGGGGGTGGCGAGGGCGAACCAGGCCCACTCGGGGGCCTTCCTCGACGGCTCGCAGCGGAGCTCGTAGCCCGCCCGGCGGGCGCGCTCGGTCGCCCAGAGCACGTCGTCGTTGCGCTCGAGCGCCGCGAGATCACCGTGGTTCAGACGCCCGTCGCCGTCGAGGTCGGCCAGCCGGAACCGCTCCTGGGCCTTCTCGAGCGCCCGCAAGGCCTCGAAGGCGAGGGCCTCGGCCTCCGCCGGGTCGGACGCCTCGGACGCGACGTGCGCCGGGTCCTTGCTCGGGCAGCCGAGGCACAGCAGGGCCGCGAGGGCGAGACTCGTTCGCGAGGACATGGGCGCCTCCGGACGGTCCTCTGCGCGAGAGGGCCGGCGTGTCCAGCGTTCCCCTCAGGCCCCGGCGGGGAGAACGACGGGCAACGGCGCCGGGGCCGCGTCCTTCGGGCGGACCCAGCGCAGGGCCGCCCGCGCGTCGTCCCAGCCGTCGAGGAGGGCCCGGGCGCGAGCGCTGCCGGTCTCGGCGGCGTAGTCCTCGAGGAGCGCGCGCAGGGCCTGCCAGCGGGCGTCGTCGACCTCGCCGACCACGCAGGCGTCCTTGTGGAGGTGCGGCTCGAGCACGCCCTCGGGGTCGTGGACCACGACCTCGCCGCCGGTGAGCCCGGAGCCGAGCGCGTGGCCGCAGCGGCCGAGGACGACGCCCAGGCCGCCCGTCATGTACTCGAAGGCGTACTTGCCCACGCCCTCGGCCACGAGCACGGCGCCCGAGTTGCGCACGCCGAAGCGCTGGCCGGCCCCGCCGGCGACGTAGAGGACGCCGCCCGTGGCCCCGTAGGCGGCGGCGTTGCCGACGAGGTGCGCGTCGCCCTGGCGCCGCCCGGGCGGAGGCACGACGACGATCCGGGCGTCCTGGCCCATGACCTCGCCCACCGTGTCGTTGGCGTAGCCCTCGAGCCGCAGGCGCATGCCTCGCGTGGCCGCGAAGCCGAAGCCCTGGCCGGCGACGCCGCGGCAGCGGAGCGTGACCTCGCCCGCGACCTCGCCCCGGGCGATCGCGCCCGCGATCGTGGCGCCGACCGCCTGGTCGTCGGTCGTGAGCGTGCGCTCGAGGACCGCCCGCGGGCCCGAGGCCAGGGCCGCCCGGGCGGCGGCGAGCAGCGCCTCGCCCGAGGCCGAGGCCCCGCGCGGCGTCAGCTCGCCCGCGCCGGCGGCCAGCGACGGGTCGGGGCGCAGGTCGTGCAGGAGCTCCGAGAGGTCGACGCGGTCGAGCCGCGCGTTGCCGGTGGGCGGCTGCTCGAGCAGGTCGACGCGGCCGACGAGGTCTCTCGGGTGGGAGAGGCCCAGCTCGGCCAGGAGCGTCCGCACGTGCTCGGCCACGCACGTCAGGTAGCGGACCACGCCCTCGCGCGCCTCGACGTAGCGCAGGTCGAGCTCCGAGGTCTTGAGGTCGTCGCGGTGCTTGACCATGAACCGCTGGAAGACCTTCGCCGTGTCGTTCGTCGTCAGCCCGACCGGGCAGTTGCCGGCGTTGCAGCCGCGGCAGAAGACGCAGTTCTCGGCCACGAGCAGCGCCGTGCCGAAGGCCACCTCGTCGGCGCCCAGGAGCAGCGTCTTGACCACGTCCAGGCCGTACTTGATCCCGCCGTCGCCGACGAGGCGCACCTTCGCGCGGATCCCGTTCTCGACCAGGTACTGGTGCGCCTCCGACAGCCCGCGCTCGAGCGGCGTGCCGGCGTGGAAGATCGAGCCGCTCGACGCGGCGCCGGTGCCGCCCGAGCAGCCGCTGACCGTGATCACGTCGGCGCCCGCCTTGGCCACGCCGACGACGATCGTGCCGAGGCCCGTGATGCTCGGCACCTTCACGCCGATCAGCGCGCGCGGGTTCACCTCGCGCAGGTGACGGATCAGCTGGGCGAGGTCCTCGATGCTGTAGATGTCGTGGTGCGGCGGCGGCGAGATCAGGTCGACGCCGGCGCGCGTCTTGCGGATCGCGGCGATCTCGGCCGTGACCTTGTGCGCCGGGAGGTGGCCGCCCTCGCCCGGCTTGGCGCCCTGGCCGATCTTGACCTCGAGCTCGTCGGCGCCCGTGAGGTAGGTCGCGTCGACGCCGAAGCGGCCCGACGCGACCTGGCGCACGCGGTTGCGGTCGGCGGCCCAGGGGCCGCCCGGGTTCCTGCGCTCGTCCTCCCCGCCCTCGCCCGAGTTCGAGCGCGCGCCGAAGTGGTTGAAGGCCGCCGCGATCGCCCGGTGGGCCGTCGAGTGCAGCGCCCCGTGCGACATGGCCGCGCCGCGGAAGCAGGCGCGGACCACCTCGTCCACGGGCGCGACCCGGTCGAGCGGCGTCGGCGCCGGCGCCGGGCGCAGGCGCAGGAGGTCGCGCAGGTAGACGGGGCCGGTGGCCTCGAGGGCCGCGACGAAGCGGTCGTAATCGCCGCCCTCGTTGCCGTTGCGCGCGACCATCTGCAGGGCGTTGGTGACCTCCTTGCGGTAGACCGACACGTCGCGCGGCCGGGAGAGCTCGTCGCCCGTCTTCGCGCGCAGGGTGAGGTCGGCGTAGACGTCGTCGAGCGTCACGCCGCCGACGAGCGACTCGGTGCCCGCGAGGAAGTAGTCGACGACGTCGGGCGAGAGGCCCACGGCCTCGAACAGCGCCGACCCGCGGTAGCCGGCGAGCGTCGGGATCCCCATCTTCGACATGATCCGCCCGAGCGTCGAGACGAGCGCGGCGACGACGTTCTTGCGCGCCTGGGCGGGCTCCGTGCGCGGCGCCTCCTCGGCCAGGTGCAGCATGGCGTATGGGTTCACGGCCGTGGCCCCGTAGGCGATCAGCACGGCCAGGTCGTGGCCCTCCTGCACCTCGCCGGTCGACACGACGATGCTCGAGTCGCGGCGGAGCGCCCCGGCCTCGGCGGCCAGGCGGCGGTGGAGCGCGCCCACGACGAGCAGCACGGGCAGGGGCAGGCGCCCCGTGCGCGTGGCCTCGCGGTCGCTCACGACGAGGACCGCCACCCGCTCGTCGCGCACGGCGGCGAGCCCCTGCTGGCAGAGGGCGTGGATGCGGTCGGCGATCGCGCCGGCGCCGCCGCGGTCGTCGAACGTGGCGTCGAGCACGCGCGCGCGGACCTCCTCGCCGGCGAGGATCGCGGCGAGCTGGCCGTTGGTGAGCACGGGGTGCGGCAGGCGGTGCTGCGGGCTGACCTGGTAGACCCCGCGCCGGTCGAGCCGCGGCGAGCGGCCGAGGAACACGGTCAGGTCCATGGCCTCGCCCTCGCGTAGCGGGTCGATCGGGGGGTTGGTGACCACGGCCACGATCTGGTCGAGGAAGCCGTAGAGCCGCGCCTGGCCCTCGGTGAACGCCGCCAGCGGGCGGTCGTTGCCCATGGAGTGCACGGGCTCCTTGCCGGCGCGGGCCATGTCGTGCAGCCGCTGCAGGCGCTCGCGCGTCCAGCCGAACGTGTTCAGCGCGCGGACCGGGAGCTTCTCGGCCGGCGCCTCCTCGACGAGCGGCACGAGCTCCGTGGTCGACACGTCGCTGAACGACAGCTCGCGGTCGGCGCGCTCGAGCACCCAGCGCGTGCTGCGCTCGGGCGTGACCAGCGCGCCCGCCTCGAGGTCGGCGACGAGCATGCCGCCCGGCTCGAGCTGCCCGTCGCGCACGACCTCGGCCGGGTCGAAGGGCACCGCGCCGATCTCGCTGGCCACGACGACGCGGCCGCCCTCGAGCTCGGCCCAGCGCAGGGGGCGCAGCCCCATGCGGTCGAGCATGGCCACGAGCGTCAGGCCGTCGGTGGCGACGAGCGCCGCCGGGCCCTCCCAGGCGCCGAGCGTGCCCAGCACGCGCTGGCTGGCCTCGAAGAACCTGCGCTCCTCGGGGGCCAGCGCCTCCTCGCGCCAGCTGGGCGGGATCATGCGCCGGAGCGCCTCGGCCAGGCCGCCCTTGCAGCGCGTCGTGGCCAGCAGCTCGACGGCGCGGTCGAGCTGCGCCGAGTCGCTGCCGTGGCGCATGAGGACCTTGTGCACGCCGAGGACGCGCTCGACGTCGCGCACGGCGCGCGTGTTGGCGCGGATCGTGTTGATCTCGCCGTTGTGCGCCAGGAGGCGGAACGGCTGGGCCAGGTTCCAGTTGGAGAAGGTGTTGGTCGAGAAGCGCCGGTGCCCGAGGACGACGCGCGTCGTGAGCTCGGGGTCGCGCAGGTCGGGGTAGAAGCGCGGGAGCTGCGCCCCGGTCGCCAGCGCCTTGTAGACGACCGTGCGCGGCTGGAGCGACGGGATCGCCAGCCGCCCGGCGAACTGGTCCTCGAGGCGGCGGCGGACGTCGAACAGCTCCTTGGCGAGCTGCGCCTCGAGGCGGTGCCCGCGGCCGACGAGGACCTGCCAGATCGACGGCACGTCCGCGCGGGCGCGAGCGCCGAGCGCGTCCGGGTCGGTGGGCACGCGGCGCCAGCCGAGCGGCTGGAGCCCCTCGCGGCGCGTGAGCGCGTCGACCTCGCGCTGCAGCTCGCGGGCGTTGCGCTCGCCGTGGACGAAGAACACCGTGCCGACGACGAGCGGCTCGTCGGGCGGCAGGTGCCGGCCCGGCGCGATGAACCGCTCGAAGTAGGCGCGCTCCGGGCGCAGGAGCAGCCCCGCGCCGTCGCCCGTGTCGTCGAGGCAGCCGCCGCGGTGCTCCATGCAGGCGATCGCCTGGAGCGCCTGCGCGATCAGCTCGTGGCTCGGGCCCCGGTGCAGCTCCGCCAGCGCCACGACGCCGCAGCCCCCGCGCCCGGGGTGCTGGCGGATCACTTCGCGGCGGCGCTGGCGGTCGGTCATGGGAGCTCTCCGGAGAGCGCCCATGATGGCGCCCATGACGCGCCGCGCAAGCTACGCCCCGGGCGACGGCCCTCCGGCTGATCGGCGAGCGCCGCGCGTGGCGAGCGCGACCGATGAACTCGCCCGGCGCTCGGGCGTCATGACCCGGTGCGAACCAGCGCCGCGGTATGGCTCCTCCTGCTGGCGGGCTGCGCGGCGGCCCCGGCGTCCGCGCCCCCTCGCAAGCCGGCGCATTGGTCGCTCGGGCCGACGGCGCCCCGCCACGCGGAGCCCGACTTCGACCTGGAGCGAGTCTTCGTGGAGGCTCGGCTGTGGGCGCTCGGCGGCGTCCGTGGGTCCGGGCAGGTGGAGGTCTGTGACGACCCGCACCGCGCGCTGCTGGCCGTCGAGCGCCTGTGCGACGTGGTGACCTACGAGGCCGGCCGCCTGTCACTCCTCCGCGTCGCTGCCGGGGCGGCGACGCCCGGCGAGGAGGTGGTGCTGGACCTGAACCCGGGCTGCGGCCTGAGCCGGCTGGGCGGCAGCCTCCGCGCGCGCGTGGACCCGCGGCCAGGGCGCTCGCGGGTCGCGCTGGAGTTCGGCAGCGACGTCGTCAGGTTGGACGCCGACGTGGAGCTCGACCTGGTCCCCGAGCGCCTGGCGCTGATCTCGGTCCCCGTACCGGGCGAGGACGCGGTCGTGCTCGTGTTCCTCGCGGTGAGCCGCTGTCGGTGATCCGGCCGCGCCCGCGAGGTCAGGCTGGCGGAAGGCGCTGGACCGAGGGCCTGGGGCGCAGCAGGCTGCGCCCCGACGGCGCGGACGTGTCGTCAGGCCTTGGCGGGCTTCGCCTTGCCGAGCGCCTTGATCGACGCGTTGAGGCGGTCCTTCTTGCGCTTGTTGTAGGCGGCCTTCTTCTTGAGCTTCGTCTGCGTGCGGTACTTGCGGCCCATGGGGGTCTCCTGTGGATGGGAAGCCGCCCATTGAGCCAGCCGGCGGGGCGGCTGGCAAGGGCCAGGCGCTCAGCGGGCCCCGAGGCGCGCCTCGAGCCGCTCCAGGTGGTGCCGGGCGGTGCGGAGGTCGCCCTCGAGCAGGAGCACGCGCTGCTGGTGGAGCAGGGCCAGGTGCGGCCGGGTCGCGGGCGCCGCCGCCGCGCGGGCGGCGGCCAGGGCCGCCTCGACCTCGCGCACCCGGTCCGGCGCGGCGGCCAGGGCGCGCGCGCTCGCGAGGGCCTCCGCCGCGTCGCGGACGCAGCGCTGGACGTCACGCTCCCGGGTCCCCAGGTCGGCGAGCGCCGGGCGTCGCTCGCCCGGCCGGAGGACCACGGTCGCGGCGTCCGGGAGCGCGCGCGCCGCCAGGCGCGCCGAGGCGGCCGCCCGCAGGGCGCTCCGCGTCGCGTTCACGTCGGCCGCCACGACCTCGGGCACGTCGCCCGCGAGCAGGTCCGTCGTGACCGCGAGGAGCTCGCCCGTGATCACGACGGCCTCGCGCGACGGGTCGCGCGGGTCGCGGAGCACGCGCACCGACAGCTCGCCTGGCCAGGCGGACCCGAGGTGGCCGAGGGGGATCTCGTGCACGACCACCGACAGCGTGCCACGCGAGGTCCAGGCGCGCTCGGAGGCGAGGACCGGCACGCCCTCGCGCTCGAGGGCACGGACGAGGTCCACGACGGTCGCCCCGCGCAGGTCCAGGGTCACCGGGCGGTCGCGCAGGGCCGGCCCCGCGCCGCTACGCCCCTGACAACCGGCGGGCGTCACCGGGCGGGCAAGAGCCACGGGTGAGACGAAGCCACTCGCCAGGCGAGGCCGCGGAGGCCGAGGCGAGGCCGCGCGCGCGCGGGTCGTATCGATCGCCGGATCCCCGGTGGGCCGCCGGAGCGAGCGGGAGGCCCGTGGCTGCGGACGGTCGCGAGCGATAGGGTTCGCCTGGACTGCGGCACCGCAGCCGCGGGACGGAGCTCGCGAAGGCGGGCCACACCGACGACCCGCGCGCGCGCGGCATCGCCCGGCATCTGCGGCCGCAGCCGCCGAGGTACTCAAGCGGCGCGGCGGTGGCTGGCCGAAGTGATCTCGGCGCCACGGACGACGCGGGTGAGGCGTGCGCCGAGGCCGCAGGAGAGGGCGTAGGGGATCAGGCCCGCGCGCCGCGCCTGCTCCTCGAGCGGGAGGAAGGCGTCGCCGTCGCGGCCAAACAGCGTGGCCACGTCGCCCGGAACCGGCGCGCGGGGGAGGTCGGTCGCGTCGACGAGGACGTAGTCCATCATCACCGTCGCGACGAGCGGGCAGCGGCGTCCCTGCAGGAGGACGTCGGCGCCGGCGCCCGTGAGCGCGTAGGGCAGGCCGTCGCCGTAGCCGACGCCGAGCAGGACCAGGCGCGACGGCCGCCCGGCCGTCCAGCGGCCGCCGTAGCCGACCTGCTCGCCCGCCGCGACGTCGAGCACGCGCGTGACGCGCGCGCGCAGGCTCAGCGCCGGCGCGAGCGCGGGCCCCGCGGGCGAGGGGTCGGGGTCGAGGCCGACCAGCGCGATCCCCGGGCGGACCAGGTCGAAGCGCGCCTCGGGCAGGCGGAACAGCGCGGCCGACGCGGCGGCGTGGACGCGCGGCGGACGCAGCCCCGCGCGCGCGGCGCGGGCGACGAGGTCGGCGAAGGGCGCGAGCATGGCGCGCGAGCGGGCCTCGTCGCGGGGCGACGGCAGGTGCGTCATGAGCCCCTCGAGGCGCAGGGCCGGGTCGCGGGCGATCTGCGCCAGGAGGTCGAGCGCGTCGCCCGGCGCGACGCCGTGCCGGTGCATGCCGACGTCCACCTTGAGGTGCACGCCGACCGGGCGCCCGGCGCGCCGCGCCGCCGCGCTGGCGCGCGCGACGTCGCCCGGGTCGTTGAGCGTGAGCTGCGCGCGCGCCTGGAGCAGGCCGTCGACCTCGTCGTCGAGGAACGACCCGAGGAGCTGCACCGGCGCGGTGACCCCGGCGTCGCGCAGGCGGAGCGCCTCCTCGGGCGTGGCCACGCCCAGGCGCGTCGCGCCCGCCTCCAGGGCGGCGCGGGCCACCGGCGCGGCGCCGTGCCCGTAGCCGTCGGCCTTGACCACGGCCAGCACGTCGACGCCGGGGCCCGCGGCCGCGCGGATCGTCCGCACGTTGGCGCGCACCGCCCCGAGGTCCAGCTCGACCCACGCGCGGGTCATCGACATCCTCCGGGAGGACAACCTCCCGGAGCTTATCGGCCGCCGGGGCGCGCGCCCTGACCCGCGCGGCTCGCCGGCCTGGCCGTAGGCTGAAGGGACGACGCCCCCGGAGCCGAAAGAGCCCCTGGGCGATCACGCCCGCGCGGAGGCCTTCATGATCGTGCTGGGGATCGAGACCGCCGGACCGCACGGGAGCGTCGCGCTCCTCGAGCCCGACGCGCGCGGCGGGGCGCGCGTCGTCCAGACCGTGCTCACCGCCACGCGCCAGCTCGGCGCCGAGCTGGCGCCGACGATCCAGCGCATGCTGCGCGCCGCAGGCCTCGGCCCCCGGCGGCCGCCCGACCTCGTCGCCGTCGACACGGGCCCCGGCAGCTACACGGGCCTGCGCATCGGCCTGGCCGCCGCCAAGGGCCTGGCCTTCGCGTGGGGGCGTCCGCTCCTGGGCGTGCCCTGCGTCGACGCGCTCGAGGCCCTGGCGCCGCCGGGCGAGCGCGTCGTGTGCGCGCTCGACGCCTCGCGCGGCCAGGTCTACGCGGCCACGTTCCTGCGCACGCCCGAGGGCGTCGTGCGCGAGCAGGCCGCCGGCCTCCACGACCCGGCGATCCTGCGCCAGGCGCTCGCCCGCCCGGCCGTCGTCGTCGGCGACGCGGCGGCGCAGGTGAGCGACGAGGCCGCCGGCCTCGTCGCCGCGCCCGACGTGCGCTGGCCGACGGCCGAGCAGGTCGCGGCCCTGGCCTACGCGCGCTTCGCCCGCGGCGAGCGCCAGGACGCCCTGCGCCTGTGCCCGATCTACTTCCACCTCAACGAGGCCGAGGAGCAGCGGAGGAAGCGAGGGATGCGGGTCGGCTGAAACGCGGGCCGGTCACGCGGTCCCTGGGGATACGGGCGCGTTGACGATGCGCGCGCAAGCCCCTATAGTCCGGGGCTCCCCGGAGGGTTCCGCGTGGGCGGACGCCGCTACGTCACAGGCAACTGGAAGATGCACACGACCCGCGCCGAGGCCGTCGCCCTGGCCGCCGGCGTCGTCGCGCAGCTCCAGCAGGTCGCCGCGTGGGACCCCGACGTCGTGCGCGTGGGCCTCGCCCCGCCGCTCCCGTTCCTGGACGCCGTCCGCGAGGCGATCGGGGCCCACCCGGTCGAGCTGGTGGCCCAGGACTGCCACCCCGAGCCCAAGGGCGCGTTCACCGGCTGGGTCTCGGCGCCCATGCTCGCCTCGGTCGGCGTGCGGCGCGTGATCGTCGGTCACTCGGAGCGCCGCCAGCACGCGGGCGAGGACGACGCGCTCGTGCGCCGCAAGCTCGAGGCGGCGCTCGACGCCGGCGTCGACCCGATCGTGTGCGTGGGCGAGCAGCTCGCCGACCGCGACGCCGGCCGCCACGAGGCGGTCGTCGAGGCGCAGGTCCGCGGCGCGCTCGAGGGGCTCGACCCGGCCGCCTACGCGCGCGTGGTCGTGGCCTACGAGCCCGTGTGGGCCATCGGCACCGGCCGCACCGCCACGCCCGAGCAGGCGGGCGCCATGCATCGCTTCATCGGCGGGCTCCTGGCCTCGTTCGGCCAGGCCGCCGGCGACGTCCCCGTGATCTACGGCGGGAGCGTCAAGCCCGACAACATCGACGGCCTCGCGCGCCAGGACGGCATCGCGGGCGCGCTCGTCGGCGGGGCGAGCCTGGAGGCGGGCTCGTTCGTGCAGATCGTCCGCGGCGTGGCCGAGCAGGCGCGCGCGGCCACGCGGAGGCCTTGAGACATGTACACGATGATGGTGGTGCTCACGGTCGTCTACGTGATCGCCTGCCTGTTCCTGTGCTTCGTCGTCCTCATCCAGAAGGGCGAGGGCGGCGGGCTGGGCGGCGCGTTCGGCGGCGGCGCCGTCGACGTGGCCTTCGGCGCCAAGGCCGACATGACCTGGAAGCGCGCGACCGCGGTCTGCGCGGCGATCTTCATGCTCCTGGCCATGTTCCTGGGCGTGCTCCACCACCGCCTCGACCAGCGCTCGCTGGCCGAGGAGGCCGCGCGCGCGGCCGAGCGCGGCGGCGCCCCGCAGGAGCCCGAGGCCCCCTCCGCGCCCCCCGCGACGCCGCAGTAGCGCCGAGGAGGACGCGTGCCCGGCCTGCGCAGCATGACCGGCTTCGGGACGGCGCACGCCTCGCACGGGGCGGCGCAGCTCGAGGTCGAGGTGCGCTCGGTGAACGGGCGGCACCTCAAGGTCGTGACCCGCGTCCCCGAGGCGCTGGGCGGCCTCGTGCCGCAGCTCGAGGAGCTCGTGCGCGCGCGGCTCGCGCGCGGCGCCGTGCACCTGACGGTGCGCGTCGCCGGGGCGCTCGAGGCCGGCGGGCCGCAGCTCGACGTGGCGCTGCTCAAGCGCCTCCACGGCGTCCTGGCCGCGGCCGCGCGCGAGCTGGGGGTCGACCCGCCGCGCGTGGGCGAGGTGGCGCTCCTGCCGGGCGTCGTGCGCGAGGACGTGGCGCACGACGCGGCGGCCGACCTGTGGCCGGCGCTCGAGCGGCTCGCGGGCGAGGCGCTCGACGGCCTCGACGCCATGCGCCTGCGCGAGGGACAGGGGATCGCCGACGACCTGCGGCGAACGGCCGGGCGGATCCGCGACGTGGGGCGCGAGGTCGAGGCGCTCGTGCCCGACGTCGTGCGCGAGCAGGGGCAGCGCCTGCGCGCGCGGATCGAGCAGCTCTGCAAGGAGTCGCAGCTCACGCTCGACCCGGGCGTGCTCGCCCGCGAGACGGCGCTCCTCGCCGACCGGGGCGACATCTGCGAGGAGGCGCAGCGCCTGCGCAGCCACGTCGAGCAGCTCCTGGGCGCGCTCGACCAGGCCGAGGGGCCCGTGGGGCGCAAGCTCGAGTTCCTCGCGCAGGAGCTCCTGCGCGAGGCGAACACCATGGCCAGCAAGACGCACGACACCGCGCTCGTGCAGCGCATCCTCGCCGTGAAGCTCGACGTCGAGCGGATCCGCGAGCAGGTGGCGAACGTCGAGTGAGCCCCGCCCCGACGACCTCCGGCGGCGCGCGCGTCGTCGTCATCTCGGGCCCCTCGGGCGTCGGCAAGTCGACCGTGCGCGACCGCCTCATGGCCACCGACCGCTTCGCGCGCTCGATCTCCTGCACGACGCGCGCCCCGCGCGGCCAGGAGCGCGACGGCGTCGAGTACCACTTCCTCGACGACGCCGAGTTCGAGCGCCGCCGCGACGCGGGCGAGTTCCTCGAGTGGGCGCGGGTGCACACGACGCACTACTACGGCACGCCGGCCGCGCCGGTGCTCGAGGCGCTGAAGGCGGGCCGGCACGTCCTGCTCGACATCGACGTGCAGGGCGCCGCGCAGCTGCGCCTCAAGGGCTACCCGCTCCTGACCGTGTTCCTGCACCCGCCCTCGCTCGAGGTGCTGCGCGAGCGCCTCGAGGGCCGGCGCGACACGACGCCCGAGCAGATCGAGCGGCGCCTGCGCACGGCCCAGTACGAGCTGGCCCAGGCCGACCGCTACGACCTCCAGGTCGTCAACGACGACCTGGAGAAGGTTCTGCAGGCGATCATGGGCCGGCTCGACGGGACGCCGTCCGGCGCGTAGTCGGGGCTACGCGCAAGACCGGATGGCTAGCGGCCAACTCTCGGTCGAGTCTTCCGTTCCCGTTCCCGTTCCCGCACCTCCGCGAGGACGAGATCTCGACCAACGCTCGTGGTCGAAGTTCATGTGGCTCCGACAACCGGGAACGGGAACGGGAACGGGAACGGGAACGGGTCGACGAAGCAGTTCAGGCGCCAAGCACTTGGTGCGCTACGCGCCGGAGGGCTGGTCGATCGGCCGGGCCCCCTGCATGGCGTGGAACCGCCACACGAGGACGACCGCGGCCAGGAGCAGGCCCAGGGCCAGCGCCCACCACACGCCCTCGGCCCCGTGGCCGTGGCTGAAGGCGAGCACGCCGCCGAGCGGCAGGGCCACCACCCAGTACGCGCCGAGGTTGGCGAGCATGGGGAAGCGGGTGTCGCCGAGGCCGCGCAGGGCGCCGCCGGCGACGGCCTGCGTGCCGTCGAACACCTGGAAGGCGGCCGCGATCATGAGCAGGCTCGCGCCGGCCGCCACCACCCCCGGGTCGGTCGTGAAGGAGCCCACGATCTCGACGCGGAAGAGGAGGAACAGCGCGGCCGCCCCGCCCATGGCCACGGCGCCCAGCAGGAGCCCGGTCCAGCCGGCGCGCGCGGCGCCGACGGGGTCGCCCCGGCCCGTGAGCGTGCCCACGCGCACCGACGTGCCCACGCCCAGCGCCAGCGCCACCATGAAGCTGGTCGACGCCATCTTGATCGCCACCTGGTGGCCGGCCAGCGCCACGACGCCGAGCTTGCCCACGAGCACCGAGGCGAAGGCGAAGGCCCCCACCTCGAGCGCGTGCGTCAGGCCGAGCGGCAGCCCGATCCGCACCACGAGCGGCAGGAGCCCGGCCGGGATCGGGCCGGGCGCCCGGTACTGGGCGTAGCGCGCCTGGCGGCGCATCCACGCGGCCAGCGCCAGGTACATGAACCAGGAGCAGCCGGCGGTGGCCAGGCCGGAGCCGACCACGCCGAGCGCCGGGAGCCCCCAGGCGCCGAAGATCAGGCCGTAGTCGAGCACGCCGTTGACGAGGTTGGCCACGAGCGTCACGACCATCGTCGGCACGGTGGAGCCCAGGCCGTGCAGGAGGTGGCGGTCGCTGCTGTAGAGGAGCCAGGGCAGCACCCCGGGCAGCCGGGCGGCCAGGTAGCCGGCCGTCACGGCGAGCACGCCGGCGTCGAGGTCGGCGAAGCGGCCCAGGAGCGGCACGGCGGCCCAGATCGCCAGGCTCACCGGCAGCGTCAGGGCGAGCGCCAGGCGCACACCCGCCCGCCAGGCGGCGGCGCAGCGGTCGACCTGCCCGGCGCCGTGGGCCTGGGCGATCAGCGGGTCGAGCGCCTGGATCAGGCCGAGGGCCACCACGATGAGCGTGAAGAAGCAGGCGTCGCCGAGGGCCACGGCGGCCAGCGCGGCCGGGTCGCCCAGGCGCCCGACGAGCCAGGTGTCGACGAGCCCCATGCCCAGGAGGCCCACCTGCGCCACCATGACCGGTAACGACAGGCGCAGGATCGTGCGCGCCTCGGCGCCCCAGGGGCGGAGGTCGCGGGCAGGCGTGGGCGGCGGGGTCAGCACGAGGGCGTCCGGACGGGGTGTGGCGGAGGGGGACATCAGGCGCTCCCGTGGCCCGCGGTCAAGCGCGAGCGTCACCGGGACGAGACCAAGGCCCTCGGCTGTCACGGCTTGACGCGCCGCGCGGGGCGTGCGGCAGGAGCTCACGCGGTTCCTCGGCGCCACGTCCGACGGCCGGTGCTCGCGGTGGAGCCTCGCGCTCCTTCCTCGTAGGATCCGCCGCCAGCGATGCAGCGCCTGCTCACGACCGTCGGCGGCCTCCTCGTGCTCGGGCTCCTGGCCCTCATGGGGCGGGAGCTGGCCCAGAACCTCGGCCCGGCCCTGTTCGAGCCCACGCGCCAGGGCGCCGACCTCGCCGCGGTGGTCAGCAACCTCTCGCGCGTCCTGGGCGTGGTCCTGTCGATGATCGTGGCCCTGTGCTCGATCGCCGTGCCGCTGACCGCCAACGTCTACACGCCCAAGCTGATCGAGATCTTCGTCGCCGACCGCACGAACCGCGTCGTCGTGGCCTTCTACGTGCTCGCCAACGCGCTCGTCGCCTGGAACATGTATGTCATCGAGGACGCCGGGCCCGACGGCGCCCGGGCGCGCACGTTCCTCAGCCTGGGCGTGACGATGGTCGCCCTGGTGGGGATCGGGCCGTACATCTACTACATCCTCAAGTTCCTCATCCCGCGCAACATCGTGCGCAACCTCGAGCGCGAGGTGCTCGAGGATTTCGCCACGGCGGCGCGCTCGCGCGACGACGAGGAGCTGGCCGCCGCGCGCGCCGGGGCGCTCGAGAACATCAAGTACCTGGGCAACATCGTCCTGCGCTCGGTCGACCGCTACGACCGCGACACGGCCTTCGAGGGCCTGCGCGCGCTGCGGGCCGTGTTCGACGCCTACGAGACGCGCAAGGACCAGCTCCCGCCGGGGTGGTTCGACCTGCGCGAGGCGGAGCTGAACGCGATCGGGCCGGAGCTGGGGCGCGAGGTCGAGCGCAAGCGCGCGGCCATCGAGGTCGCGATCCTGCTCGAGCTCTCGCTCGTCCTGCCCCTGGCGATCGCGCGCCTGCCCGAGATCGTGGCGCAGGTGGCCAGCCTCACGCGCCGCTTCGGCGTGCGCACGGCCGAGCGCCAGGACGTGGGCGCGCGCGAGATGGTCACGCTGTTCTTCAACACGTTCCTGCGCGCCGCGCTGCAGCACAAGAGCTCGGACGCGTTCTACAAGTTCGTGTACCAGGCGCGGCGCTTCGCCGAGGAGGAGCTCGACGTCGATCCGGAGCACGCCCAGAAGGTGGCCTTCTTCCTCGACTACTACGGCCACCAGGCCGTGCGCATGGGCATGGGCTACCTGATCAACGTCGTGGCCTACGACCTGGCGTCGCTGACGGACCTGGCCTACCGCAAGGAGTCGCCCTGCCGGCGGGCGGTCCTCGAGCTCCTCCTGCAGCTCGACCGTGACTCGGACGGGCTCCTGCAGATGCCAGGCGTCATGAAGGCGCAGGTGATCCTGGCCGCCAAGCTGCACACGCGCGGCGAGGAGGAGCCGGTGCGGGCGATCGTGGCCGAGCTGAAGAAGGTCCCCCCGGCGCGGCTCGAGGAGGCCTACGCGCAGATCGTCTCCGCGCACGACGAGCACTTCTGGGAGATCGCCGACCGGCGCCGGCACCTCGACCACGTCGAGGCGGAGTTCCGCGGCGCGATCGAGCAGCTCCGCGCCGAGCTCCTGGGCCCCAGGGCCCCGGGCACGGCCACGCAGCGCTTCCTCAAGACGCCCGAGGCCGCCGCCGGGCGCCGGAGCATCGAGCGCCACGGGCCGGCGCTGCGGCAGCGGCGGCCGACGTCGGCCGTGCAGCACGAGCCGCCGCCCGTCCTCGGGCGGCCGCCGAGCCAGCGGCTGACGCCGCCCGGGTCCTCGACGGGTGAGGCCACGCCGCCGCCGGCGGAGCCGTCGTCCTGACGCGACGAGGAGGAGGAGCTCACAACAGAGGAGCAGAGGGAGCAGAGGGCGCTTCGTGCGTGCCCCGGGGGAGCTTGAGGGTCTCAGGCCACCTGCGGGACCACCGTCCTGTTGTCCCCCGCCGAAAGTTCCCTGGCTGACCCCGCACGGTCGACTCCGCTCGCGACGCGGCGGACGAGCTCGCGAACTTCCTGATGGGGGACCCCTCCCTCCCCCTCCTGCATGGACGACCGGCGCTCGTCCGATCTCGATCCGCGCGGCTGACGGAGCGCGTGGACGTGTCCCCGTCGGCGTTCGCGCACGGCGGCTCGTTCACGAGCCAGCCTCGCGCGTCCTGGACGTCAGTCCTTCAACGAGAGCGACCGGGAGCCCGACGAGGGGAGGGGGACGCGCCGCTTCAGCGCCCGCCCTCTGCTCCCTCTGCTCCTCTGTTGTGAACACATCCTAGATGAACACCCGCCGGTTGTAGATCCACCACTCCACCAGCACGAACCCGAGCGCGACCAGGGCGAACAGCTTCCACATGTCCTGGTTCTGCTCGACGGCGCGGTCCTGCGCGGCGGCGGCCGGGCGGCCGGCGAGCTCGAGCGTGGGGGCCGGGGCGATGTGGCTCTCGTCGGCGTCGGCGAGGTTCGCCGCGAAGAGGCTGGTCCGCAGCGGGTCGCCGCCGGCCGGGCCGCGCAGGGCGACCGAGTAGATCCCGGCGCGGTCGAGCCCGGCCAGGCGCAGGGCGTCGTCGCCCGGGCGGATGCTCACCTCGCGCGGCGCGCCCTCGGGCGGCGTCACGGTGGCCGCCGTCGCGGCGGCCGGGAAGCGCAGCTCGGCCACGCCGCCCGTGCGCACGAGCAGGTCCTTCTTGTCGCGCCCGGCGCCGCCGAGCCAGCGCACGGCGTTGGCGAGGAAGATCGGGTAGCTGGGGTCGAAGGTCCAGGCGCCCTCGACCGGCAGCGACATGAGGTCGAACGCGCACACGAGCGCGCGGCGGTCGCCGTGGCGCGCCTCGAACACGAGCGGCCCGTGGTCGCCGCGCACGACCTCGACGTCGCCGTCGCGTAGGCCGAAGCGCTGCGCCGTCGGCAGGAGCAGCGTGCTGAAGTTGACGAAGCGAGTCACCTCGTGCGCCTCGTCCCAGTCGAGCACCTTCCACGCGTTCATGCTCCCGCGGTCGACCAGCCCCGGGAACGGCGGGCGGGTGGCGAAGCACAGGTAGTTGCCGGGCGGCAGGTCCTCGGGGCTCGCCCGGTCGAGGACGATCAGGTCGTACTCGAGCAGCGCCGGGTCGTCCTTCGACAGCGCGTCGGGCGCGAGCACCGGGACCTCGCCGCGGGCGTTCTTCCACACCAGCGGGTCCTCGCGCAGGGCGCTGTCGAGGAACAGGTTGCCGGGCGTGACCAGGAGCACGCGCACGGGCTCCTGCGGGCGCAGGAGGGCGTAGGCCACGTCGTCGGCCGGCAGGGCGTCCTGGTGGTCGAGGCGCACCTCGAGGCGCCCCTGGCTGGTGGTCGTCTCGTAGGGGACCTGCGCCACGCCGCCGGGGCCGATCTTCACCGTCGTCGAGCCCAGGAGCGCGCCGTCGACGTGGAAGTCGACGCCGACCTCCACCTCCGCCGCGCCGGCGTTGAGCACCGACACGAACGCTCGCGTCTCCTCGCCCAGGCCGGACGCCGGGCGCACGTCGAGGCCGACGATCCCGACGTTGTCGGTCGCCTGGCCGACGCGGATGTAGTGCAGCGGGACGCGCTCGTCGAGCGAGACGCCGTCGAGCGGGCCGACGCGGCCGTCGGTGAACACGTAGAGCGCCGGCGGGCGCTCGGCCCCGGCCACGAGCGCGTTGACCCGGTGCAGCGCCTCGCCCAGCCGCGTCGGGCGGTCGGTCGGCCGCAGGTCGTCGAGGGCTGCGCGCAGGGCGGCCTTCGAGCTCGTCATGGGCGTGAGCACCCGCGCCTCGTCGGAGAAGGCGATCAGGATCGCGCGGTCGCCGCGCGACAGGTCCTCGACGACGCGCCGGGCCTCGTCGCGCGCCTGCTCGAAGCGCGTCCGCCCGCCGGCCCCGTCGGTGGCCTGCATGCTGGCCGAGACGTCGACGAGCAGGAGCGTGTCGGTCCCCGTCAGGCCGAGCTGCGAGACCGGCCGCGCCAGCGCCAGGAGGAGGAGCAGGAGCGCCAGGGCCTGCAGGAGCAGGAGCAGGTTCATGCGCAGCCGCTGCAGGGGCGAGTTCACGCGCATGTCGTCGAGCGCCGCCCGCCACAGGTAGGTGCTCGAGACCGCCACCTCGCGCCGCTTGAGCTTGAGGAAGTAGAGGAGCACCAGCGCGCCCAGGAAGCCCGGCGCCGCGTAGAGCCAGCCCGTGGAGAGGAGCTCGAAGCCCATCAGCGACCTCGGGACCCGGACGACGGCACGAGGGCGAGGCGATGCCGCGCGCAGACGAGCGACGACGTCGTGACGACCTCGAGCGAGGCTGCGCGCGGCAGCGCCCGCCGTCGTGCGCCGTAGCTCACTTCACGACCCCCTGGAGGCGCAGCTGCTCGACCACGAGCTTCTCGAACGGCATGGCCGTCGACACGCTCAGGAAGCGCGCCCCGCGCCGGTGACAGAACTCGCGCAGGCCGCCGACGAGCGCGGCGAGGTTCCGCTTGTAGGCGGCCAGCAGCGGGCCCGAGACGGTGATCTCGGTCACGTCGCCGTCCTCGACGTCGGCCAGCTTGAGGTCGCCCGCGAGCGGCGGGTCGAGCTCCTGCGGCGAGAGGACCTGCAGGCAGAACACGTCCATGCGCCGGGCGACGAAGTAGCGCACGGCGTCCTCGTAGCCGCTCCTGTCGAGGAAGTCGGAGATCAGCACGACGACGCCGCGGCGCGGGTGCTCGAGGGCGAAGCGCTTGCACGCGGCGGCCAGGTCGGTGCGCCCGCCGGGGCGAGTCTCCTCGAGGAAGCGCAGGAGCTTGCGCAGGTTGCGCCGCCCGCGCTCGGGGCGGAACGTGCGGTCGAGCGCCGACGAGAACACGCCCACGCCGACGCGGTTCATGTTGACCAGGCCGATGTAGCTCAGCGCGGCCGCCGCCCGCAGGGCGTAGCGCAGCTTGTTGGGCCGCCCGTAGTCCATGGAGGCCGACGCGTCGACGAGCACGTAGACGTGCTGGTCCTCCTCCTCGAGGAACAGCTTGACCATGAGCCGGTCGAGCCGCGCGTAGATGCTCCAGTCGAGGAAGCGCAGGTCGTCGCCGGCCGCGTAAGGGCGGTGGTCGGCGAACTCGACCGAGCGGCCGCGCTTCTTGCTGCGCTTCTCGCCCTTCATCTTCCCCTGGAGGAGCTTGCGCGCGGCGATGTCCAGCCGCGAGATGCGGGCGAGGAGCCCCTGGTCGAGGAGCGGCCCCTGCTCCTCGGCGAACG
Source organism: Planctomycetota bacterium (assembly GCA_019636275.1). GTDB lineage: Bacteria > Planctomycetota > J058 > J058 > J058 > JAMLIC01. The sequence goes on along the minus strand of JAHBXY010000107.1, from coordinate 5,950 downwards.
TCCCGGCCTGGTCCAGCGCGACCTCGTCCATCGGCGCTGCGTCCTCTCCTCCCCCGCGCGTTTCCCGATCCTACGCCGCGACCTCGCTCTTGGTCGGCACGGCCTCGATGATCTCGTTGACGACGCGGTCGCTCGACACGCCGTCCGCCTCGCCCTCGAAGTTGAGCAGCACCCGGTGGCGCAGGGCCGGCAGGGCCACGCCGCGCACGTCGCCGAACGACACGTTCCAGCGCCCGTCGAGGAGCGCGCGGAACTTGGCGGCGAGGATCAGCGACTGCACGCCGCGCGGGCTCGAGCCGAAGCCGACGTACTTGTTCGTGATCGGCGGGGCGAACTCGCCCTGCGGGTGCGTGGCGAGCACCAGGCGGATCGCGTAGTCCTTCACGTGCGGGGCCACGACCAGCTCGCGCACGAGCGCGCGCCAGCCGAGGATCTCGTCGCCGCCCATGACGCGCCCGGGGCGCGGCGCCTCCTTGCCGGTCGTGCGATCGACGATCTCGGCCAGCTCCTTGCGGCTGGAGTACTGCACGACCAGCTTGAACAGGAACCGGTCGAGCTGCGCCTCGGGCAGCGGGTAGGTGCCCTCCTGCTCGATCGGGTTCTGCGTGGCGAGCACGCAGAAGGGCTGCGGCAGGTCGTGCGTCGTGCCGCCGGCCGTGACCCGGTGCTCCTGCATGGCCTCGAGCATGGCCGACTGCGTCTTGGGCGTGGCGCGGTTGATCTCGTCGGCGAGGACGAGCTGCGCGAACACCGGCCCGCGCCGGAACTGGAACTCGCGCCCGCCGCCCTCGTGCTCGACGACGATCGTCGTGCCGACGATGTCCGCCGGCATGAGGTCGGGCGTGAACTGGATGCGGCTGAACTCGAGGTCCAGGACCTGCGAGAGGGTGCGGATCAGGTGCGTCTTGCCCAGCCCCGGCACGCCCTCGAGCAGGCAGTTGCCGCCGGTGAACATGGCGCACAAGGCGCCGTCCACGACCTCGTCGTGGCCGACGATCGCCTTGGCGATCTCCCGCTTGAGGTTGGCGTACTTCTCGCGGAACTCGTTGGCCTTGGCCTCGATCTGGCGGGGGTCCACTCGGCTCTCCTGTTCAGGTCCCTGGCCGCCGCTCGTCGCCCGGCGGCGGCTGCTCGCCGAGCTCCTGGCGGGCGCGGCGCTTGGCCGCGAGCAGGCGGTTGGTGAAGTCGCCCTCGGCCGCCGGCGCGGCGGGCGGCGGCGTCGCCGCCTTCGGCGTGGCGGGGCCGGGGGGCGGGGTGAGCGGCGCCGCGCCGCTCACGCTGGCGTCCGCGGGCGGCGGGCCGGTCGGCGTGAACTTGGGCAGGGTCGTCTCCTCGCGCACGACCTGCTTGCGCTCGCGCAGGCGGTCCATGGTCGCCGCGGCCGGCGGCGCCGAGCGCGTGAGCGCCGCCTTGCCGCGGGCCAGGAGCTTCGCCCAGTCGACCGCCACGCGGCGCGCGGCCACGTCGAGGAGGAACAGGCACAGGCCCAGGGCCAGGGCCCACGTCCAGCGCTCCTCGAGCGCCACGCGCTTGCCGAGGCGCGCGCGGTCCCACAGGTTCACCTGGCCGTCGACGACCTCGTCGAGCGGCAGCACCTGCCCGTCGCCCTGGCGCGCCAGCTCCTCGAGGAAGGGCCGGTCGGAGCGCAGGCGCTTGAACTCGTCCGAGTAGGGGAACACGAGCCCCGTGGTGAGCGAGTGGCTGGCCCGGCCGTCCTGGTCGCGCGTGAGCAAGGACACGGTGTAGGTGCCCACCTGCGAGACAGGGAAGTCGCCCTCGTAGCGCCCCGACCCGCGCTGGCGCAGGTGCACCTCGCGCGTCTCGCCGCCGAGCGGCGCGCTCACGCGCGCGGTGACGGTCAGGCCGTCGATGAGCTCGCCGTCGCCCGTGACCGCGTCGAGGACGATCACGCCCCGGTCGCCCTTGACCTGCGTGCTCGTCTGGAAGACCGAGTCCTGCACGTCCTTGCTCACCCAGCGCACGGCCTGCGACCAGAAGCGCCGGAACCCGGCCCACTGCACCCACGCCGTCGCCCAGCGCGGGCGGGCGTCGCTGGTGAAGGCCAGCGACTTGCCGACGCCGTACTGCCAGTGGGCCAGGATCGGCGAGCCGTCCTTCGCCACGAGGGCCACCTCGGCGCGCGGCTTGGGCTCGGTGAGGACGAAGCCGGTGAGCTGCGGCAGGTCCGCGATCCCCGTGAGCACGGGGCTCGGCGTGCGCGGCGTGGGCACGAACGTCTGGTTGACGATCAGCGAGCGCGCGACGCGCTGCGCCTCCTTGGTGAAGATCCGCGGCAGGTCGGCCGGGTTGTCGAGGTAGTAGAACTTCCCGCCGGTCACGTTGGCGATGCGGCGCATCTGCTGGGCGCTGGCGCCCTGCGCGCCGTCGTGCGCGAAGTAGCAGATCGTCGACACCGAGATGCGGTTGTCGCGGCACTGGTTGAGGAGCGACGGCGCGGGCGGGCTCGGGTCGCCGTCGGACATGACGATCATGTGCTTGACCGATGCGGCCGTCCCCTTGAGCGCCTCGAGGCCCAGGCGGAAGATCCCGTCGAAGTCGGGCATGTCGCCGGCCTGCATGGCGCTGACCTGCGCCTTGAGCCCCGGCTTGTTGAGCGCCTTCTGCGGGGCGACGGCCCACTCGTTGCCCCCGTTGCCGTAGATCAGGACGCCCACCGTGTCCTTGGCCGACAGGCCCTCGATCGCCTTGTTGACGACCTTGATGGCGGCGGCGTTGCCCTCCTCGAACTCGCAGGAGTGGATGATCATCACCAGCGCGCCGTCGGGGATCACCTCCTCCTGCTTGATGTCCATCTCGACCGGCAGCGCCTTCTCGACGGGCGAGCCGCGCCACTCGCCGGCGCCGAAGGAGCGCTCGCCGCCGATCATGATCAGCCCGATCCCCATGTCGCCCACGGCCTTCTCGATCGCGTCCTGCTGCCGCGCCGAGAGCGACGGCCGGGCGACGTCGTCGAGGATCACCGCGTCGTAGCCCTGGAGCGCCATGGGCTCGAGCGGGAAGTTGGCCGCCGGGACGGCGACGACGCGGATCTGCTCGTCGGTGAGGGCGGCGAGCAGGTGCTCGGCCTCGCGCGCGTCGGGGTCGGCGTCGTCGTGGACGTAGAGCACCTGCGCCTTGCCGCGGGCGAAGACGAACCCGTGCGCCGTGTTGTTCTGGGGCAGGCGGTCGTGGCGCGGGTCGAGCGGCTCGACCGAGGCCTCGACGCGGTAGAAGTCGGGGCGGTCGAGGTCGAGCTGGAACTGCTCGACGTTGGGGCCGGCCTGGAGGACCACGTCGCGCGTGTCGACGAGCTCGCCGCCCTGCCACAGGCGGATGCGCGCCGGCGTCGGCGCCATGGCGTGGGCCACGACGCGGGCCAGGAACGGCTCGCCGACCTTGGCCTCGGGCGGGAGGACGATCTTCTCGACCAGGACCTCGCGCTCGTAGGCGTACTCCAGCGGGACGACGTCGACCGGCACCTGCGCGGCGCGCGCCCGCGCGACGGCGGCGCTGGCGTCGCCGAGCGTCTGGTTGCCGTCGCTGACGAGGACGATCCGGCCGCGCGTCCCCTCGTCGATCGCCTCGAGCGCGCGGCGCAGCGCGACCTCGAGGTTGGTGTAGCCGCGCTCGAGCGGCGACGCGACGGCGGCCAGCGGCGGGCCGTCGCGCGCGAGCGACGCCTCGACGAAGGCCTCGCGGCCGAAGACGACCAGCTCGCCCGTGTCCTTGCGCGGGTCCATGCGCCGCCGCGCGGCGTCGACCATCTGCAGGGCGCGCGCGGTCTGCTCGTCGGGGATCGAGCGCGAGTGGTCGAGGACGACGACGACCTTGAGCCGCTCGGTCGTGTCGCGCCACTCGACCTCGGCCAGGCCCAGCACGAGGAGCGACACGACCGCCAGGCGCAGGCCGAGCGCCAGGCGCCGGCGGCCGCGGTCGAGCCCGGCCAGCGAGCGGCGGCCGATCAGCCACACGAGGACGCACAGGAGCGGGAGGAGCGGCAGGAACTCGGGGGCGGCGAAGGAGAACGGCATGGCGCTCACCCGTCCCTGCGCGGGGCGGGGATTCTACCTTGCCCGCCGCCCGGCGCGCCCTCGAGCACGCGCGCGCGGTCGAGCGCGTAGAGGCGGTCGTTGTGGGAGTCGAGCACCCACAGGCGGTCGCCCCTGCCCAGCGCCAGGCCCCAGGGGCGGCCGAGCGCGCCCGGGCGGCGCCCCGGCGCCCCCCACAGGCCCAGGCAGGCGCCGTCCCTCGGGTCGAGGGCCTGCACGCGCTGGTTGCCGAACTCGGCCACCCAAAGGCGGCCGTCCTCGTCGACGGCGAGGTCGTAGGGGAAGTCGAGCGCGCCCGGGCCGCGGCCGGGCTGGCCGAGCGTGCGCAGCCAGCGGCCGTCGTCGAGGGCCAGGACGACGATCCGATGGTTCACGGCGTCGGCCACGTAGACCTCGCCCGCGGCCGGGGCGAACGCCAGCGACATGGGGCGGCGAAGCTCCCCGTCGCCGGTGCCGTAGGTGCCGGTGGCCCACACCGGCGCGCCGTCGGGGCGCAGGGCCTGCACGCGCGCGACGTCGTCGCCGTAGTCGGCCGTGAGGTGGAGGCCGCCCGGCGCCTCGCGCACGGCGGAGACGAACATGAACTGCCCGGGGGCGCGCCCGGGCGCGCCGTAGACGCGGCGCAGGGCGAGGTCGGGGCCGTAGACGAGCACGCGGCAGTAGTGCGTGTCGGCGACGAGCACCTGCCCCGCGGCGTCGACGCCGAGGCCCGTGGGCTTGCCCTGGGCGATCGCCGGCGTGCGCACGGCCGCGCGCAGGCGGCCGTCGTGGTCCCAGCGCTGGATGCGCCCGGTCTTGTCGCAGACGAGCGCCGAGCCGTCGGCCTCGGCGACGATCGCCCGCGGGTACTGCAGGCGGCCGTCGGCCGTCCCCGTGCCGCCGACCCAGAAGGCGAGCGGCGCCGGCCCCGGCTCGGGGAGGGGCGCGTCGGCGATCGTGCGCGGGCGCGCCTCGGGCGGGAGCGGGTCGGGCAGCGGGAACGGGACGCCGTCGGGGTGGTCGAGCGGCCCCGCGGCGAGGTCGTCCTCGAGCGGGTCGGGGCTCGCCTGCCGCGGCGGCTCGGGCTCCGGGGCCGGGGCGGGAGCGGGGGGGACGGACGGCGAGGCCGCCGGCGGCGCCGGCGGGGGAGCCTCCGGATCGCAGCCGGCGAGGAGGGCGAGGACGACGGCGGTGACCCATGACCTCGCGCGCACGTCGGGCTACTGACGCTCCGGCGTGATGCTGTCGATGTAGCCGCGCACGTAGTCGGCCATGCGCCGCGGGATGCGCGTCTTCTCCAGCGCCTCGGCGGCCTGCGCCTCCGCCGCGCGCGCGACCTCGGCCCACTCGGCCTCGGACTCGCCGCGGACCTGCGCGCCGCGCGTGAAGTACGAGCCGACGATCTTGCCCTGGCCGACGCGGCCGCGGAGGCGCTCGGGCCGGAACGTCTCGGGCGTGTTCAGGTCGCCGACCGGACGCGGGCCGAAGCCCTGGCCAGGGCCGCCGGCGGGCCCCTGCCCCGGTTGGCCCTCGCCGCCCTGCTGACCGTCGCCGTCGCCCTGGCCGTGCATCTTGCCGCAGCCGGGGCACCACTTCTGGCCGGGCGGCGGCTGCTGCTGGCCGCCGGGCTGCTGGCCGCCAGGCTGCTGGCCGCCGGGCTGCTGGCCGCCAGGCTGCTGGCCGCCGGGCTGACCGCCGGGCTGCTGGCCGCCGGGCTGCTGGCCACCGGGCTGCTGCTGATCGCCGCCCGGCTGCTGCCCACCAGGCTGCTGCTGATCGCCGCCAGGCTGCTGCCCACCAGGCTGCTGCTGATCGCCGCCAGGCTGCTGCCCACCAGGCTGCTGCTGATCGCCGCCCGGCTGCTGCCCACCCGGCTGCTGCTGCCCACCCGGCTGCTGCTGCCCACCCGGCTGCTGCTGCTG
>JAHBXY010000106.1 GCA_019636275.1 Planctomycetota bacterium | reverse complement strand
CCCGCCGCCGCGGCGCGTCGCCGAGAGCGACGACGAGGTCGTGGCCTGGGCCTCCTCGCGCCTGGCCGCCGCCGTCGCCGCCCCGGCGACCGAGCGCGTGGCGACCGCCGACGACGAGGTCACCGTGCGCGGCAGCGCGCGCCTCGTCGCCGGCGAGGCCGTGATCGAGCTGCCGGGCGCCTTCACGGCGCGCGCGCGCGAGGCCGGCCTCACGGCGCACGTCACGCCGACCGCCGACTGCGCCGGCCTCTACGTGGCCGAGCGCTCGCCCGCCCGCCTCGTCGTGCGCGAGCTGGGCGGCGGCCGCGGCGCCGCCAGCTTCGACTACCTCGTCGTGGCCACCCGCCGCGCCTGACGCGGCGCCCGCGTCGGGGGTGCGCGGTCGATCGCCGGCAGCGGCTCGCGCCGCGCCGAGGCCAGCCGCGCCAGGCTGAAGGCGCTCGCCGCCAGGGCCAGGTCGCGGAGGGCCAGGTCGTACCAGCCGCCGACGACCAGGTTGCAGGCCGTGACCACGAACCAGCCGCACAGCACGTAGCCGAACGCCCGCGTGGCGCCCGAGAGGAGCGCCACGCCGATCAGGAGCTCGATCACCCCGGCGGTGGCCACGACGCCCACGGCGCCCTCGCCCACGATCCGGCGCAGCTCGGGCGCCAGGTAGAAGCGCCAGTCGGCCAGCAGGCCGACGAACTTGTCGAGCCCCGTGGTCACGGTGAGCACGCCGAGCGTGGCGCGGAGGAGCTGGTAGACGCTCTCGAGCTTCTGCGGGATCAGCACGCGACCACCCTCCAGCAGTGCACCCCGGCGCGCGAAGGAGCGAAGCGGGTGCCGCTACGCGTCCGGCCCGGCCGCCGGCGCCGACTTCGGGTCGCGGCCCGGCCGGTGCCGCTCGCCGCGCTCGCCCGCCTCGCCCGGCATGGAGCGCGCCTGGCGGCTCGTCCGCGCCCGGCGGGCGCCCGTGTCCCCGCCGCGGGCCACGAGCGGCCCGAGCTCGCCACCGCCGAGCACGTGCACGTGCAGGTGCGGGACCTGCTGGCCCGCGTCGTCGCCGGCGTTCACGACCACCCGGTAGCCCGTCCGGTCCACGCCCAGGCGCGCCGCCGTCTCGCCGATCGCCCGGAAGAAGCCGGCGAGCTGCTCGGGCGCCGCCTCCCGGCTGAACTGCTCCAGCGTCTCGTAGTGGCCCTTGACCAGCACGAGCGCGTGGTAAGGCGCCTGCGGGTCATGGTCGTTGATCGCCAGCGCGAACTCGTTCTCGAACACCTTCTCGCACGCCAGCTCGCCGCGGAGGATCCGCGCGAAGGGGTTGCCCTGGTCGTAGGCCACGTGGGTCTCCTCTCCCGGGCGCGCGCGTCCCCGCCGGCGGCCGTTCGCCGCGCCGCGCGGGCCCCTCGCTCGGGAGGGGGCACGGGCCGTGCCAGGCCAGCTCGCGGCCGTCTCGGGTTCCTCGTGGGCCTGCCTCGCCGTCAGTCGTCCCTGGCGACGTCGTCGTCGTCAGGCCAGACGTCCTGGCGGAGCCCCTGGTGGGCTCGCCCCCACAGGCGCGGCGCGCCGAGCACGCGCTCGCCGGTGCGCGCGTCGAGCACGAAGACCTCCAGCGCCGCCCAGCCGTCCTTGATCTCGTAGCCGTAGCTCAGGTCGGGGGTGATCACGTTCGTGAACGACTCGGGCACGACCGGGACCGGCAGGGGCGGCAGACCGATCTTGAACTCCGCCTCGTAGGGGCCCAGCGCGGCGGCCCGCACCTCGACGAGCACGTCGGCCTCCGCGCGCGTGCGCGCCGCGGGGACGTCGTGCCAGGCGAGGTGGTCGCGCATGGCCGAGCGGAGGAAGCTCCGCTCGACGAGGTCCTCGAGCCCGGCCACCTCGACCCAGGCCAGCCGCCCGCGCAGCGGGCGCGGGTCGAACCCGAGCACCGCCCGCTCGGCGGCCAGGCTCAGGCGGAGCATGTCCTGCGGCGTGCGGGCCGTCGTCGTGTGGCGCACGCCGCCCGCGCAGCCGGCGAGGACGGCGAGGACGGCGAGGACGACGAGGACGGCCGGCCCCCGCGCGCCGCTCACGGCCCGCCCCGGACGTTGGCGTTCGTCGGCGGCACCTCGGGCACCTCCTCGTCGACGAGCCGGACCTGCGGCGTGACCACGACGACGCCCCCGTGGGGCGTCTCCTCGGAGGCGACGTAACGCGCCGGCCCGAGCCGCACGCGCCGCGCGATGTCGGGGCCGCTCTCCTCGCCGAGCACCTCCTGCACGACCGCCAGGCGCGCCTCCGACAGCGCCCTGGCCGCCGCCCGCGCCCGCCGGTCGGCGAGGCGGTCGGTGCGGCTGCCGAGGCGGTCCTCGGCCTCGAACAGCGCGCGCTCGAGCCGCCCGAGGTCGGCGTCGACCGTCTGGACGCGGGCGATCGCCCGCTGCGCCTCCATGCCCTGCCCGGCGGCGAACGCCGTGCGCGCGCGCGCGGCGAGGTCCTCGCGCTGCCAGAGGAGCGTCGCGCGCCGCCCCTGGAGCCGGGCCACCAGCGCCTCGTCCTGCGCGGGGTCGGGACGGGTGATCTCCTGCAGCGGCTCCTCGTCGGCCAGCCCGAGCTCGTGACGCAGGAGGACCGACAGGTCGCGGTGCCGCTCGAGCCGCCGCGACAGCCGCTGCAGGGCCCGGACGGAGGCCGGGTCCAGGTCGACCCGCCCCGGCTCGAAGCCCACGACGATCGGCGCCAGGTCGCGGTCGCGCCAGCCGAAGAGCTCGAACGGGGTGATCAGGTCGAGGAACCACCACACCGGCCGGAGCACGCGGAACGGGACCGACGCGCCGGCGCGGACCGTCTGGCGGCCGATCGCCTCCACGACGCCGCGCGCGATCGCGCCCCGGCCGATCCCCTCCGCCGGAACGACCGTCTCGACGTCGAGCCGGATCCGCCCGCGCTCGTCGCGGAGCAGGAACAAGAACGTGTCCAGCGTGACGGGCACCTTGAGCAGGCGCGCGATCGGCCCGTCGTCGGGCTCGGTCAGGCTCAGGTCCTCGATCACGGCCCCCACCCGGGCGTCGGCCGCGCCGCCCTCCTCGAAGTCGATCCGCAGGTCGAGGTCGACGACGCCGTCGCTGACGTCCACGCCCCCCGCCGCGGCGAGCCCGATCAGGCCGCGCACGTCGAAGGTGCGCACGCTCGCGCTCATGCGCCCCGTCAGCGCGGGGTAGGTGCTGAGCACCCCGCGCGCGCTCAGCTCGTCGAACAGGGGGCGGTGATCGATCTCCTGCCGCCGGCGCCCGCCCGCGATCAGCCGCACCGCGCTGCGCACCGCGCCCGTGAGCCGCCCGAGCCCGCGCGGCGGCCGCGGCGGCAGGGCGACCGGCCCCGAGAAGGCGAGGAGGTTGAAGCTCAGCGGGCGCGGCGCCGGGGCGCGGCCCTGGAGCGACGGCGTGTCGAGGCCGCCCACGTCGAGCTCGACCCCGCGCAGCGGGAGGACGAAGGGCGGCGTGACCGTCCGGTCGGTGAACGTGCCCGACAGGTTGACGACCCCGAGCTGCCGCACGTGCAGGTCGAACCCCGGCTCCTCGACCTCCGGCGGCGGCTCCTCCGGCCCCGGCTTGAACACCACGTTGCCCACCTGCCAGCCGTCGGCGACGCGCGTGACGGTGAGGCGCGGGCGGTGGACCTCGAGCACGCGCACGTCGACGCGCTGCCCGCCCGGGTAGAGCCGGTCGATGTCGGCGAACACCTCGTCGACGAGGACGAGCGCCAGCCCGCGCGGGCCGCCCTCGCGCAGGGCGAGCCCGCTCACCTCGATCCGCGCCCCGAACCCGCGCTCGACGAAGGTGAAGTCGAGCGGGTCGGTGCGCCGGGTGCGCAGGCCCACGCGCGCGGTCAGGCTCAGGTGGCCGTCGCGCAGCTCGCGGCCGTCGAGGCGGTCGGCCAGGGCCGGCGACATCTCGACGAGCCCCTGACCGCGCAGCCCCTCGACCTCGAGCTCGAGCTCGAGCTCCGGGTCGGGCGTCAGCGGGTCGCCCGAGAGCCGCAGGCGCACCTCGCGCGCCAGCGGCGCGAGCGCGCCGCTGAGCTCGAGCCGCGGCCGCGGGCGCTCGCGCCCGGGCGGCCCGAGGAGCTCGAGCTCGTCGGGGGTGGCCAGCCGCAGGCTGGTCCCCCTGGCGACGACGCGGCCGTCCGCCTCGTCGACGACGCGCAGGCGGTCGACCACGACCTCCACCGCGCCGAGCTGGATCAGCGGCCACTGCGGCGGCGGCGTCCCCGGCGCCGGGCGCGGCGCCGGCGCGGGCGGGGGCGCGCCCGGGTCGCGCGGCGTGACGACCGGGACCCCGGCCACGCGGACGACGTCACCGTCGAGCCCGACCTCGACGAAGGCCACGCGGCCGCCGGCGCGCGCGACCCGCAGGCGGCGCGCCGGGTCGAGGCGGGGGGCGTCGAGGACGACGGTCGGCGCGTCGAGGAGGAGCCGCTCGCCGTCGTGCACGGTCAGGTCCTCGAGCTCCACCTGCAGGGCGGACGCGCGCTCGTCGAGCCGGCGCAGGTCGACCTCCAGGGCGCCGCGCACGCGCCCGTCCTCGAGCGCCAGCGCCGGGACGTAGGCCCGGAGGCCGGCGCCGCGCACCCCGCGCGCGTCGAGCTCAAGCCGGGCCTGCGCCCGCTCCGGCCCGAGCCCGACCCGACCGCCCAGGAGGAGGCGGTCGACCGCGCCGGGGGCCGAGGCGACGAGCCGCACGTCGCCCACCGGGAGGTCGGCCCGGGTCGTGAGGTCGTGGGCCACGAGGTCGACGACGACCGGCTGCGCCTCGACGGGGGGGGTGGTGACGAGGTCCGTCCACTCGAGCTCGAGCCCGGTCACCCGCGCCCGCTCGATCGTGACCGGCGGCAGGTCCTGGAGCGCCTGCCCGGGCGGGCCGGCCGCCCCGTTGGCCGCGTCCGGCGCGGCCTCGTCCGCCTCGACCCACAGGCCCGCCACCCGGAGCGCCGCCGGGCCGATGCGGACGACCCGCGCGCGGGGGCGACGCACGTCCAGGTCGGCCACGTAGAAGCCGTCGGGCCCGAGCGACAGCCCCTCGGCGCGGGCGAGGTCGAGCCCGAGGAGCTCGCCCGTGCGGTCGGCCAGGACCACCGGCCCCAGCGCCGCGTCGCCGACGAGCGCCTCGCCGTCGCGCGCGACGTCGAGGGCGGCCTCGAGGCGCAGCGTCCCCTGGTCGAGCCGCACGTCCTGCGTGTGCAGGCCCGGGATCGAGGCCACGAAGCGGTCGGTCAGGCCGGCCCCCTCGAGCGCGGCCCGCAGCCGCACCGCGTCCGGCGCGAGCTGCAGCTCGCCCTCGAGGCGCACCTCGTCGGCGGCGCCGGGCGCCGCGAGGCGCGCGCTGAACGGCGTCGGGGGCGCGGGGGCGACCTGCCGCGGGTCGAAGCGCAGCGCGCCCACGGTCAGGGCGCCCTCGACGCGCAGGTCGTCGCCGGGGCGCCGCTCGTCGGCGATGCGCAGGGCGACCCGCGCCACGCGCGCCCCGCCGAGCTCGAGGCGCGGCAGGTCGATCAGCGGCGCCCCGAACCGCACGGCGTCGGCCCCGGGCGTAGGCGCGTCCTCGGCGCCCGGGGCGCGGCGCACGCCGAGCAGGGCCATGCCGCCGCCCGCCTCGAGCCGCAGCGGCAGCTCGAGGGCCTCGAGCTCGAGGCCCTCGAGGGCGACCTCGCCCTCCGGCCCGCCGGGCTCGAGCACCAGCCCGCGCGCCTCGAGCGAGGAGAGCGCCAGGAGCTCCGCGCCGCCGTCCGTGAGCCGCGCCCGCGTGATCGCCCCGGTGGCGCGCAGCCCGCCGCCGCGCTCGCGGGCCAGGTCGCCCGCGAAGGACGCGGTCAGCCGGCCGGCCTCCAGCGCGGGCTCGAGCCCCGCGGCGGCGAGGTGCGGCGCGAGGTCCGCCAGCGTGATCCCCTCGGCCGTGACCTCGAGCGCGACCGAGAGCTGGCCGGCCGCGGCGTCGGCGGCGCCCTCGACCCGCAGGCGGTCGACCACGCCGGGCGCCGACAGCCAGAGCGCCAGCCGGGCCGGCGGCTCGCCGGCGGGGTCCGGCGACAGGTCCAGCCCCTCGACGAGCAGCCCGGCGTCCGCGAGGGACAGGGTGGGCTGCCCGGGCGTCGCCTCGTCGACGAAGCGGGCGCTGACGCCGGCGACGTCGAGCCGCCCCACCTGCGCGCGCCAGCGGAGCAGCCCGACCGGGCTCGGGACGTCCTCCGCGCGCGGCGTCGCCGCCTCGGCGGCCTCGCGCGGCGCCGTGAGGGCGAACCCGCCCACGTGGAGGGCGCCCGACGCGTCGCGCCGCAGCGCCAGCCGGGGGCCGCGCAGCACCACCCGGTCGGCGCCCAGGCGGCCGGCGTCGGCGTCGACGTGCAGCGACGGCGCGTCGAGGCGCTCCAGGAAGAGCAGGTCCTGCCCGTCGTCGCGGAGCCGCAGCCCCTCGACGAGCGCCGACACCTGCGTCCCGACCGCCGTCCGGTCGACGATCAGGCGCAGCGCCCCGTCGAGCTGGCCGTCGCGCAGGGCGGGGGTCAGCCCCGCGTCGGCCAGGGCGGGCCCGAGCGCCTCGAGGGTCAGGCCGCGGCCCTGGACCTCGATGGCGGCGCCCTGGTAGGGCGGGAACAGCCACACGTCCCCGCGGACGTCGAGCGCGCCGGCGACGCCCTCGCCCGACAGGGTGGCCCGGAGCCGGCCGGGCTGGCGCGGCAGGCGCGAGTCGACGCCGCTGAGCCGCGCCTCGGCGATGCGCACGGGCAGCGTCAGGCCGCCCGGGACCCCGGCGTCGTGGTACACGGCCTCGACGTCGCGCACGATGACGTCGCGCAGGACGACGGGCCCGACCTCGTCGTCGTCGTCGTCCGCGTCGTCGTCGTCCGTGTCGAGGGGGAAGCTCAGCCCGGAGATGTCGAGCCGACCCGCGTCGGGGTCGCGCGCCACGCGCCCCCGCACCCCGACGAGCTCGAGGCGACGGGCGCGGAGGCCCGGCGCGCGCAGCGCCTCGAGCTCGAGCTGTCCGCGCTCCGCGGCGAGGACGACCTGCCCGTCCCCCGTGGCCGTCAGCCGGTCGAGCGTGATCGTGGCCGAGACCTCCTCCGGGTCGTCGAGCGCGGGGCGGAGCGACAGGCCGGCGTCGACGTCGAGCGCCAGCTCCTCGTGGGCGATCGCCACGCCGAGCGCGTCCAGCCAGCCGCGCAGGGGCGCCGGGCGCAGACCGGTCGCCTCGACGCGCAGCGCCGCCTCGAGCCGCTGGGGCTCGAGGCGGGCGATCCCGCTCGCCGCCAGCCGCTCGACGAGCCCCGGCCCGTGGACGGCGAGGGCCACGCGCAGCGGGCGCCTCGACGCCACCTCGAGGTCGGCGAGGTCGCCCGTCACGTCGAGCGTCACGTCGACCGGCGGCCTGACGAACGGGTCGATCACGCGCACCCGCAGGTGGCGCACGACGAGCCGCCGGACCTCCACCGGCAGGTCGAGGCGCAGGGGCCCGCCGGTCGTCTCCGGCTGCGCCGCCGCCTCGACCGGGTCGTCGAGCTCGGCCCGACGGCGGAGCAGGTCGCGCAGGGCGCGGTCGAGCTCCGCCATGAGCTCGACGTGGTCGCGCAGGCCGAAGTCGATCACGGCGTCGACGCCGTCGACCTCGACGCGCGCGAGCACCACGTCGCCGCGGAGGAGCGGGAGCAGCGCGAGGTCGGCGCGCACGTGCTCGGCGGAGAGGACGCGCGGCGCGCCGTCGCGGGCCGTCGCCCGGACCCCCGAGAGCTGGACCTCGCCGCCGAGGAGCGAGATCGAGACGTCCTCGGTGGTCAGGTCGAGCCCCTGCGCGCGCGCCACGCGCTCGAGGGCGACCGGGATCAGGATCCACGCGGCGAGCCGCACGGCCGCGAGGAGCAGGGTGAGCGCGCCGACGACGACCAGCAGGCGACGGAGCCAGACCCGGGCCGGGGTCCGCGGCCGCGCGCCCGCGGGCGGCGGGGGCGCGGCCGCGGGCTCGGGCGGGGGCGCGCCGACGTCGGGCGAGGGCGGGACGTGCGCGCGCGGGCTCGGGCTCATCGCCCCTCCCCGGCGCCGCTCGGCGCGTCGTCGTCGTCCTGGAGCGCGTCGTCCAGCCCCCGGAGGGCGGCGCGCCGCTGCCGGTCGGGGGCCAGGGGGTGATACCCCGGCGGGAGGAGCTCCGGGCGGCGGCTCGCCAGCCACTCGGCGGCGCGGGCGCGGATCGCCGCCGACGAGTCGTCGAGGAGCGCCACGTTCTCGCGCGCGAGCAGCGCGTCGAGGTGCTCCGCGTCTCGCGCGGCGACGAACAGCTCCATGAAGCTGGCCCGGTGCGCGGCCGCCCCGGCGAAGCGGCCGATCACCGAGGCGAGGGCCGGGGGCGGCGCGTCGAGGGGGAACCCCTCGCGCAGGGCCTCGACGGTCGTCCGCTCGAGCAGCCAGCGGAGGGCCGGGCCGGCGTCGGGCGCGCCCGGCGCGCCGAGCCGCTCGGAGAGCGCCAGCGAGATGCGCTGGACGTCCGCCCGGTCGGCGGTGAGGGCCAGCATGCGCGTGAGGTCCGCGCCGGTGGCGTCGGCCAGCCCGAGGAGGATCCGGCGCTGCTGCGCCGGGTCGCGCAGGCCCACGCGGGCGGCCTCCTGCGGCAGGACCACCAGGACCCCCGGCCGGGGGAGCCCGCCGGGCGGCGGCTGCCAGAGCGCGCAGGTGCGCTCGACCTCGGCGAGCGCGGCGGCGTAGGCCTCGCGGTGGGCGGCGTGCTCCGGCTCGCCGGGGCGCGGGGCGAGCCGCACGCGGATCACCGCCAGCAGCACGCCGGCGCCGGAGCGCCGCGGGTGCGTGAAGGGCGACGGGACGGCCACGACGAGCGCGCCCGGGCCCACGGCGAGGCGCTCCGCGACGAGCACCAGCTCGCGCCGGGGCGGGGCCGACCGCCCGTGCGCCGCGGCGCCGGGGGCGCGGGCCTGGACGTCGAGCGCGACCTCGACGGCGAGCGGCCCCTGCGGCCGCCGCTCGGTCGGAGGGGCCAGGCCCGCGACCTCACCCAGCGCCGCACGGACGCCGGCCGGGTCCTGCGCGCCCGGACGCGGGGCGCCCGCCTCGAGGGTCGTCGCCCGGCGCCCCGGCGCCAGGGGCGGCGGGGGCGTGGGCCCCGGGCGATGGACCAGGAGCGCCAGCCGAGGGGGCCGGGCCTCGTGCTCGTCGGGGTCTGGCGCCCTCGCCGGCCAGGTCAGGCTCTCCTCGGTCAGCTCGAAGGCGGTCGTCACCCCGGGCGGCAGGACGCCCTCCTGCACGGTCAAGGCGAGCACGTCCGCGCGCGCCCGCAGGTCCGCGGTCGCCGCCGCCGCGTCCGCCTCGCGCCCGATGCGGCCGCCGCGCGTGAGGAGCGACGGCCCGAAGCGAGGCTCGAGGTCCGGCTCGACGAC
The DNA here is from genome assembly GCA_019636275.1 of Planctomycetota bacterium. Classification (GTDB taxonomy): domain Bacteria; phylum Planctomycetota; class J058; order J058; family J058; genus JAMLIC01. The sequence continues at coordinate 23,022 of JAHBXY010000106.1, read as the reverse complement.
GACGAGGCGGGTCCACTCGACGAGCGGGGCGACGCCGAGGCCCGGCGGGGCCTCCTGCGCGGCGAACCAGGCGACCTCGACCCGCCAGGCGTCGCGCGGGTCGCACTCGTCGGGCATGAGCCACGGGGGCCGCGCCTGCGGCCCGCTCAGGGGCGAGCCGGCGAAGCTCCGCACGTGCGCCGCGGCCTTCGGCGCGACGGGCGGCGCGACCTCGACCCGCGGGTCGCCGCAGCCGGCGGCCACGGCGACCAGGGTCCACGCGGCCGCGCCTGCGACGCGACCCCGCTCCTCGACGGGCACCCACGCCTCCGCGAGCCCCCCTCCACCTCGAGCGCTCATTCCACCACGCGGGCCCGGCGGTCGTCCGGGGCGGGCGGGCAAGGGGACGGAGAGGACGGGGTTACGAGGAGGTGGGAGTGGGGACGCGGGTGTCCCGCCCGGAGCGTCGAGCGTCGCGGGTCGTCGTCAGCGGACGAGCGCGCCGAGCGCCCGCGCGAGGTCGGCGGCCGCCACCGGCTTCGTCAGGTGCGCGTCGAACCCGGCAGCGCGCGCGCGCGCGCGGTCATCCTCCTGCGCGTAACCGGAGAGGGCGACCAGCGCGAGGTCCGCCCCGTGGTCGCGGCGGAGGCGCGCCGCGACCTCGAACCCGTCGAGCCCGGGGAGGCCGAGGTCGCAGAGGACGACGTCGGGGCGGAAGCGGGCGGCGGCGGCCAGCCCGTCGGGACCCGAGGCGGCGACCTCGACCTCGTGGCCCTCGTGCTCGAGGAGCGCGCGGAGCATGTCGGCCGCGTCGGCGTGGTCCTCGACCACGAGCACGCGGCGGGCGCGCCCCGCCGGCGTGTCCGGGCGCGCCGCGGGGGCGCCCTCGGCCGCGGCCGCCAGCGGGATGCGGAAGCGCACCTCGGCGCCCTGGCCCGGGCCCGGGCTGACGGCCTCGATCCGGCCCTGGTGCATGGAGACGATCCCGCGCGCCACGGCGAGGCCGAGGCCGAGGCCGCCGCGCGAGCGGGCGAGCGACCGGTCGGCCTGCACGAACGGCTCGAACAGGTCGGCGACCAGGTCCGGGGGCATGCCGATGCCCGTGTCGCGGACGGCGACGACGACCTCGCGGTCGTCTCGCCGCGCGGAGAGGGTGACGGCGCCGCCGGCGTCGGTGAACTTGAAGGCGTTGGCCAGCAGGTTGCCGAGGATCTGCGCCAGGCGGGTCGTGTCGCCGCGCACCGGCAGCGGGCCGGGCGCGACGTCCAGGGTCAGCGTCAGGCCCCGGGCCTCGGCCAGCGGGCGGTGGTCCTCGGCCGTGGCGCGCACGAGCGCGGCCAGGTCCAGCGCCTCGCGGCGCAGCTCGAAGCGGCCGCGCGTGAGGCGCGAGACGTCGAGGAGGTCGTCGACGATGCGCGTCATGTGCCCGACCTGCCGGTCGATCACCTCGAGCACGCGGCCCGCCGCCGGCTCGGGCCCGCGCAGGCGCAGGAGGTGCGCGGCCGTGACGATCGGCGCCAGGGGGTTCCGCAGCTCGTGCGCGAGCATGGCCAGGAACTCGCTCTTGCGGTCGTCGGCGCGGCGGACCTCACCGTAGAGCCGCGCGTTGTCGATCGCCAGCGCCGCGCGCGACGCGAGGTCCTGGGCCATGACCAGGTCCGCCTGGCCGTAGCGGCGGTGCGGCTGGGTGGAGACGAACGTGATCGCGCCCAGGGTCCGGCCCCGGGCGACGAGCGGCACGACCATCGCCGAGCGCAGCTCGAGGGCGCGAAGGATCGCGAGGTGCTCGGCGTCCTGGGCCGAGGCGGCGAGCACGGGCTCGGGCACCTCCGGGTAGAGCTCGGGCTGCCCGCTCCGGATCACCTGGTGCACGCCGCGCGGCGCCGCGGGGTCGGGCGGATAGCGGCGCCGGAGCGCCCGTGCGAGCTCGACCTTGGCCGGGTCCGCGTGCGCCACGGCGACCTGCTCGGTCGCCGGGCCGTCGCCGCGCACGAGCTCGACGGCGCACCAGTCGGCGACGCGCGGGACGGCGAGGCGCGCGACGCTCCGCAGCGTCGTCTCGTGGTCGAGCGACGCGGCGAGCACGGCGCTGGCGTCGGCGAGGAACACGGCCGCCGTCCGGGCGCGCCGGTCGTCGGTCACGTCGCGGAACACGTTGACGGCCAGGCGCACCTGGCCGGCCGCGTCCCGCACGGGCGTGGCCTTCACGAGCGACCAGCGCTCCTCGCCCGTGGCGGCGAAGGCGAAGCGCACCAGCGCCTCGCTGGGCCGCCCCTCGGTCAGGGCGACCCGGCCTGGCAGGCGCTCGAGCGGGAAGGGGCCGCCCTCGTCTTCGAGGAGGACGTAGCGGCGCATGAGCTCGGCCGCGGGGGTCGCCAGGAGCTCGCCCGGCGACTCGAACCCGAGCGCGCGCGCGCCGGCCTGGTTGGCGAACACGAGCCGGCCGCCGGCCTCCTGGACGGTGACGGCGTCGGCGACGCCGTCGAGGATCGCCCACAGGTCGTCGCGGGAGCGGCGCAGCTCCTCGGCGGAGCGCGCGCGGTCGGCCGCGACGGCGACGTGGCGCGCGACGGTCTGCGCGAAGGCGAGCTCGTCGGGCGTGACCTGGCGCGGGTGGTCGAAGTAGACCATGAACTTGCCCAGCAGCACGCCGCCGAAGCAGATCGGGACGAAGAGCAGGGCCGCGATCCCCTCGGCCGCGAACAAGGGCTGGTAGGCCGCCAGGTCCGGGTCCTGCGCCGCGTCAGCGACGACCACGGCCTCCGGATCGCAGGCGTCGCGGGTCCACGGGGAGTGGCCCTCGACGGCCGCCCGGTAGACGTCCGACAGGCCGTGCCAGGCGGCGAAGCGCATGACGCCGGCGGCGTCGAAGAGGAGGATCGCCGAGCGGCGCGCGTCGAGGAGCCGCTCGAGCGCGCCCAGCGCGACCTCCTGCACCGCGGCCGGGTCCTGCCCGGCCGCCACGGCCGCCGTGAGCTCGTACAGGGCGCGGATCCGCGCCAGCTCGCGGCCGGCGTCGCCCTCGTCGGCCGCCTCGGGGGCGCCGCGGGGACGACCGGCCGCGTCGAGCTGGACAGGGGTCATGCTGCTCCCGCGTGCGCCTCCCCCCGAAGGCGCGGCTGTGAGTGTACCCCGGGCGGACCGTGCGTGTCACCCGGCCGCCCGGCCCCGTCAGGGCCACTCTGACCGCTCGTGTGTCGCCGCGGTGACGAGGCTCAGGGGCGGCCGGCGGCGGCCCGGCGCTCGAGCCCGCGCGCCCAGAGCGGCGGCGCGGCGCCCTTGGTCGCTGGCGCCGGGGCGGGCCCCGGCGCCGCGCGCCGCGGATGGCGGCCGGCGACGAGGGCGCCGCCGCGTCGGCCGCGACGTCCTCGCGCTCGGGCAGGTCGGCCGGCGCGCGCCGCTCCGGGTCCCACAGGAGCGCCGCGGGCAGCTCGTAGATGAACGTCGACGGCCGGCGGCGCTCGTCGGCCGGGTTCCGGGCCTTGCGCAGGCCGGCGTAGGTGAGGACGAGGCGCTTCCTGGCGCGCGTGAAGGCCACGTAGGCCAGGCGGCGCTCCTCCTCGAGCTGCCCCTCGGCCAGGGCGCGCTCGTGGGGGAACAGGCCCTGCTCGAGCCCGACGACGAACACGACGTCGAACTCGAGGCCCTTGGCCGCGTGCACGGTCGTCAGCGTGACCTTGTCGGGCGCCTCCTCGTCCTTGCGGTCCTGGCCGTCGAGGAGGGCCAGGCGGTCGAGGAAGCCGCGCGCGCCGCCCTCGCCGCCCCTCGCCGCGCGCCGATCCGCGTCGCGGGCCGCGGCCAGGAGGACGCCCAGGTTGTCGGCGCGGGCCACGCCGTCCTCGCCGCCGGCGCGCAGGGTCGCCTCGAGGCCGCTGCGCTCGAGGACCTTCTGCACGAGGGTCCCCGCCGGCCCCGTCGCCCCCGCGTGGACCTCGCCCACGAGCGCGGCGAAGCCCACGAGCGCCTCGCGCGTGGCGCGCGTGACGGTCGGCAGGTCGCCCGCGCGGCCGCAGGCCTCGACGATCGACACGCCGTGGCGCCGCTGGAGCTCGTGGACCTTGTCGAGCGTGGCCTTGCCCACGCCCTTCTTCGTCGCCCGCAGGGCGCGCAGGGCGGCCAGGTCGTCCCGCGGGTTCACGGCCAGCTTCACCAGGGCCAGCGCGTCCTTGATCTCGGCCCGGTCGAAGAACGACACCGCCCCGGCCGTGGCGCAGGGGACGTTGCGCTTGAGCAGGGCCTCCTCGTAGCGCTCCGCCTGCTTGCCCGCGCGGTAGACCACGGCCACCTCGCGCGGCGAGGTGCCCATGGCGATCACCTCCTCGACGCGGCGGGCCACGTAGTCGGCCTCGAGGTCCTCGTCGAGGCAGCGGCGCACCTCGATCGGCAGCCCGTCCTCCTCGCGGCCGGGGCGGAGCTGCTTGTCCTTGCGCACGGCGTTGTGGCCGATCAGGTGGTTGGCCGCCTGGAGGATCGTCGGCGACGAGCGGTAGTTGCGCTCGAGGAGCACGACCTTGGCGCCGGGGAAGTCCTCCTCGAAGCGCAGGATGTTGCCCATGTCGGCGCCGCGCCAGCCGTAGATCGACTGGTCGGGGTCGCCGCACACGCAGATGTTCCGGCGCGGCCCGGCGAGGAGGCGCGCCAGGCGGTACTGGGCGTGGTTCGTGTCCTGGTACTCGTCGACGAGGACGAACTCGAGCCGCCCCTGCACGAGGGCCAGGGCGTCGGGGTCGCGCTCGAGGAGCAGGACGACCTGCGCCACGAGGTCCTCGAAGTCGAGGGCGTTGCGCGCCCTTTGCAGGTCGCGGTAGAGGGGCAGGACCGCCGCGGCCGCCCGGTCGAGGTCGCTCGTCGCCTGCGCCGTGAACGCCGCGTCGTCGAGCTTCTCCTTGGCCCGGCCGATCGCGTGCGCCAGCGCCGGCGCCCTGAAGCGCTCGACGTCGACGCGCGCGGCGACGGCGGCCTCGCGCACGAGGGCCAGCTGGTCGTCCTCGTCCAGGATCGAGAAGTCCTTGCGGATCCCGGCCCGCGGGCCCAGCTCGCGCAGGAGCCGCACGGCGTAGGCGTGGAACGTGGCCACGACCGGGCCGTCTCTGCCGGCGGCGGCCACGTCGGGCACGAGCGCGTGGATGCGCTCGCGCATCTCGCCCGCGGCCTTGTTCGTGAACGTGATCGCCACGATCGACCCCGGCCGCGCGCCGGTGCGGATCAGGTGGGCCACACGGCGCGTGATCACGCGCGTCTTGCCCGACCCCGCGCCGGCCAGGATGAGGAGGGGGCCGTCGCGGTGGAGGACCGCGTCGCGCTGCTCGGGGGTGAGGTCGGCGTGGAGGGTCATGGGACCTGCGACGGATGCGCTCGCGAGGGGCGGGCGATCGGCGTGAGCCCAGCGTCCCCATCGCTCGCTCGGGCGTGGAATCTACGGGATGGGTCCGACACCTGCGATGAGTGATGCGCTCGCGAGGGGCGGGCGATCGGCGAGAGTCCCGGACTGGCATGAACTGTCCCGTTCCGCCCGTCCCCATCGCTCGCTTGGGCTGGAGGATCAAGGGGATCCTGCGATGAGCGAAGCGCTCGGCCTGCGACGAGTGTTGCGCTCGCGAGGGGCGGGCGATCGTCGAAAGTCCTGGACTGGCACGAACTGTCCCGTTCCGCCCGTCCCCATCGCTCGCTTGGGCTGGAGGATCAAGGGGATCCTGCGATGAGCGAAGCGCTCGGCCTGCGACGAGTGATGCGCTCGCGAGGGGGCGGGCGATCGTCGAAAGCCCTGGACTGGCACGAACTGTCCCGTTCCGCCCGTCCCCATCGCTCGCTTGGGCTGGAGGATCAAGGGGATCCTGCGATGAGCGAAGCGCTCGGCCTGCGACGAGTGATGCGCTCGCGAGGGGCGGGCGATCGTCGAAAGCCCTGGACTGGCACGAACTGTCCCGTTCCGCCCGTCCCCATCGCTCGCCTGGGCGGGATGATCCGAGCGGACGGGATCAGCGGCGGCGGGCGAAGAACAGCACGTCCTCCTCGTCGCGGCCGTCGTCGAAGAGCTCGTCGTGCCAGGGGACGCGCTCGATGGCGACGTCGTCGAACACCTCGCCCAGCGCGCGGGCGAAGCGCGGGTCGTCGTCGCCGGCCGACCACACGCCCAGGAGGCCGCCGGGCGCGAGGTGCGCGGCCACGCGCCGCAGGCCGTCCGCCGTGTAGAAGGCGCCGCTGGCGCGGTCGAGCGGCTCGTCGGGGGTGTGGTCGACGTCGATCAGCACGAGGTCCCAGCGCTCGTCGCCCGGCGGGCCGAGGAGCCCGGCGTAGGCGTCGCCCTCGACGACCTCGAGGCGCGGGTCGGCCTGGAGCTCGGCCGAGAGCGGCACGAGGCCGCGGCGCAGCCAGCCGATCACCTCGGGGAGGAGCTCGACCACGCGCACGGCCGCGACGCGCGGGCTCGCGAGCGCCGCGCGGGCCGTGTAGCCGAGGCCCAGGCCGCCCACGAGCACGCGCAGGCCGTCGCCGCCATGGCGCGCGACCGCGCGGGCGGCCAGCGCCTCCTCGGAGGCGGTGTTCAGGCTGCTCATGAGCAGCTCGTGGTCGATCGTCACCTCGGTGACGACGACCCCCGGGCGCCCGAGGAGCTCGCGCCGGCGCAGGCACAGCCCGCCGATCGGCGTGTCGGCCCAGTCGAGGATCTCGAAGACCGGTCGCGTCACGTCAGTCCTCCGGCACGAGGTGGGCGCGGACCGCCTCGAAGCGCCGGGCCAGCGAGCCGCACACGAGCTCGCACAGCGCGTGGACGGTGGGGTCGTCGATCCGGTAGCGGACGAACAGGCCGTCCTTGCGCCGGGCGAGCAGGCCCTGGTCGGTGAGCAGCGCCAGGTGCTTGCTGGCGTTGGCCTGGTTGGTCCCGGTGGCCTCGCACAGCTCCTGCACGGTCCGCTCGCCCTCGAACAGGGCCTGGAGCAGCGCCAGGCGCGTGGGGTCGGCCAGCGCCTTGAAGCGCTGGGCCACGAGCTCGAGCGCCTCGCGCGAGAGCGGCGCCTTCTGCTTCTTCTTGCCGGCCATGGCCTTCCCTCCCCCCCGTGCGTTCATCCTACCCACCACTTGACTATATCACCGCATGCGAATATAGTCATACCCAAGGAGGGCGTCATGAGCACGCAGACGACGCAGCGGACGACGGTGGAGGCGCTGAAGCACGACCGCGAGGGGTGCGTGGCCTACCTGGTGATCGACGAGGCCAGCCGCGAGGCGCTGGTGATCGACCCGCGCCTCGACCAGGTCGACGCGCTGCAGGCGCGGCTGCGCGCCCGGGGGGCGCGGCTCCGCTGGGTGGCGGACACCCACACGCACGCCGACCACCTGTCGGGCGCGCGCAAGCTGGCCGCGCGGGAGGGCGCCGAGCTCCTGGCGCACACCCGGGCCAAGCTGAAGGCGCCGGCGCGCCGGGTGCAGGGCGACGACGTCCTGCCGCTGGGCGGCGTCGAGGTGCGGGTGCTGGACGCGCCGGGCCACACGCCCGACTCGCTGGCCCTGCTGGTCGACGGGCACCTGTTCACGGGCGACGCCCTGTTCGTGGGCGGCGCCGGGCGCACGGACTTCATGGGCGGCAGCGCCGACGACCTGTTCGACACGTTCCGCCGCTTCGAGGGCCTGCCCGACGACACGGTGGTCCACCCGGGCCACGACTACGTGGGCACGCCCGAGAGCACGATCGGCGACGAGCGGCAGAAGAACCCGCTCCTGTCGGAGCACGACCGGGCGAAGCTCGTCGCGCGGCTCGACGTCAAGGGCGCGCCGCCGGCGAACATGGCGGAGATCCTGCGCTTCAACCTGGCCGAGGAGCCCGACTCGCCCACGATCGCGCCCCGCGACCTCGACGCCCTGCGCCGGGCCGGCGGGGGCCCCTTCCTGCTCGACGTCCGCTCGCCGCTCGAGTTCGAGGCCGAGCGGCTCGACGGGGCCCGGAACGTCCCGCTGGGCGAGCTGACCGGACGCCTCGACGAGGTCCCGGAGGGCGAGGAGGTCGTCGTGGTGTGCCGCACCGGCGTGCGCGCGACGCTGGCCTCGCAGACGCTCCTGCGCCAGGGGCGCAAGGCGCGCGTGCTCGAGGGCGGCGTCGTCGGCTGGCGCAAGGCCGGCCTGCCGCTGAAGGAGGGGCGCCGGCACCTGAGCGTCGACCGGCAGGTGCAGCTGATCGTCGGCCTGGGCGTGCTCACGGGGACGCTCCTCGGGGCGCTCGTGAACCCCTGGTTCCTGGTCCTGGCCGGCTTCTTCGGCGCGGGGCTGACGTTCGCGGGGCTCACGGGCACCTGCGGGCTGGCGCTGGTGCTGATGCAGGCCCCCTGGAACCGCGCGCCGGCGGCCGCGGGCGGCGGGTCGACCTGCGCGGTCGGCGGGTCGACCTGCGCGGTCGGCGGCGCCCGGGACGACGGCGACGCGGCGCCCTCGACCTGCGCCGTCGGCGGCGCGAAGTGAGGTGACCCGTGACCGCCGTCACCCTGGCGCTCGGCGCGGTCGTGGGCCTGCTCCTCGGCCTCGTGGGCGGCGGCGGGAGCATGCTCGCGGTGCCGCTCCTCGGCCTCCTCGGCCTGGACCCCGCCGGCGCGAAGGCGGGCGCCCTGCTGATCGTCGCGGCGGCCGCGCTGGCGAGCCTCGGCCCGCACCTGCGGGCCGGGGCGGTCGACGGCCGCGCCGCCCTGCTCACGGGCGGCGCGGGCGCGCCCGCGAGCCTGGTCACGGCGCTCCTGGCCCGGCGCCTCCCGGGGCCGGCCCAGTCGGCCCTGTTCGCCCTCGTGGCCCTGACCGCCGGCGCCCTGCTGGCCCGCGGCCCGAGGCGGGGCGACCCCGCGCCGTCCGCCGGACGGGCGCGTGTCGCCCCGGTGCTCCTGGCCGGCGTCGGCGCCGGCGCCCTCACCGGGCTCGTCGGCGTCGGCGGCGGCTTCGCCGTCGTGCCGGCGCTGACGCTCGTGGCCGGCCTGAGCCCGCGGCGGGCCGTGGCCACGTCGCTCGTGGTCGTGGCCGTCAACGCGCTCGCCGGCCTGGGGGCGGTGGCCTCGCAGGTCGACCTGCTCGACCGGCGGCTCGTGCTCTTCGCGCTCGGCGCGGCGGCGGCCGGCGTCGGCGGCGCTTCGCTCGCCGGCCGCGTGCCGCAGGCGCGCCTGCGGCAGCTCCTGGGCGGGCTCCTCCTGGTCGTGGGCCTGGCGATGCTCGCGCTCGCGGCCCTCGAGCTCAGGGCCTGACGAACCACACCCGCGCGATCACGTCGCCGCGCCGCTCGTAGATCGCGACCGCGTCGACCTCGCCGCCGTCGTCGCGCAGCCCGGCGACGCGCTCGACATCGAGGACGACGTCGTCGCCGAGCGTCGTTCGGCTGACGAGCGCGGCGTGCAGGGCGGGCCGCGCGAAGAGCGCCCCGTAGCGCGCGTGCATGGCCTCGCGCCCCTGCATGATCACGGCGCCCGTGCGCACGTCGGCCACGACCACGTCCTCGGCGAAGCAGGCGACGAAGGCCTCGATGTCGTGGGCGTTGTAGGCGTCGAGTTGACGCTGCGCGAGATCGGCGGCGGTGGTCATCTCGTGCGACCTCGTCCCGTGGTGGTGCTGGCGCCAGGACGCTGGCCCCGCAGCCTTGTCCCACACGCGCCCGGCGGCGCGGCAGGTCGGCGGTCGGCCCGGCGGTGGTGGCCAACGCGCCGCCGAGCGCGCGTGGACTGCGGATTCCACCTGCAGTGAAGGTGTGGAAGGTCGAGCTGACGCTGCGCGAGGTCGGCGGCGGACGTGGTCACCGGTTCAGCCTCCTCCCCGCCCCTCGACCTCGGCCAGGAGCCGCCGCACGACGGCCTCGACCTCGGCGATGTAGCGCTGGGCGGGCAGGTCGCGGGAGCGCTCCCAGGCGGCCACGATCCGGCCGTGCGCGTCGACGGTCACGAGGCGCGCGAACGGGCCGCCCTGGAAGTCGACCCGCTCGGTGCGTGAGATCGTGTTGGCGACCTTGTCCTCGAGCCGCACCCACAGCCCCTTGGCGTGGACCAGCGGCGGGATGCTCGCCGTGGGCTCGGAGCGGACCTGGATCACGACGCGGTAGCGGCCGCCGCCGCGCGCGCGCACCTGCTCGCGCAGCGGGTCGAACACGCGGGTGGCCTGGAAGCGCACCACGCCGCCGTAGGCGCGGCGGATGTTCACCTTGTCGGCCTCGACCACGACGAGGTGCGGGTCGGCCGGCAGCTCGGGCGGGGCCGCCGCGGCGCCGGCCTCGACGCCGCTCATGCGCAGGAGGAAGTCGGCCAGCTCGTAGCGCCCCTCCTCACGCAGGATCGCCGAGACCTCGCGGGCCACGGCGGCCTTCTCGGCGCGCGCGCGGGCGTGGTCGGGGACGAACGAGAGCGCCCGGTCGTAGCCCTCGAGGGCCAGGAAGTAGCTCTCGCGCACGACCTCGACGTCCTCGCCGTCGCGGAACTGCGCGCGCCCGCGCTCGAGCGCCTGCCGCGCCTGCCGCGCCTGCTCGTCGGCCTGGGCCAGGCGCCCGGCGCGCTCCTGCCGCTCCTGGTCGGCGCGTCGCAGCCGCTCGACCTCGACCAGGCCCTGCTGCGCGGCGGCGCTGTTGCCGTCGAAGCCGAGCGCCTGGACGAAGGCGCGCCGGGCGCCGTCGAGGTCGTCCCGGTCCAGGGCCGCGAGCCCCTCCTTCGCCAGGCGCTCGGCCTCGGCGGCGGCGCGGGCGCGGACCTCCTCCTGCACCTGCTCCATGCGCTCGGCCAGGAGCGCCTCCTCGACCTGGCGCAGGCGCCCGGGCGCCCGCTCCGAGCCGAAGCCCATGGCCTGGAGGAAGGCGGCCTGCGCGTCGCGCAGCCGGCCGGCGGCGAGGTGCGCGTCGCCCGCGGCCTCGTGGTCGGCGGCGCGGCGCAGGTCGCGGCGCTGCAGCTCGTCGGTCCGGTCCTGCGCCTCGCGCACGGCCAGCGCCTGGGCCACGCGCAGGAGCCCCGTCCTGGCCGCGGGCGGCGGGTCCTCGAAGGCCATGGCCTTCTCGAAGGCCACGCGCGCCGCCTGCAGGTCGCCCGCCGCCTCCTGCGCCGCGGCGTCGCGCGCGAAGGCCTCCGCCTGCTCGCGGGCGCGGGCCCGCCGCGCGCGGGCCTCGGCGTCCTTGACCTGCCCCACGGCGCGCTCGCGCCCGACCGAGGCGGCGACGTGGTCCGGCTCGAGGGCCAGCGCCTGCGCGTAGCGCTCGATCGCCAGCTGCGGGTCGTCCTGGCCCAGGGCGGCGTCGCCCTCCTCGACCAGGCGGCGCACCTCGGCGGCGACGCGCGTGGCCTCGGCGGCGACGCGGGCGGCCTCGGCCGCGGCGTCGGCCCGGCGCCCGGCGACGACGACGGCCGCGCCGCCCACGGCGAGGCTCAGCGCGGCCGCCCCCGCGACGACCGCCGGCCAGCGCCGGGCGAGCCACTTCCTGGCCTTGTAGCCGAAGGTCGCCTGGCGGGCGCGGATCGGCAGCCCGCCGAGGAAGCGCTGGATGTCCTCGGCCATCTCGGCCGCCGACTGGTAGCGGCGCTCGCGCTGCTTCTCGAGCGCCTTGAGGACGATCGCGTCGACCTCCCACGGCAGCCCCGGCGCCAGCGCGCCCGGCGCCGGCGGCTCCTCGAGCAGGATGCGCGTGAGGACGTCGGTGACGGTCTTGCCCTCGAACGGGCGGCGGCCGCGGGTCACGACCTCGAACAGGCTCGCGCCGAGCGCGTAGACGTCGCTGCGCGTGTCGATGTCGTTGCCGCGCCCCTCGGCCTGCTCGGGCGGCATGTAGGCGGGGGTGCCCACGAGCTCGCCCTGGATCGTGAGCAGGCCGCTCGCCTCGCCCACGCGCTTGGCCACGCCGAAGTCGAGGATGTGCGGCTTGCCCTCGGCGTCGACGAGGACGTTCTCGGGCTTGAGGTCGCGGTGGACGATCCCGCGCGAGTGGGCGTAGTGGACGCCGCGCAGGACCTCGACGAACAGCCCGAGGAGCGCCGGGAGCGTCCACGCGGGGTCGCGGTAGAGCTCCGAGAGCGGCGTCCCGGCCATGAGGTCCATGGCCATGTAGGCGCGCCCGTCGACGACGCCGCAGTCGTGGACGCGCACGACGGCCGGGTGGTCGAGGGTCGCGGCGGCCTCGGCCTCGTGGAGGAAGCGGCGGCGGGCCGTGTCGTCGGCGAGGGCGCCCGCGAGCATGACCTTGAGCGCGAAGTAGCGCTCGAGTTCGGCGTGGCGCGCCTTGTAGACCACGCCCATGCCGCCGCGCCCGAGCTCCTCGAGCAGCACGTAGCGGCCGAAGCGGCCCAGCGCCGGGCCGGCGGCCGCGTCGAGCGGTCCGGTCGTCTGCCCCGCGGCGACCTGCTCGATCAGCCCCACGAGCGACGCCGGCGCGCCCCCCTCGACCTCGGCCACCTTGGCGAGCTGCGCGAACAGGCGGGCGACCTTCTCGGCCGGCGGGCGGCGCGCGGCCGGGCCGAGGAGCAGCTCGACCAGGCCGGCGAGCCTCGGCGACGTGCCGGCCGGCAGGGCGCGGGCGGCCGGGTCGCCGGTGCCGGCGAGGACGAGGAGGAGGCCCAGGGCGCGCAGGTCGTGCGCGACGCTCGGCGGCGGCGCGTCGCCCGCCTCGGCCTCGCCCGAGGGTTCGCGCAGGCGGCAGGTCCAGGCCAGGTCGACGACGACCGGGCCGCGCGGCGTCACGAGCACGGTGTGCGGCGCGAGCGAGCCGTGCGGCAGGTTGGCGGCGTGCAGGGCGCCGAGCCCGGCGGCGACGCCGGCCCCCAGCCACACGAGCTCGCGCTCGTCGAGCGGGCGGCCGCGGCGCACCAGGTCGCCGAGGCTCAGGTCGCCCGGGTCGGCCAGCCCGTAGAAGACGTGGCCTCGCTCCTCGCCGAGCTCGAGGAGGCGCGCCACGGCCGGGTGCTCGACGCCCTGCAGCGCCGCGAGGTCCCGCCCCACGCGCGCCCGCAGGTCGGCGCGCGCGGTCACCTGGTCGGCGAGGACGCGCAGGAGGACGCGCGCGCCGTCCTCGGCGCGCTCCGCCGCGTAGAGCTCGCCGAGCGGCCCCTGCCCGAGGAGCCGGCGCAGGCGGAACTCGCCCAGGACGGCGCCGGCCTCGAGCGCGCCGCCCGCGGGCGCGGCCTGGGGAGCGGTGGTCACGGGGGCACTCTAGAGGCCGCGGCGGAGGCGCGCCACAGCCCGCCCCGGGCGAGGTAGGCCGTACGCACCGTGAGGGAAGAGGACGTCACGCTGACTGCCCCGCCAGGCGGCGCGGGCGACCCGTCAGCTGACGGACTCGCCAGGTGCCGAGTCTACTGACACCTGGGCTGGCGGTCGGTGGACTCCTACATGGGGCTGGCCCCCAATCCGCGAACTCGATGCTGGTTTGTCCGAGCACCAGACCGCGGCATGGTTCAGGGACGATGGCCGGCCTCACAGGCACGTGCCAGAAGTCGCACCCGCTGGCTATCCTGGAGTTCATGACCGAGCAGACCCGCAGCGTCCTGGAAGCCGCCATGAAGCTCCCGCTCCCTGAGCGGGCCGAGGTCGCAGCGGCGCTGCTGGCGAGCATCGACGGCGAGGACGAGGGCGACGTGAACGCTGCCTGGGATGCCGAGATCGACCGACGTGCTCGCCGTGTCCTGGCCGGAGAGCCCGGCGTCCCATGGGAGCAGGTCGAGGCCGAGGCGCGCGCGCGGCTTCGGCGCGATTGACCAAGCCGGTCCAGGTCGAGCCAGAGGCACGCGACGAGTATCTGTCCGCGCAGGACTGGTACGAGGCGCAGCGACCAGGGCTCGGCGAGGACTACCTGACCGCCGTGATCGAGACGTTGGCCCGGCTTCAGGCGATCGAGCAACACCCGGTCGTCAGGACGGTGGCTGGGCAGCCGGTCCGGCAGGCCCACGTTCGCCGCTTCCCGTACCGTGTCGTGTTCATGGAGACGCCGGACGCGATCCGCGTCCTTGCCATCGCTCACGACAAACGCCGTCCCGACTACTGGCTTCGACGTGTGTGATCGAGCACCTCGATGACCCGGCGCAGGTCTTCCCGCTCAACCTCCACGCCGATCGCGGTCGTGTCGAGGCGGGCGTGGCCGAGTAACTCCCTGGACCGGAGGTGCGTATGTCCGTCGGACGGCTCACGTCGACGAGTCTCCTCGCCCCTCATGCCCGCAGTACGCGGCCAACTCCAAGCGCTCCGGGCGAAGGTCCCCACCCGCACGCATACCAGCAGGTAGGCGGCCTCGTCGTCGAGGGAGCCGGTCTCCTTCCAGCGGCGTTCGAGTGCGCCGAGTCGCGTGTCGTTCATGACGCTGACCGCTCCGGAACCCCGAGCAACGCGTTCCTCCAGCAAGCGCCGTGAGCTACCGGCTGGGCCGAGACCAACCATCGGTAGTGGCGCACGGCGGGTAACGACGACCCTGGCCCGGCGTACCATGGACTTCGCGGAGCCGGCCGGAGACGGTGGCACTACCCTGGGTCGGGACCAGCGACGAAGTACCCCCGCGCCGTCACCCTATGGCTCGCTTGAGGTGGTCAAGTACCTGTTTGGCGTGACCTGCGTGTCCTTGAGCTACGTCCGCACAGAGGCGCTGTGCGCTCGCTGAGTCGCCGGCGCGCAGCGCAGCGATAACCGTCCGCTTGAATTCGTCGGTCAAGATCACCTTCTTCCCGGCGTTCGGCCACGAGCACGCGACCTTCAACTCAGGCTTCCGGTGCCGCATCAGGGCGACCCCTGAGGGGCTGACGGACGTCCCGGTCAGTTCAACCTCCTTGAGTCTGGGGAATGCGGAGAGAGCTCGCACAGACTTGTCCGTGATGCCCTTGCAGCCCGTAAGCACAAGTGCTTCAAGCCGGGCACACGACAGCCCCGAGATTGCGTCGTCCGTCAGTTCCGTGCAGCGGGACAGGACGAGCCGTCTCAGGTCGGCGAGGCGGTTCAGCACCGCAAGGCTTTTCACGCTCAGGTTCTCGGCCGAGAGTTCCCGCAGGAACTCCAGCTGTGCGGCGAAGCCGAGCCCCCGGTCCGTGATGTCCGCTCCCGAGAGAATCAACGTCTCGACAGTCGCAATCCGAGCGACCTTCGCGACATCCTCGTCGTGAACCCACGGCTTGGGAACGAGCTTCACTGCCTGAAGAGGATGGAAGGCGAGCTTCTTCGCCACCAACGGATCGACGAGGCCCTCCCAGAGAACCCACAGCCAATCGCCATTCGCGTCGCGATCAAGTGCCACGTACACCTTGTCGCGCAAGCGCTCCAACACCCGCTCCTGAGGTGCTGCATGCGGCTTGGCGGCGGCTGTAATCGACGTGGGCCGCGCTGGCGCAGATCGTGTTCTTACACATGCCTTGTGATAGATCCTGGATTCCTCGACCTCGAGTTCGCCGGACCTGACCTCGCTTGAGTCGACGTTGCCGTAGCAACCGGCGCACGCGAGACCAGCCATGAGGCGCATGTAGCACGTCGGACAGTGAACTCGCCCGTCCTCAAGCGGCTCAGCGCGCCCTGTCGCCAGGTCACGGATGTCGACTTCCAGGCGGCAACTGGCGCAGCTAGGCGCGTCCCGAGGCGTGGCTGGAATCGAACGACGCGCCGGGTCCGGCGGACGCCATCCGTCGCGTTCGCTCGCGCCGGTCAGCGCGCCCCCGATGAATCCGGGTCCCATCGCGAGGCCGGTCGCCAGCGCACCGAGTGATGGCGGCTCGCCCGTGAACACAGTGTTGATCAGAGCTTCCACGGATGCGGTGCGGCGTTCTGGGTCGAGTTCGATCGCCGAGACACACGCGCGATCTACGGAGTAATCGCCCGCCGGGTCGACATCCCTTGGGCAGGGCGGCCGTGCGCCCATTCGAACTCGCAAGTGAGCACTCATGACCGCGGCAGGACTTGGTCCCGGATACGGCAGCCGGCCAGTCGCTGCCTCAAAGAGCATGCAGCCGAGAGCGTAGATGTCGGCGCGCTCGTCTGCTCGTTTTGCATCGTCGAATTGCTCGGGCGGCATGTAACAAGGAGTTCCGAAACCGATGCCGGTCATCGTTAGGTTGGAGTCTTCAGCGCCGTCGTCCTCGTCGCCGATCGCCTTCGCCAGGCCGAAGTCGGTGAGATAGATTCCACCGTCTGGCGCCTGAAGGAAGTTGGCCGGCTTCAAGTCGCGATGAACGACGCCCAGACCGTGGGCAATCCGCACCAGGTCAGCAGCTCTGCGCCATCTCTCAAGCCGTTCTGCGACTTGTCCCGTTCGGAGGTCGAGGGGCTTGGCTCCCTCGACGAGGTCCATCACCAAGAAGAGCTGAACGGCATCGATCCGCCCCCAATCGGATGCCCGCACGAAGCCCACTCGACCGGTCCCGAGGCGGTGTCCTATCCGCGCCTCTCGAGCGAATCGCTGTTCGATCCCATCAGCTATCGCGCCCGCTGCCGCAGTGACCTTCAATGCGACGCGTGCGTTCATGCGCGTGTCGCGTGCGACGTACACGGCGCCCATGCCGCCCTTGGCTAGCGGGGTCTCGATCACGTATCGGTCAGCGACCTTCCGGCCTGACGCCAGTTCCATGGCAGTCACGGTATCGTGAGCCGGGGATTGTGACCACCGCGCTGCCAACCGGCTGATGTCTCCGAGCAGGCGTTCTTCGAACGTCTGCGCGGGCGCGCCGAAGCGACCACGCTCGATAGGGCAGTTGTGCGACTTAGTCTCGGTCAAGGTGGGCGGATCAGCGCGGCCCCGTGCAGGTTCTGCCCACGACTTTCGTCGTGAGAAGCGCGGCGAGTCAGGTTCCGGCCTTGCGGCACTACCTGCGTCGGGCCTGCTGCCTGCTGAACTGCTGCTGCGGCGAGTCAGGTTCCGGCCTTGGCACTACCCTGGGTCGGGCCTGCTGCTGCTGCTGCTGAACACGTGATGGCCAGGGAAGCCCGCACGTGGTGCCGGCACCTCCGCTATCTCGAGGGCATGGACCATCGCGCCAGTCGGGCTACGACATCTTCATGCGATCCTGATCGGTGGTGCGTCTGCACCTTGCATCACTACGAGAGCCAGGTCCCTCACCCGGACATCGAGGTGCTTCTCACCGCCTTCAAGAGGTCTTACTGCCAGGGCTGCCCGTCGCGTGCGCCGTCAGATCAGACCACTGGACCCGAACCAGTCAGCTCGCTGCGCGGGGGAGACGAAGCCCGCAGCCCTTGCAGTGGGCGTTCTTGAAGGAGTCCAAGACGACAGCACCGTCTTCGTGGGGGATTGCACTCCAAAGCCTCAGCCGTGCGCAGAGTGCACGACGCTTCGGCGGCCGTCGGTAAAGAACCAGCGGGTCCTTCGGCTGCAACTCCTCACGTAACTCGAGGTGCCGACAGTGGAGGCGCTGCTCCCGAGCTGCGTAGGCGTCGTCTTCGACGCACTTCCGGGCGACCGTGAAGCGATCTGCCGGGACGCCGAGATTCTTCAGCATGTCTCTGGTGAATCTGTCTCGATCTTCGGCGGACGAGAGATCGAGATCCAAATCCGCCTTTGAACACTTGACGGCCTGCACCAGTTCATGCACTGCGAAACGTCCCGCGACCGCGTCCTCAGAGACCTTCAGCAGCGTGGGGTTGTCGATCTGCAGAGCGAGACGGTGGGCCTTGTCGGCCGCGAGACTCCGGAGGGCACTTTCCCCGGCGAGATCGAGTAGCTCTGCTTCGAGGATCCTGCCCCGGCAAGCGTACTCGAGGCAGTTCATGTGCTCGAGGGCTCCGGTCACTGCCGAGACTCGTCCCGCCAAACTCCGATAAACGTCCCCCGGCAACTCGGGTAGTTGGAGCCCCATCGCCCTCAACCCGCACATGCTCATCGCAGTGCACGCCATCACGCGCCCGTAGGCGAGGACGAAATCCGCGCCGAGGAAGAGGGAGCCGTGCTCCTTCAGCCTCTCCTCGATGGACTCGCCTTCCATGAACCAGCCACGCAACTCGGCCAGGCGTTCCAGAACACGTGGTCCGTTCTGCGGCGGGAAACCCAGATTCGTCCGCATGAAGTCGTCCGCTTGCAGGTCCAGCACGTCCCTTGTGAGCTGAATCCCGCGGAACTCCCAGTCCGTGATCTCGATCAGCAACTGGAAGTGGATGTCGTTGGAGGCGGCTGCTTTCAGCCTGCGGCACGCTTCGGCAAGAGCCTCCTGTGCTGGCCCGAGGTCCCGCGACGTTCGGCTACGGAAGAAAGCGTCTCGCGCGGTTTGTAGCTCGATGCTCATCGAAAGCATGGACTGCGGTCCAAGCTCCCGCACCTCGTCCACGAGCAGCGCCCACTCGGACTCGCTCAGTTGGCCGAGGCTTCGCTGCGCGCCCAGGCGCACGAACGCGCATACCTGCCGAGTCTGAGCGTCGCAGTTGCTGAGCTCAATGGGCCGCGGCAAGGCTGCAAGCGCCTCCTGATGTCGCCCCTGGCCGAGCCGCGCGAACGAGACGACTGCGCCAATCCGGGGGGTCTTGAGTGTCTTGTGGGGCAGGCGGTCGATCAACCTGTCGAGCACATCGAAGCGGCCCATGTTGATCAGGGCGAAGCCGTAGCGAAGAACGTCACGCTCGACGCTGCCAAGGTCAACAACGTCGTCGGCACCGCGGACAAGCAGCTCTGGGACCTCTTCGGCGGCGGCGAGCGTGAGCAGCTCGGAGATTCGCCGGTGCATTACCGATCGATCATGAACAGCCCGATGGATGTCTACCCAGGCGTCGTGGTCGAGACATCGGCGGAAGGCATAGGAGAAGGTCTTCTGGTCGGTCGTGTCGAAGTCGACACCGCTTTCGCGTGCCTGCTTCCACACGTCGTCCACCCAAGCCCACTTGAAGGACCCCGCTCCGAGCTTCGGGGTGTGGACGACGACGATCGAGTTGGGCTGATTTCGTAGGTAGTTGTAGGTGCTGACTTTCAGCGCAAGCGTGTGGCTACCGTCAACCTTCGCCGCTTGCTCCGTAGCCTTGAGCTGCACGTGGAACGTCATGTTCGACATCCGGCGGCCATCGATTCGCAGTTCGATCAGCTGGTCAGAGCCGTAGTCCGACTCGCTGGTTTCTCGCACCAAGAACAGGTCGTGAGGGATGAGACGGTCGAGCTCACGAACCGACGCGCGCTCAAGATCGTGCTGCCGCGGGGATTCCGGGAGTTGCATGGGCATTCCTCAAGCCCTTGAGGATACCGCTGAGGACGACGCGCTCGCCCTGAGGAACCGCGAGGCCGAGGAGCCAGGGCTCACCGCCGGTGGCCGGAGCGGGGCAACCGACCATGGGTACTGCCAGGCGTCCAGCGATCGGGTGTCCGGGGTCGAGCTGTTGGAGGTCCGGACGGGCATGCGAGCGTACGTAGCAGCACGCTCGCCAAGCGGGCGAGCTGGTGCCGCGAAGGTGGCGAGGCTCTACTCGAGGTTCGTTACATAGCGCTTTGGTGCGGCCCCGCCGCGGACCAGGGCCACGATGTCGTCGAGCGCCACGTACGCCGCCGGCACGGCGTACAGCGTCACGAGCGTGGCCGCGGCCACGCCCGAGGCGATCGAGATCGCCATGGGGATGAGGAGCTGGGCGCTGATCGCGCGCTCGAGGAGGAGCGGGGCCAGGCCGGCGACGGTGGTGAGCGTCGTCAGGGCCACGGCCTGGAAGCGCACGCGGCCGGCCGCGCGGGCGGCCTCGAGGGCGCCCGCGCCGGCGCGGCGGCGGCGGTTGACGAAGTCGATGAGGACGAGCCCGTCGTTGACGACGATCCCCGAGAGGCCGACCATGCCGAAGACGCTGAAGATCGTCAGCGGCCAGCCGACGACGACGTGGCCGAGGATCGCGCCGGCGAAGCCGACCGGGATCGCGGCCATGATGATCAGCGGCTGCAGGTAGCTCTCGAAGAGCAGCCCCAGCAGGGCGTAGATCCCCAGGCACGCGAGGAGGAAGCCGACGGCGATCCCGACGACCGTGTCGCGCTGCTCCTCCTGCGCGCCGCCGAACGTGGCCGAGAGCCCCGGATGCGCCTCGCGCAGCTCGCGCAGCACGCCGGCCTCGAGCGCGCGCACCACCTCGTTGGCGTTGGTGGCGCCCTCGTCGACCTCGGCCACGACCTGCGCCACGCGGCGCCCGTCGCGCCGCTCGACCTTCGCCAGGCCGCGCCCCGGCTCGACCTCGGCCGCCCAGCCGAGCGGCAGGACGGCGTCGCCCGCGCGCACCCACAGCGCGGCCAGGCCGTCGAGCGAGGCGCGCTCCTCGGGCGCGTAGCGCACGCGGACCTCGACCTCCTCGCGGCCGCGCTGGAGCGTCTGCACCTCGACGCCGGTGAAGCCGGCCTGGAGCTGCCGGGCGAGGTCGCGCGTGAGCAGCCCCGCGGCGTCGCCGCCCGGCGCCGGCGCCAGGCGCAGCTCGCGCTTGCCCGGCTCGAGGTTGTCGTCGACGTTGATCACGCCCGGGAACGCCCCCAGCGCCTCGCGCACGCGCGCGGCCGCGAGCGCCGCCGTGGCCGGGTCGGCGGCCGCCAGGCGCAGCTCGAGGGCGCGCCCGCCCGGGCGGTGCTGCTGGCCCTCGAACAGGACGGCCCGGGCCAGCGGCACCGGGCCCGTGGCCTCGCGCCAGCGGCGCAGCACCTCCTCGCTCGTCGTGCGCCGGAGCCCGCTCCGCGCCAGCTCGAGGCTCACGACGGCGCGGTGCGCGCCGCCCTCGCCCACGCGCGAGAGCACCCGGCGCGCGACGGGCGCGCCGTCGTCCGCCGGCGGGAAGGCGGCGGCGAGCCCGCGCGCGGCGGCCTCGATCCGGCGGGCCACGGCGTCGGTCTCGTGGAAGGGCGTGCCCTGGGGCATCGTCACGGTCGCCTGCACGACCTCGGCGTCGAGGGCGGGGAAGAAGACGAAGCGCGGCCGGCCGCCGGCGACCAGGCCGCCGACGACGATCACGAAGGCCACCGAGAGGGTGAGCGTGACCCAGCGGTGGCGCAGGGCCAGGTCGACGGTGGGGCCGTAGCGGCGCTCGACGAACCGGGCGATCGCCCGGTCGAGCCGCGCGCGCAGGCCGCCGGCCGCCGGCGCGCGCCCGTGGGCCAGGTGCGCCGGCAGGATCAGCAGCGACTCGACGAGCGAGGCGATCAGGCAGGCGACCACGGCCACCGGCATGATCCGCGTGAACTTGCCGATCGTGCCGTCGAGGAGCGCCAGCGGCAGGAAGGCGATCGCCGTCGTCGTGACCGAGGTCACGACCGGCCAGGCCACCTCGCTCACGCCGGCCACGGCCGCCTCGAGCGACGACGCGCCGGGCGCGCGCTCGCGCAGGTGCCGGGCGACGTTCTCGGCGACGACGATCGCGTCGTCGACGACGATCCCCAGGACCATGATCAGCCCGAAGGTGGAGATCATGTTGAGCGTGCCGCCGAAGGCGGCCAGCAGGGCCAGGCCGGCGAGGAAGGCCACGGGCAGGCCCGCGGCCACCCACAGCGAGAGCCGGCCGCCGAGGAACAGGACCAGGAAGGCGAACACCAGGCACAGGCCCTGGAGGCCGTTCATGGCCATGAGGTCGAGGCGCTCGGCCACGGCGACCGAGCCGTCCTGCCAGGGCTCGAGCGTCACGCCGGGCGGGAGGCTCGGCGCGCGCGCGGCGGCCCACTCGCGCAGGAGCCGGGCCAGGCGGATCGTGTCCTGGTCGGCGACGCGCTGGACGGCCAGGAACACGGCCGGGCGGCCGTCGACGCGCACGGCCAGCGGGTCCTCGACGAAGCCGTCCTCGACGCGCGCGACGTCGCCCAGGAGCACGCGCGCGCCGTCGGGGCGCGTCACGAGCGGCACCTGCGCCAGGGCGCGGCCGGTGCCCCGCTCGCGCTCGACGCGCAGGACGAGCTCCTCGCGCGCGCCGCGCAGCGGGCCGAGCGGCAGGTCGATGCTCGCGCCGCGCACGGCGGCGGCCACCTGGTCGAAGGTCAGCCCGTGGCGGAGCAGGTCGGCCTCGCGCAGGAGGATGGCGAGCTGGCGCGTCCTGAGGCCGCTCGTGCGCACCTCGCGCACCTCGCTCAGGCGCAGGAGGTCGTCCTCGAGCTCGCGGCCGAGGCGGGCCAGCGAGTCCTCGTCGACGTCGCCGTGGAGGACGAAGCTGAGCACCTCGCGGCGGTTGACGACGACCTGCACCACGGGGCGCTGGATGTCGTCGGGGAACGTGTCGATGCGGTCGACCTCGTTCTGGACGTCGATCATGACGTCCTGCGGCGTGCGGGCGCGGCGGTCGACCTCGAGCGTGACCAGCGCGCGCCCCTCGGTCGACTCGCTGCGGATGCGCCGCACGCCCTCGACGCCACGGGCGGCCTCCTCGACCTTGACCGTGACGCCGGCCTCGACCTCCTCGGGCGCGGCGCCCGGGTAGACGACCGAGACGGTGACCTCGTCGAGGGCGAACTCGGGGAAGAGCTCGCGCGTCATGCGGCGCAGGCCGACCAGCCCGGCGGCGATCAGGGCCACCATGAGCAGGTTGGCGAACACGCGGCTCTGGACGGCGAAGCGCAGGAGCCCGGTCACGGGCCACCCTCCGGCTCGACGACGACGGTCAGGGCCGTGCCGGCCACGGCGCGCTCGAGCGGGCTGACCACGACGAGCGCGCCGGGGGCCAGCCCGGCCTCGATCACGCGCCAGCGGCCGAGCCGCCGGCCGGGGCGGACCGCGACGACCTCGAGGCGCTCGTCGCGCGCCACGTAGACGCGGTCGCGCTCCTGCAGGGCCTCGAGCGGTATGACCACGCCGGCCTCGAGCGGGGGCGCGCGCAGGGCCACGCGGCAGAAGGCGCCGGGCGGTAGCGGCGTGCGGCCGCCCTCGCGCTCGACGACGACCACGGCCCGGACGGTCTGCGTGGCCGCGTCGACCGGCTCGAGGCGGGCCAGGACGCCGTCCCACGCGTCCTGGCCCACGGTCACGCGCGCGGGCACGGCGCCCAGGCCGGGGGCCAGGAGGGCGGCCTCGTCGAGGGGCAGGGGCACGGGGACCTCGATGCGCGACAGGTCGTGCAGCTCGAACAGCACCTGCCCGGCGGCGACGTGCTCCTGCGCCTGCACGGGCGCGGCGACCACCTGGCCCGCGAACGGCGCGCGCACGGTCGTGCGCGCCA
>JAHBXY010000105.1 GCA_019636275.1 Planctomycetota bacterium | reverse complement strand
CGCGCCAGCCCCCATGAGCCCCGCCCCGCCGCCGAGCAGCGCGCCCAGCCCGCGCGCCGCCGACGACGGCGGTCGTCGCCGCCGGTCGTCGTCGCTCTCGGTGTCGTCGTCGCGGGCCAGCCAGCGCGCCGTCCACCAGGCCGCGCCGCCCACCGCAGCCCCGCCGAGCGCCGCGGCCAGGGCGCAGGCCTGGAGGAGCGGGAGCCCGACCGCGTCGACGAGCAGGCAGGCGAGCGGCACGAGGAGCAGCGCCGCGCCCACGAGGCCGAGCGTGACCGCGGCCAGGGCCCGCGCCCCGACGCCCGCGCCCCGGCGCCCGCCGGCCGCGCCGAGGACCAGGGCGGCGAGCGCGGCGGTGACCTCGAGCCAGCCGACGATCACCCGGCGCTCACTGGTAGTAGGGCTTCGTCGTCGTCGCCGCGGGCGCGCGCTCCTCGGGGGCGCCGCCGGGCTCGAGCGGGTCGAGCGTGACGGTCATGTGGTCGGGGTTGATGCGCAGGAAGGTGTCGCCGCGCACGTCCTTGTCCTCGAACACCGTGACCAGCCGCTTGAGCGTCACGTAGCCCGGCTTCTTGATGAACACGTCGTAGGTGCCGACCTCGTCGAACAGGAGCCCGCACGGGGTCGAGTCGCGCTGGACGCCGCCGAGCCACACCTCGGCCGAGGTCGGGGTGGACTCGATCGTGCAGCGCACGTACTCCGTCGTGCAGCCGCCGAGCGCGAGGACGAGGAGCCAGGGGAGCGCACGCCGCATCTCACGACCTCCCAGCGCAGAGCAGAGGCTCGGCAACGTCTTCCTTCCGGTGCGCGTGCCACCCGCCCAAGCGAGCGATGGGGACGGGCGGAACGAGACGGTTCATGCAGGTCCGGGACTCACTCCGATCGCCCGCCCCTCGCGAGCGCATCATCGCCGAGCGTACTTGCCGTGGTCCGGCGACGCCAGGCGATTCGACCTGTGGCGGGAGGCTACACTCGGGCGGCATGACCCGTCCGCGCGTCGTCCACGTCGTCGGCACCGGCACGATCGGCGAGCCTCTCATCGGCCTCCTCTGCGACCACCGGGAGGCGCTGGGGATCGACGAGGTGACCTTCCACAAGCGGGCGCCGCTGCGCACCGACCGCGCCAAGGTCCTCCAGCTCATTCGCCGGCGCGGGGCCAAGCTGGCCGTCGACGCCGACCGCGTCGACGCGTTCACCGACCTCTACGACCGGCCGGCCTACACCGTCGACGAGGCGCTCGAGCGCGCGGCCGTGGTGATCGACTGCACGCCCTCGGGCAACGACAACAAGGAGACGACCTACGAGCGCCTGGACGCGCCGGGCCGCGGGTTCATCGCGCAGGGGAGCGAGTTCGGCTTCGGCAAGCTCTACGCGCGCGGGATCAACGACCGCGCCCTCGTCCCCGGCGAGGACCGCTTCCTGCAGGTCGCGTCGTGCAACACGCACAACCTGGCCGTGATCCTCGAGACGGTGGCCTTCGCCCGCGGCGGCCACGACGACCTCGTCGACGCGCGCTTCCTCTGCCTGCGGCGCAGCAACGACATCTCGCAGGACGAGGGCTTCTGCCCCAGCCCCACGGTCGCCAAGCACACCGACCCGAGCTTCGGCACGCACCACGCGCGCGACGTGTTCCACCTCTACCGCAGCATCGGCGTGGAGCTGCGCCAGCTCTTCTCGTCGGCGCTCAAGGTCAACTCGCAGTACATGCACACGATCCACTTCACCGTGCGCGTGCGCCGGCCGACGTCGCTCGACGAGGTGATCGAGACGATCCAGCGAAACGACCGCCTGGCGATCACCTGGAAGACCAGCGCCAACGCGGTGTTCTCGTTCGGCCGCGACCAGGGCCACTACGGGCGGATCCTCAACCAGACCGTCTTCTGCCGCCCGAGCCTGCACGTGAGCCAGGACGGCCGCGAGGTGACCGGCTTCTGCTTCACGCCGCAGGACGGCAACCCGTTGCTCTCGTCGGTGGCGGCGACGCTCTGGTTCCTCGACCCGACGACCTACGAGGACCGCCTGCAGGCGCTCAAGCCGTACTTCTTCGACGAGGTGTGACCCGGCAGGTCACTCGCCCAGCAGCCCGCCCTCGTACTCGGTCAGCGTGATGCTCGCCTCGTGCCCGGCGAGGCGGCTGGTGAGCTTGACCACGCCGCCCATGAACACCGGCGGCAGCGACGGCGCGTGCCAGGCCTTCATGGCCACCGCGCCGCGCGGGCCCTCGAGCGCCACCTCGTAGACGTCGCAGGCGAAGGCCCGCGCGCCGACCTTCAGCTCCTCGCGGCCGACCCGCGTCAGGCGCGCGCCTTCGGGCAGCGTCAGGTCGCCGGCCTCGGTCGGGTCGGCGAGGTCGATCGTGGCCGACTGCCGGGCGGGCGGGGCCTCACCGGCGTCGCCGTGCGCCTGCTCGAAGCTCACCGTGACGCGCGAGCCCTCGATCCGCTCGACGACCATCACGCGCCGGCCGGTGCGCTGCCCCTGCGTGAGGGCGTAGACCGCCCGCTCGCCGCCCTCGAGGCGCCGCCACCAGCCCTCGGGCGGGGCCGGCCAGCGCGCCGGGTCCTGGCTGATCGCCAGGCCGCCGCCGAGGAGGGCGACCAGGGCCAGCCACACGGCCGGTCGGAGGGGGCGAAGACGAGGCATCGGGGGCGGTCTCCTCGGGTGCGCCCAAGGATACGCCGGGTGCGGCGGGGCGTTTGGCCCGGCTCGGAGTTACAGGTCCACGGCCTCGCCCGGCGACGGGACGTGCGCCGCGACGCCGAGGGTGGCCTCGAGGTGCCCGGCGAAGCTCACGCAGGCGCCCTCCTCGCCGTGGACGACGAAGACCTTCTTCAGGCCGGGGACGGCGCGGATCCAGGCGGTCAGCTCGTCCTTGTCGGCGTGCGCCGAGAAGCCGCTCATGGCCTCGACGCGCGCCCGCACCGTGTGCTCGCGCCCGTAGATGCGCACGCGCCGGTCGCCGTCGACGATCCGCCGCCCGAGCGTGTTCTCGGCCTGGAAGCCGACGATCAGCACGGTGTTCGCCCCGTCGCCGATCGAGTGCCGCAGGTGGTGCAGGATCCGGCCGCCCTCGCACATGCCCGAGGCCGAGATGATCACGCAGGGCTCCTCGAGGTCGTTGAGGCGCTTCGACTCCTCCTGCGTGCGGCAATAGCGGAGCTGGCTGAAGCCGAACACGTCGTCGCCCCGCTCCAGCAGCGCCCGCGCCTCCTCGTCGTAGCACTCGGGGTGCGCGCGGTAGGCCTGCGTCGCCTCCACCGCGAGCGGGCTGTCGACGAAGATCGGCACGTGCGGCAGCGCGCCCTCGTGGAAGAGCTGCGACAGGTAGTAGACGAGGTTCTGCGTGCGCCCGACCGAGAACGCCGGGATCACCACGCGCCCGCCGCGGGCGACCGTCTCGCTGACCACCTGCGCCAGCCGCTCCTTCATCAGGTTGACGTCCTCGTGGACGCGGTCGCCGTAGGTGGCCTCCGTGATCAGGTAGTCGACCTCGGGGATCGGCTGCGGGTCGCGCAGGATCGGCGCGTGCGGCCGGCCGAGGTCGCCCGTGAAGGCCACCCGCACGCGCCGCCCGCCCTCCTCGACCTCGTAGACGGTCACGGCGCTGCCGAGGATGTGCCCGGCGTCGTGGAACCAGGCCCGGACCCCGGGCGCCGGCCCGAAGACCTCGCCGTAGGCGCGCGCCTGGAACCTGCGGTTCGCCTCCTCGGCGTCGTCCTTGGTGTAGAGCGGCGTGACCACCGGCTCGTCGGCGCGCTCGCGCTTCGAGTTGAGGAACTCGGCGTCCTTCTCCTGGATCGCCGCCGAGTCGAGGAGCATGGCCTTGGCGAGCGTCACCGTGGCGCGCGTGGCCCACACCTCGCCCTCGTAGCCGCTCGTGACGAGCTTCGGCAGGTTGCCCGAGTGGTCGATGTGCGCGTGCGACAGCACGCACCCGGTCAGCGAGGACGGCGCGACCGGAAACTCGCGGTTCTTCGCGTTCGCCTCGGCCCGCCGCCCCTGGAACAGCCCGCACTCGAGGAGCACGCGCTGGCGGCCGGCCTCGAGCAGGTGCATGGAGCCCGTGACCGAGCGCGCGGCGCCGAAGAACTGCAGCTTCATCGTCCCCCCGGGGGCGGGGAGTATGAACGCGGCCGGGTCGGGCGCGCCACTACCCTCGCGGCGTGAAGCGCCGGATCGCCTCGGGGTAGGCCTCGCACTCGGCCTCGAACACGCGCGCGGCCAGCGTGGCCGCGTCGTCGTCCGGGAGGACGGGGACGCGCCGCTGGACGAGGACCGGCCCGCGGTCGTACTCGTCGTCGACCACGTGCACCGTGCAGCCGGTCTCGGTCGCCCCGGCCGCCAGCACGGCCGCGTGCACGCGGTCGCCGTAGAAGCCCTTGCCGCCGAAGGCCGGGAGCAGGGCGGGGTGAATGTTGAGGACCCGCCCGCGCAGGTCCTCGGGGATCGGCCGGAGGAGGCACAGCCAGCCGGCGAGCACCACGAGGTCGACCCGCGCCCGGCGGCAGGCGTCGAAGACGACCGCGCTGAAGGGCGCGTCGCCGGCCGGCCCCTTGGGGAAGTCTGCCCGGCGCACGACGAGCCAGGGGAGGCCGGCGCGGCGGGCGCGCTCGAGGCCGTAGGCGTCGGCCCGGCTGCCGACGACCAGGACGGGGTCGATGTCCAGGTCGCCCCGGGCCTGCAGGTCCAGGAGGTTCTGCAGCGTCCGACCCGAGCCGGAGAGGAGCGCGGCGACGCGGAGCGGCATGGGGCCGTCTTCGCCGGGGGCCCCGGCGGCGTCAAGCCGGCCCGGTGGCCCTGGCCGGACGCGCCGCGCCATGCGACTTTTTACGTTTCAACCGCTTGAGCCTCATGGGGCCGCCCCTAGGATGGGTCGACCACGCGACATGACCACCACCCCCCCCAAGCGCTTCGCGCCCCTCCCCGCCGACCGCCCCGCCGAGTCGGAGGCGCAGGTGGCCGCCGGCTGGAAGGCCGCGCGGATCTTCGAGAAGAGCCTCGAGCGCACGCGGGGCGGCCCCCCCTTCGTCTTCTACGAGGGGCCGCCGACGGCCAACGGCATGCCCCACCACGGGCACGTGCTCACGCGCGTGATCAAGGACCTGTTCCCCCGGTACAAGACCATGCTCGGCCACCACGTCGAGCGGAAGGCCGGCTGGGACACGCACGGGCTGCCGGTCGAGATCGAGGTGGAGAAGCTCCTCGGCCTCGAGGGCAAGCAGGACATCGAGAAGTTCGGCATCGCGCCGTTCGTGCAGAAGTGCCGCGAGTCGGTGTGGAAGTACCAGGGCGAGTGGGAGCGCCTCACCGAGCGCATCGGCTTCTGGATCGACATGGGTGCGCCCTACATCACCTATTCCCGCGACTACGTGGAGAGCGTGTGGTGGGCGCTGAAGCGCATCCACGACGCCGGGCTCCTCTACAAGGGGCACAAGATCCTCCCCTGGTGCCCGAGAGACATGACCGGCCTCTCGTCGCACGAGGTCGGCCAGGGCTACCTCGAGGTCGAGGACCCGGCGCTCACGGTGGCCTTCGCGCTGAAGGACGGCCCCGGCGCGGACCTCGGCGGCCCGGGGACGCACGCGCTGGCCTGGACGACGACCCCCTGGACGCTCCTCAGCAACGTGGCCCTCGTCGTCGGGCCGGAGATCGACTACGTCTTCGCCAGGCGGGTCGGGGCGGAAGCGGGAGACGAGCGCACCTACCTGCTCGCGCAGGCGCGCCTGAAGGCCGTCCTCGGCGACAAGGTCGAGGTGCTGCGCGCGGTCAAGGGCAAGGACCTCGTCGGCACGACCTACACGCCGCTGTTCGACTACCACGGCGCGCTCGACGCGCCGGCGCACCGCGTCGTCGCCGACGGCTTCGTGACCACGGGCGACGGCACCGGGATCGTCCACGCCGCGCCGGCCTTCGGCGAGGACGACCAGCGCGCCTGCCGCAGCGCCGGCCTGGCGTTCGTGAACCTCGTCGAGCCGACCGGCCGCTTCACCGCCGCGTGCGGCCCCTACGCGGGTCGGTGGGTGAAGGAGGCCGACGGCGACATCGCCCGCGACCTCAAGCGCCGCGGCCTCCTCCTCAAGCAGGAGCGCTACAAGCACGAGTACCCGCACTGCTGGCGCTGCAAGACGCCGCTCCTCTACTACGCCCGCGAGGCCTGGTTCATCGAGACGACGAGGCTCAAGGACCGCCTGGTCGCGCTCAACCAGGAGATCGGCTGGTTCCCCGAGCACATCCGCGACGGCCGCTTCGGCGACTTCCTGGCCAACAACAAGGACTGGGCGCTGTCGCGCGAGCGCTACTGGGGCACGCCCCTGCCCGTGTGGGAGTGCCAGCAGGCCGGCTGCGCGGGCCGCGTCGTCGTCGACTCGGTCGCGGCGCTGCGCGCGCTGAACCCCGACGTCCCTGCCGACCTCGACCCGCACCGCCCGTTGGTCGACGAGGTCACCGTGCCCTGCCCCACGTGCGGCGGGCCGGCGCGGCGGGTCAAGGAGGTCATCGACTGCTGGTTCGACTCGGGCGCCATGCCGTTCGCCCAGTGGGGCACGCCGCACGTCGAGGGCTCGCAGGCCCGCTTCGAGACGAACTCCCCCGCCGACTTCATCTGCGAGGCGATCGACCAGACGCGCGGCTGGTTCTACACCCTGCACGCGATCTCGACCCTGCTCTTCGACCGGCCGGCCTATCGGCGCTGCCTGGTCCTCGGCCACGTGCTCGACGCGCAGGGCAAGAAGCTGTCGAAGAAGGACAAGAACTACAAGTCGCCCGACGAGGTGCTCGACGCCCACGGCGCCGACGCCATGCGCTGGTTCTTCCTCTCGCGCATGAGCCCGGGCCAGGGCGTGCGCTTCTACGACGAGGCGGTGCGCGAGGCGCGCGGCAAGTTCCTGCTCAAGCTGCTGAACGTCTACAAGTTCTTCCAGGAGTACGCCTCCTCGGACGGCTTCGACCCCCGCCCCGGCGGCACGCCGCGCCCGGCGGCGCGCGAGCGCGAGGCGCTCGACCGGTGGGTCCTCTCGTATCTGCACACGACGACCGCGCGGGTGCGCGCGGCCCTCGACGCCTACGAGTTCAACCAGGCGGCCACCGCGCTGGAGGAGCTCGTCGACGGGCTGTCGAACTGGTATGTGCGCCGCTCGCGCGACCGCGGCTGGCGGCAGGCCGCGGCCGGCGACCAGGGCAAGTGGGCCTTCTGGTGGACCCTCTACGAGGTCCAGACGACGCTCGCCCGCCTGATCGCGCCGTTCGTGCCGTTCCTGGCCGACGACCTGCACCGCGTGCTCGAGCGCGAGGTGCTCGACGGCGCCGCCGAGAGCGTGCACCTCGAGGCCTACCCCGAGCCGCTCGCGGCCCTGCAGGACCCGGCGCTCGAGGCCCGCGTGGCGCTGGCCCGGCGCGTGGTCAACCTGGGCCTGGCCGCGCGCACGAGCGCGAAGGCCAACGTGCGCCGGCCGCTGCGGCAGGCGGTGGTGCTCCTCTCGAGCCCGTCCGACGAGGACGAGGTGCGCGCGCTGGCCGACGTGATCGCCGACGAGCTGAACGTCAAGGAGGTCGCCGTCAGCCGCGAGCACGACCGCTACGTCGCCTTCGACGTGCGCGTCAACTTCCCCCGGCTCGGCCCGCGCCTGGGCAAGAAGCTGAACGCGGTGAAGAAGGCCCTGGGCGAGCTCCCGGCGGCCGAGCTGGCCCGCGCCGCGCGCGAGGGGCGAGCGGTGGCCGTGCCGCTGCCCGACGGGACGAGCGAGGAGCTCCTGGCCGACGACCTCGACGTGCGCCTGTCGGCCCGCGAGGGCTTCACGGCCGCCGAGGAGCGCGGCGTCGTGGTCGTGCTCGACGCCCACGTCGACGAGGCGCTCGTGGCCGAGGGGCTGGCGCGCGAGGTCCAGAGCCGCGTCCAGGGCCTGCGCAAGGAGCTCGACCTGCCGTTCGACGCCAAGGTCGAGGTGACGATCGACGGCGCGACCGGGGCGCTCGCCGAGGCGATCCAGCGGCACGGGGCGGCGATCGCGCGCGAGACGCAGGCGCGCAGCCTCACCGCCGGCCACGTCGCCCGCGACGGCGCCGTGCTCGTGCTGGCGCCGCTCGACCCGGGCGAGCTGTCGACGCGCCGCGCGCGCCCGCTGGTCGAGGCGGTGGGCGACGCGCTGGCGGCCGCGCGCGCGTCGGCGCCGGCCGGCGCAGGGACCGGCGACGCCGAGGCCGGCCACTCCGACGACGACGCCGACGCGCCGCTGCGCGCCGTGCTCGCCGGGCTCACGGCCACGCAGCAGGCGGCCCTGCGCGGGCTGCGCGAGCGGATCAGCCAGAAGGCGGGCCGCTACGAGGCGGAGTTCGCGCCGGCGAGCGAGCGCTTCGTCAAGGCGGGCGCGGTCGAGGTGGCCCTCGACGGCCAGGCGGTCGCCCGCGCCCAGACCGAGGCGCTGCGCGCGGCCGCGCGCGAGGGCGTCGCGGCGAGCTTCGAGGCGCTGGGCGCGCCGGCGAAGGGCGACGTGCTCCTCGTCGGCCTGAACCCGGAGCTGCGCGCCGACGTGCTCGCCGCCTGGGGCGACGCGCTCCCGGGCGCGCGCGTCCTCGAGCGGGCCGAGCGCGACGGGGCCACCTTCCTGCGCGCCGCGCCGCTCGACGAGTGGACGCTCGTCCTGGCGCTGAAGGTGGTCGCGTGACGCGGGCGGGGGACGCGGGCGTGTTCGTCCCGCTCGAGTCGCTCGTCGAGGACTTCCTCTCCCTCGACCGCGACGGGTTCCTCGCCGAGCATCCCGACGCCGTGCTCGTCTTCGACGAGCTGGAGCTGGGCGACGACCCCGGCTTCCAGACGCTGGCCAAGAAGCCGGCCTCCAAGGACGCGACGACGCGCAGCGCGCGCGACCGCCTCCTCGACCGCCTGCAGGGCGACGAGGGCAAGAAGTGGGTGTTCCCGCTCCGGCGCGGCGCCAAGTTCGCGTCGATGATCACGATCGGCCGCGCCGCCAACAACGCCCTGCGCCTGAACGTCCCCAGCGTGTCGAAGTTCCACGCCTACTTCACGTACGTGGCGCGCGAGGGCTGCTGGTACCTGGCCGACGCCAACAGCAGCAACGGGACGTTCATCGACGGTCAGGACCTGCCGCCCAGCCACGGCAAGGTGCCGCTGAAGGACGGCGCGAGCCTGCGCTTCGGCCCCGACGTCACGGCGCGCTTCCACGAGGCGGCCGCCCTGTGGGAGCTGCTGCAGGGCTACCTGAACTCGGGCTCGGGCGTGCTCAAGCTGCCGTCGCGCGACGGCCCCGCCGGCGCCGACCCGGCCGCCGGAGGCTGAGCGTGGCCCAGGCCCCGCAGGCCGGCAACCGGTTCGGCGAGATCGCCGTGCGCGAGGGGTTCGCCTCGCGGCAGCAGGTCCAGGAGTGCCTCGACATCCAGACGAAGCTGAAGAGCTTCGGGGTCGAGCCCAAGCGCCTGGGCGAGATCATGGTCGAGAAGGGCTTCCTGCGCGACGGGGACGTGAAGGCGATCCTCGACGTGCAGCGGCTCGGCGGCTCGCGCATGGAGAGCCGCAGCGGCGTGATCAGCGACATCGGCGCCGGGCTCCTGGCCCGCAAGGCCCGGCCGCCGCACATGACCAGCTCGGTCACGGGCGACGTGCCGGCGATCAAGAACATCCCCGGCTACGAGGTGCTCGAGCTGCTCGGCGAGGGCGGCATGGGCATGGTCTACAAGGCCCGCCAGAAGTCGCTCGACCGGATCGTCGCGCTCAAGGTCCTGCCGGCGCGCGCGGCCAAGGAGACGGCGTTCATCAAGCGGTTCATCTCCGAGGCGCGCACGGTCGCCCGGCTGAACCACGAGAACATCATCGCCGGGATCGACGTCGGCGAGCACGACGGCACCTACTACTTCGCCATGGAGCACGTCGAGGGCGAGTCCGTGGCGCAGATGATCGACCGCCAGGGGGCCCTCGAGGAGCGCTTCGCCCTGCAGGTCGTGGCGCAGATGGCCCGCGCGCTGGCGCACGCGCACAAGCACAACCTCGTGCACCGCGACGTGAAGCCGCAGAACATCCTCGTCACGAAGAGCGGGCTGGCCAAGCTCTGCGACCTGGGCCTGGCCAAGATGCAGAACGAGGCCAGCAAGGACCCGACGGGCGTGCCGGTGGGCACGCCGCACTACCTGTCGCCCGAGCAGGCCCGCG
Organism: Planctomycetota bacterium; assembly: GCA_019636275.1. Taxonomy (GTDB): domain Bacteria; phylum Planctomycetota; class J058; order J058; family J058; genus JAMLIC01. The sequence goes on along the minus strand of JAHBXY010000105.1, from coordinate 22,861 downwards.
GCGAGGCCGACGTCGACATCCGCAGCGACGTCTACTCGCTCGGCGCGAGCCTCTACCACATGCTGACCGGCAGCACGCCCTTCGAGGGCCAGAGCCCGATGGTGCTCATGACGAAGCACCTGACGGAGGAGCCGCCGCAGCCGCGCAAGAAGAACCCGGACGTCTCCAAGGGGGCCAACGACCTCGTCCTGCGCATGATGTCGAAGGACAAGGAGGACCGGCACCAGACCCCGGCCGAGCTGCTCGAGGACGTCGAGCGCGTCCTGGCCGGCAAGAAGGCCGCGCCGCCGCCGGCGCGCTCGGGCCGGCGCCGGCGCAAGCAGAGCGGCGCCTCGAAGGCCGTCGAGGCGCCCGAGCCCGAGCCGACGTCGTCGACGCGCACGGCCAGCGCCGAGCGCGAGGTCGTCTCGCGCCGGCCGCGGCCGCGCATGCGCTTCGTCCGCGGCGGCGGGTCGGACGTGATCTGGCTGATCGCGATCCCGGTCTTCGTCCTGGTCATGGTCGGCGGCGCCGTGTTCATCTTCAGCAGCACCTCGCTGCCGCCGCCGGTCGAGCCGCCGCGCGTGAGCTCCGACCCCGAGGCCGACGCCCTGTTCAAGTCCGCCCGCTCTCGCCAGCGCACCGACCCCGAGGGCGCCCGCGCCAGCTACCAGGAGATCGTCCGCCGCTGGCCCGGGAGCCACGAGGCCAAGCTGGCGACGGAGTACCTCGCCGAGATGGATCGGTAGAATCACCCCCCGCACCGGGCCCCGGCGCGCGTCCGCGCGCCGAGACGTGAGGACATGGGCGAAGAGCACTCGCAGCCGCTCGAGGCGGGCACGCCGCCGCTGGTCGAGCGCATCCGCGGCGTCCTCGTCGAGCCGGGGGCCACGTTTGGCCGCCACGACCCGGCCTGGGGCTGGGTCGGGCCGTGGCTGGTCGTGGCCCTGGCCGGGGTCCTCTACGGCCTCGTGGTCCTGGCGCGGATCGACGTCGTCGCCGTGCAGCAGGCCGAGGCCGAGCGGGCCATGGAGCAGCTCGACCCGGCCACGCGCCGGCGCATCGAGAGCGACCCCAAGGCGCAGGAGGTCCTCGCGACCACGCAGCGCTTCATGGCCTTCTTCGGCAAGGTGGGGCTGATCGCCGGCCCGCCGGTGACCGGCCTGGGCGGCCTGCTGCTGGGCGGGATGCTCTGCTTCGCGGCCTCGACGGTGGCGGCGCGCCGGACGCCCGGGGCGCCGCGGCCCGACCTGACGCGCTGCCTGTCGCTCGCCGCGCACGTGTCGCTGGTCGAGCTCGTGGGGCTCGGCGCGCTGACCGTCGGCGTGCTGAGCGGCAACCACGCGCCGAGCACGAGCGCCGTGAACCTCGTCGACGCGGTCACGCAGCCCGTGGCCGCGGCGGCGCTCTCGCGCGTCGACCCGGTGAAGGCGCTCTACTGGGTCGTCCTGGCCGCCGGCCTGCACGGGTCGCTGGGGCTCCCGCGCCGCTGGGCCGTCGGCCTGGCGGCCGGCGGCTACGCGGTCGTGTCGCTCGGCGTCGTCGGGCTGGCGGGGCTCGGGGCGCTGGCGTCGAAGCTGGGGGGCGCATGAGCCGGCGGAAGGTCGCCCTGGGCATCGTCTTCGCGCTGGCCACGGTCCTGGCCCTGGTCCGCCCGCCGGGCGGCTCGCCCGGGGCGGCCGAGGCGGCCCCGAAGGCGACGTCGTCGTCGGGCGGGGGCGGCTTCCGCTTCGGCGGCGGGGGCGACGGCAAGAAGGTCGAGGTCCTCCCGCCGCGCCGCGGCCCGATCGCCAGCACGATCGAGGCGCCGGGGACGGTGCAGGCGGGCTCCGAGGCGGGGTGCGGGGCGCCGTTCGACGGCAAGGTCGTGGCCCTGGTCCACGACCAGGGCGACCGGGTGAAGGTGGGCGACGTGCTCTTCCGCCTCGACCCGGCCGACCAGCAGGAGCGCGTCGTCGAGTCGGAGATCGACCAGGCGCGCAAGCGCGCCGCCCGTGACGAGGCGCAGCTCGAGCTCCTGCAGGCCGAGCGCAAGCACGGCGAGGCGGCGCAGGAGCCGTCGGAGCTGACCGAGGCGCGCCTGCGCGCGCGCCAGAGCGAGCTGGAGGCCCAGCGGTCGGCGGCGCAGCTCGAGGCCGCGGCCAACAAGCGCAGCCGCTCGCGCCAGATGCTCGCCCAGGGGATCGGCACGCCGATCGACCTCGAGGCGGCCGAGAGCGAGCACCGCGTGGCCGAGATCGGCGTGCGGCTGGCGCAGGAGCAGCTCGAGCTGGCGCGGGAGACGCTCACCTTCCGCGAGCGCACCTGGGCCGAGGCGCGCGCGACGGCCGAGAAGGACCTGGCCGTGTCGCGGGTGCGGCTGGCCCGCGCCGAGGCCGACCTCAAGGCCGCGGAGGTGGCGCTGGCGCGCGCGCGGCGCGACCTCGAGCGCACCGAGGTGCGCTCGCCGCTCGACGGCGTGGTCACCGGCCGCGGCGTGAACCTGGGCGACCAGGTGACGCGCGCCACCGGCGACGTGACGCACTACATCGTGTCGGACCTCGAGCACCTGCTCGTCTACTGCGACGTCGACGAGGGCGACGTGGCGCGGCTCGCGCCCGGGCAGCGGGCCAGCGCGCGCGTGGTCGCGCTCGGCGCCGAGCGCCGCCTGCGCGGGCGCGTCTACGACGTGGGCATGCGCGCGCAGAAGAAGCAGGGCGAGGAGGTGCCGACCTTCCGCGTGCGCGTGCTCCTCGAGCCGGGGCAGCCCGGCGCCGCCGACCTGCGCCCCGGCATGACCGCGTCGGTCGTGGTCGAGACGGCCCGCGAGGAGGCGGCGCTCAAGGTGCCGCTGCAGGCGGTCGTCCAGCGCGAGCTGCGCGCCCTCCCCGACGCCGCGCGCGAGCGCGCGCCGGCGGCGCTCCTCGAGGGCAAGCGGCCCGTGGACCTCGTCGACCTCGTGTTCACGGTCGAGGGCGGCAAGGCGCGCGCCTGGGTGGTCGGGCGCGGCCTCCAGGACGAGGACGAGGTGACGCTCGGCGCGGGCGCGCCGCCCGACGACGCGCAGGTGGTCGTCGGCCCGTTCCGGATCCTCGAGAAGCTCGAGGACGGCGAGGCGGTGCGGGCGACGCCGGCCGAGGTCGCGCTCCCGCCGGACGTCCACGAGGTGGACGCCGGGCCGGGCCCCGGGTGAGCCTGTTCGTCGAGAACCTGGCGATCGCGGCGGGCGAGCTGCGCGCCAACCCGTTCCGCAGCGCGCTCACGACGCTGGGGATCGTGATCGCCGTGTCGGCCGTCGTGGCCGTCGTGTCGATCGTCCAGGGCGCCTCGCGCTTCATGCTCCAGCAGTTCGAGGGGCTGGGCGCCAACGTGATCTGGGTGTTCCCGCAGCGCCCGCCCGGCGTCGAGGGGCGCAAGCTCGGCCGGATCGAGCTCACCTACGACGACGCCAAGGCCCTCGAGCGCCGCTGCACGACGCTCTCGGCCGTGGCCCCGGTCGTCCAGCGGCAGATGGTCGCGCGCCTCGGCGCCCTGGAGACGTCGTGCCAGGTGATCGGGACGACGCCCGAGTACCAGCGCACGCGCAACTGGTACCCCGACGTCGGCCGCTTCTTCCTCCCGGCCGAGGTCGACGCCCGGGCGAACGTGTGCGTCGTCGGCGAGGAGGTGCTGAAGAAGCTCAAGACCTCCCGCGAGCGCCTCCTCGGCCAGCGCCTGTCCGTGCAGGGCCAGTCGCTCCTGGTCGTCGGCTTCCTCGAGCCCAAGGGCGCCATGCTGGGGTCCTCGCAGGACGACCTGATCGTCGTGCCGATCACGACGGTCCTGCGCATGGTCGGCGAGGGCGCCAGCCGCCGCCTGCTGATCACGGCCCAGGCCCGGGACCCGGCGCTGGCCGACCAGGCGATCGACCAGATCCGCTGGAACCTGCGCCTGCGCCACGGCCTCCGCGCCGACGCCCCCGACGACTTCGGCGTGTTCACGCAGGATCAGTTCCTCGAGAGCTTCCAGAAGGTCAGCGTCATGGTCACGGGCCTGCTCATCGGCATCGTGTCGGTGGCCCTGCTCGTGGGCGGCATCGGGATCATGAACATCATGCTGGTGTCGGTCTCCGAGCGGACGCGCGAGATCGGCATCCGCAAGGCGCTCGGGGCCAAGAACCGCGACATCCTCCTGCAGTTCCTCGTCGAGGCCGTCGCGCTCGGCGCGCTCGGCGGCGTCGTCGGCATCGCGCTCGGCTTCCTGGCCGGCCTCGTCACGCGCGAGGCGATCTCTGTGTGGGTCGACTTCCCGCCCGTGTTCGTGCCCGTGTGGGCCGTGGCCCTGGCGCTGGGTTTCTCCGGCAGCGTCGGCCTGATCTCCGGGATCTACCCCGCCTGGAAGGCGGCGCGCCTCGACCCGATCGAGGCGCTCAGGGCCACGTAGACGGGGAAGGAGAGTTCACAACAGAGGAGCAGAGGGAGCAGAGGGCGGGTGAACCGAGGCGACGCCACGCCCTCCTCCCCTCTTCCTCCTCCGACCTCGGACCGGACCGACCCCGCCTGAAGGCGGCGCGCCTGGACCCGATCGAGGCGCTCCGGGCCACGTAGCGGGGGAGGAGAGTTCACAACAGAGGAGCAGAGGGAGCAGTGGGCGGGTGAACCGAGCCACGCGACGCCCTCCTCCCCTCTTCCTCCTTCGACCTCGGATCGGACCGACCGGGACGCCCAGCTCCCTGTTCCCGGTTCCGGGCGGATCCTGTCGCCCGGTGGTGCTCCTTCGCGGGGATCGCAGCAGAAGGGGCGCTCGCCTCGGGGACACACGCCCTCTGCTCCCTCTGCTCCTCTGTGGTGATCCCTCCCTCCTCCCCGACAGACGCTCCCGTGACGAAACGAAGCCAGTTGGCGCCGTGCGCCGCCGAAAATCGGGATGAAACGCAAGCGGGGCGCGAGGCGCTTGCACCGGTGAGGGTTGTAGCGGCACGTTCGGTGCTGACGTGGCGGACATGCACATCCTCATCGGAGCCCTGGTCGGGGCCGTGTTCGCGGTCGGGATGACGGTCGGCGTGAGCCTCCTCACGGGGCGCAAGCCGGTCTGGAAGCACGTGGCCCTGGCCGCCCTCGGCGGCGCGGTCGGCGGCGCGGTGGCGTCGGCCACGCTCGGCGCCGGCGGCTTCGCCGGGGCCGCGCTCGGCCGGCAGGTCGTCGGCATGGGTCTGGGCGGCGCGACCGGCGGCGCGAGCGAGCGCGTCGCCGAGAACCTGGTCGACGGGCGACCCGTGCACGAGGGCCTGGCGCGCTCGACCGCCGTCGGCGGCGTGACCGGCGTCGTGGGCCTGGGCGTCACGCGGACCAACGGCGCCGTGCTGGCCCGCCTGTTCCCGAACCTGGCCGCGTCGCCGGCCGTCTCGACCGGCGTGCGCGGGTTCATCCGCCGCGCCATGGCCTCGCCCACGCCCGGCACCGGGCGCGGCTTCCTGCGCGGCCTCGAGTCGCGGCGCGACGCCTGCGAGCGGGCGCGCCGGGCGGACGAGGCGCGGCAGGCGGCCGACGACGCGGCGGTGGACGCCGGCGCCAAGGACGAGGACGAGGCCGCGCCCGCCGAGGAGGAGGAGCCTCCGGCGCACGACCCGACGCCCGGCCTGACCGGCGTGCTGGGCGGGGCCGTCGCTACACGATGACGCGGTCGACCGCCGGCGGGGCGACCTCGTGCCCGCCGACGGTGCGGCAGGGCTGGAACAAGCACCAGGCGCCGCCCCCCACCCCGCCCGGCGAGCCCGCGCGGGCCCTCAGCGCCGGCCGCGGATGGACGAGCACGCGCAGGGCGTCGGCCGCCTCGAGCAGGTGCAGGTCGCCCAGCGTGTCGCCGAACGCCACCGGCGCCCGGACGCCGTGCTCGGCCAGCGCCCGCACCTTGCCCTCCTCCCAGGGGACGGGCTCGCGCATGCGGTCGGTGAGGACGTCGCCGTCGCGCTCGACGTCGGCGCCGACGACCAGGTCGGCCGGGAGGTCGAGCGCGCGCAGGGCCTCCTCGACGAGCACCCGCGGCGAGCCCGACACGACGGCCACGCGGTGCCCGCGGTCGACGAGCGCCCGCAGCAGGGCGGCCGTCGTCTCGTAGGCGCGCGGGGCCACCTCCTCCCGCGCCAGGTCGCGGCCGAAGGCCCGCACCTCGGCCTCGGTCCAGCCGGCGTAGCAGGCGGTCATCGCCTCGAGGAGCGCCCAGTCGTCGGCCACGCCGTCGCGGTAGGCCTGGTAGAGGCGCTCGGCGTCCTGGTGCACGTCGCCCGTCGAGGCCAGCCCGGCGCGCGCCAGCGTCCGGCGCAGCACGTCGTCGGCGGCCGGCCGGATGCGCCGCTGGCCGACGACCCGGTGCCAGGCGCGGTCGGCGAGGTCGGTGTGCCAGAGCGTGCCGTCCGCGTCGGTCGCGACCCAGGCGGGCCCGCCGCGCAGGGCCTCGAGCGCGTCGAGGGCCGCGAGGAGCGTGTCGAGCGTCGTGTGCGTGTTCACGGCGCGCGATCCTAACCGGCGCCCAGCAGCCAGCGGTCGTCCGCGGCGTGGAAGGTGACGTCGCCCCGCGGCAGGCGCGCGAGGTCGAAGTCACCGACGAGGTCGCGCGCGGCGACTGCGGCGCGCGCGCCGAGGCCGCTCCACGCGGCGAGCAGGCCGACCACGCGCTCGGGCCGCACGCCGAGGGCGCGGTAGTGCGACAGGCGCGTGTCGCCGTGGCGCTTGGCCAGACGGCGGCCGTCTTCGCCGCGCACCAGCGGCAGGTGCGCGAAGCGCGGCGCCGGCAGGCCGAGCGCCTCGAACAGGAGGAGCTGCCGGGGCGTCGACGGCACGAGGTCGTCGCCGCGGATGACGTCGGTCACGCCCTGCGCCGCGTCGTCGACGACCACGGCGAGCTGGTAGGCGGCCTCGCCCGTCTTCTTGGCCACGACGAAGTCGCCGCCGTCGCGCGCGAGGTCGCGCGTGACGAGGCCGAGCACCCCGTCGTCGAACGCCCGCGCGGCCTCGTCGACCCGGAAGCGCCACGCCGGCGTCCGGCCGGTGGCCCGCTCGGCGTCGTCCGCCGAGGCGAAGCGCCCGCGGCAGGTCCCCGGGTAGGGCGGGCCCTCGTCGCCCTCGTTGGGCGCCGACGCCGCCGCCTCGATCTCCTGGCGCGTGCACACGCACGGGTAGACCCGCCCGGCCGCGCGCAGGCGGGCGAGCGCGTCCTCGTAGACCGCCGCCCGGGGCGACTGGAAGAGGACCTCGCCGTCCCAGTCGAGCCCCAGCCAGCGCAGGTCCTCGAGCGCCTCCTCGACGGCGCCCCGCTTCACGCGCGGGCCGTCGAGGTCCTCGACGCGCATCACGACCTCGGCCCCCCGCGCGCGCGCCCACAGCCACGTGAGCAGGAACGTGCGCGCGTTGCCGAGGTGCAGGGCGCCCGTGGGCGAGGGCGCGAGGCGGGTACGATTCATCGACGGCTGCGGCCGCGGATGCCGGGCGATGCGGCGCGCGCGCGGCCGATAGGATCCGGCGATCGGTATCGGCCGCGCGCGCGCCGCCTCGCCTCGGCCTCCGCAGCCTCGCCTCGCTCGTCGCTCCGTTCCTCCCGTGACCATGGACCGAGGAGGTGCCAGGACGGGGTCGGGAGGTCGCGGTTGAACGGTGCGGCGGCCAACACGCTCACATCTGCTCCACCGCCTCGATCCCGAGCAGGTCGAGCGCCTCGGCGAGCACCTTCTTCGCCGCGCCCACCAGCAGCAGCCGGGCGCGCCGCACGGCGGCCACGTCGCCCTCCTCGGGCCGGGGCTCGAGCACGCGCCGCTCGTGCAGGAACACGTGGATCCGCTGGGCGAGGTCGAGCAGGTAGCGCGAGATCAGGCTGGGCTCGTACTCGTCGGCCGCCTGCCGCACGCGGTCGGGGAAGTCGGCGATCGTCTTGATCAGCGCCTGCGCCTCGGGGTCGCCGAGCAGCGCCCAGTCGACGCCGTCGGCGGCGATCGGCTGCTCGCTCCGGCGCAGGATCCCGGCCAGGCGGGCGTGCGCGAACTGGAGGTACGGCCCGCTGTCCCCTTTGAGGTTCAGCAGCCGATCCCAGGCAATGCCTGCATCCGGCTGCCCCCCGGCGTCCGTGAGGGGCGACAGGTCGATGTCGTTCGTGCGGTTGCCCTTGAGGTCGAAGAACTTGATCGCTCCGGTGCCGATCGCCCGGGCCACGCGCTCGCGCTGCTCGTCGTTGAGCTGGATCTTCTTCTCCGCCGACTCGGCCGCCGTGCGCGCGGCCGCGCGGGCGCGCTCGAGCACCTCGTCGAGGAACACGGCCGTGCCCTTGCGCGTGCTCATCCCCAGGTAGTTGCCGAAGCCCACGTGCTCGAGGCGCAGCCCCTGCGCCCAGCCCTCGCCCTTCTCGGCCAGCTTCTCGACGATCTTGAACCAGGGCACGAAGTGGTCGCGCTGCGTGTTGCCGACCACGTAGAGGATCTGCTCGGGCCGGTAGGTCTCGGCGCGGTACCGCACGGCCGTCAGGTCGCGCGTCGTGTAGGTTGTGCCGCCGTCGGCCTTGAGCAGGATGGCGAAGAACGGCTCCTTCTTGTTGCCGAGGTCCACGAGCACGCCCCGCGGCCGCCGGTCGGCGGGGCCGGCGCCCTCGTCGTCGTCGTCGCCCGCGTCCTCGCCCACCGGCGCCGCGACCTGCGCCTCGAGCGCCTGCACGCGCTTCGCCAGGTCGCCCTTCTTGCCCTTCGCCTTGTCGAGGTCCTTCTGCTTCGCCTTCCGCTCCTTCTCGTCGGTAGCCGCCGCGACCTCGCCCTCGAGGCGGTCGATCGCCGCCAGGAGGCGCTCGAGCGCGCCGCGCGCGTCCTCGACCTGCTCGAGGCGGCTCTTGCCCTCGACGAGGAGCCCCGTGCGCTCGAGCATGGCGACGGTCGCCGGCATCTTGTCGTTGTAGAACGCCTCGCCGGCGTCGCTCTCGTGCGTGATCCCGAGCACCTCGTAGATGCGCGCGAACTCGGCCTTGCTCTTGTCGACGAAGAAGCGCCACAGCGCCCGCGCCTCGTCGTCGCCCGCCTCGAGCCGCCGGAACCAGCCGCGGCCCTCCTCGGCCACCTGCGGGTCCTGCTTCTTCAGCCCGTTGATCCGCACGTAGAGGTCGACGAAGACGTCGATCTCGTCCTCGCCCGCGTCGATCCGCCGCTGCGCCTCGTCGCCCCAGCGCTTCCAGGCGGCGATCATGAGGCCGAACTGCGTGCCCCAGTCGCCGAGGTGGTTGACGCCGACGACCGTGTAGCCGCGCGCGCGGAAGATCTGCCGCAGCGACCACCCGATGACCGTCGAGCGCAGGTGCCCCAGGTGGAACGGCTTGGCGATGTTCGGGCTCGAGAAGTCGATGACGACCGTCTTGCCAGCGCCGGCGTCGGAGCCGCCGTAGCGCGCGACCGACCAGGCCGCCTCGAGCACCTCGCGCGCGACGACCTCGGGCGCCAGGCGGAAGTTGACGAACGGCCCGGCCGCCTCGACGGCGCGCACGAGCGGCTCGCCCTGCCCGGTCTTCGCCGCCACCTCGGCCGCCAGCGCCGGCGCGGCGTCCTTGCCCTTCCTGCCCAGCTTCGTCGCCAGCGCGAAGCAGGGCAGGGCCACGTCGCCGTGGTCGGGGTGCTTGGGCGTGGCGAGCAGCGGCTCGACGTCGGCGGGCGAGAGCTCGAGCAGCCGCGCGACGAGCGCGGCCAGCCGGGGGAAGAACTGCTTCACGGAGGACCTCGTCGGGGCCGCCAAGGGTAACCCGGATGCCGCCTCGATGCGTCGGCCGAGCCTCCCGTCGTCGAAGGAGTTGACGCGGTCGGCGCGACGGCTTCCCGGAAGTGGAATGCGCTCAAGCCGCTCGCCTGGACATGGTTATGACGATTTCCGCCGGGGGCTTTTACGACGCGCTGACACGGGCGCCGCGCGGCGGCCGCTATCTTCCACCTCGCACCAGGAGGAGGTCGTCGCATGCGCAACGCCACCCACTCGCTCGTCCTGCTCGCCTGCCTCGCCGGGCTCGTGCAGGCCGCGCCGACGATGAGCAACAAGGACTTCAACGACCTCAAGAAGGAGGCGCAGAAGGCCGCGGCCCGCGGCGCCAACAGCGAGGTCGCGTCGCGCCTGCGCGAGCTGGCGCGCGACGACTCCGACCGCGCGATCGCGTTCATCTCCGACCTCGCCGTGCGCATCCCCGACATGGCGGTCTACGAGGCGGCGCGCGACGCGATCGCGGGCATGGAGACGCCCGAGGCCGTCGACGCCCTCGTCGACAAGGTGGGCAAGGACCGCAACCCCATGGTGCGGATCCTGCTCGTCGACGCGATCGCCGAGCGCACCTGCGACCGCTCGGCGGCCGGGATCGCGGCGGCCCTGGGCGACCGGACCGAGGAGGTCCTGCGGGCGGCGATCGGCGCGGCCAAGAAGCGCAAGGCGATCCAGGCGGTCGACGCCCTGATCGACCTCGTCGCCAAGCACGAGTCCGGGCGCGACGCCGAGGGGCTGCTCATCAACTCGGCCCGCGAGGCGCTCACGCACATCACCGGCGAGGCGTTCGCGAAGGCGGCCGACTGGCGCAACTTCTGGGAGCCGCGCAAGGCCAGCTTCCGCCCGCGCACGGGCGGCGAGGCCCCCCGCGTCGCGGGCGGCACCGGCGAGCGGGCGCGGCCGCGCTTCTTCGGCAGCGAGATCCGCTCGAACCGCATCGCCTTCGTGATCGACGTCTCCGGCTCCATGGAGGCCGCCGACCCGCCGCCGCGCGGCGTCGAGGTCGCCCCCGGCGAGAGCCGCGTCCGCATGGAGCGCGCCAAGCAGCAGCTCCTGGCCGTGATCGAGGCCCTGCCGGACGACTGCCGCTTCGCGATGCTGGCCTACAGCGGGATCCTCTACCAGAGCGGCGCGGGCGTCGTCCTGCCCCAGGGCACGCCCACCGACGGGCCCCTGCCCTGGACCCTCGGCGGCTTCGAGTGGCTCAAGGCGTTCAAGCCGCGGATCGTGCAGGCCAACAGCCGGACGAAGGCCGAGGCCAAGGAGTGGGTCTCGAACCTCAAGGCCAACGGGTCCACGTTCACCTTCAACGCGCTCAAGGCGGCCTTCGAGATCGAGGGGATCGACACGATCGTCCTCCTCTCCGACGGCATGCCCACCGAGGTCCACCGCTCGAATAACGCCAGCATGAGCACCGACGAGATCCTCAAGGAGGTCCAGGCGCTCAACCGGTTCCGCCGTCTGCGCATCGACACCTTCGGGTTCGAGATGGGCGACGACGTGGGCGGCGGCGGTGGCGGCGGCTCGCGCGCCGGCGGGCGGCGCGCCGGCGGCGGCGGCCTGGGCAAGTTCATGCTGGACCTGGCCGCCCAGAACGGCGGCACCTACACGCAGATCCAGTAGTCGGTCGCGAGCGCGACGGACTCTCGTGGGCCCGGGCGGCGACGTCCGGGCCCGCGTCGTTTCCGGAGCCCTGCTCAGGGCCTGGTCGAGGTGAGCGTTCGCGCTCACCCGGTGTCGATTCCGAAGGGCTAGCACGCCATGACGCGTCGCGTGACTCGCATACGACACGACGCGTCAAGTCTGAAATGCATAAACGCTTGCCGGCACGCGATGCCGAGGCGCAGGAGCTCGCTGAAGAAAATCTCCGAGAGCTGTGCACGACCCGCTCACCCTGCCGGCTACACCCAGCAGAAGCGAACGGAAGCCAGCCCGCCAGGAGGTTGTCATGTTCGACCGGCCCACGCAGACCTGCACCGTGCTCGGCGCGACCCTGGCAGCCCTGACCGCCTTCGCGGGCGACGCCCGCGCGCAGGGCGCGGTCGAGGTGACGGCGAGCGCGCTCAACGTCCGCTCGGGCCCGAGCACCGGCGACCGCGTGCTGGGGCAGGCCCGCCAGGGCCAGGTCTACGCCGTCGTCGCGCGCTCGGGCGTCTGGGCGCGCATCCAGTTCGGCGCCACGACCGGCTGGTCGCACGGCGACTACCTGCGCGCGTCGTCGGCGCAGGTGATGTCGGTTACCGCCAGCAGCCTCAACGTGCGCACGGGCGCCGACACCCGCTTCCGCGCCCTGGGCACCCTCCCGCGCGGGGCGCAGGTCGCCGTCCGCGGCAGCCAGGGCGCCTGGCGCCAGATCAACTACCAGGGCCAGGACGCCTGGGTCCACGGCGACTACCTCGCCGCGTCGGGCTCGACGACGAACCCCGCGCCCGCGCCCGCGCCCGCGCCCGCCCCCGCGCCCGCGCCGGCCCCCACGCCGCCGCCGTCGACCTCGCGTCCGACCTCGCGCGCCGGCTTCATCCAGCTCGCCGCCTCGGGCCCCGGCTTCTACAGCTACGCCGTCGCGGGCCGCCGCTGGGGCAAGCCGGCCATGGTCTACGGGATCGAGCGCATCGCCCGCCGCTGGTCGACCGAGCAGCGCAGCGCCCCGCGCATGGGCGTGGGCGACATCAGCGCCATGAACGGCGGGCGGATTTCGGGCCACGCCAGCCACCAGAAGGGCGTCGACGTCGACGTGCGCCCGGTGCGCACGAGCGGCGAGGGGCCGGTGACCCGCTTCATGTCGACCTACAGCCGCGCGCGCACCTCGACCCTGATCGGCATGTATCGCCGCGAGCTGTCGACCACGCACGTCTTCTTCAACGACACGACGATCGCCGGCACCCAGCGGTGGCCGAACCACGACAATCACTTCCACGTGCGCATCCGCTGAGCGCGTGGTGTCATGGCGGTCTTCCGCCGCAGCACGGGGGCCGACCGTGAGCAAGAAGACCTCCGAGAGCAAGAAGACCTCCGAGAGCAAGGCGCCCCTCGTCGCGGCCGTGGCCGTGGCAGGGGCGTTCGGCCTTGGTTTCGTCGCGGGCCGGGCCACGGCGCCCGACGAGGCTGGGCACGCGCACGGTGGGCCGCGGACCACGCCCGCCACGCCGACCGCCGGCCCGCGGACGACGCCCGCGACGCACGCCGGGCACGATCACGCCACGCCGCGGCCGACGGGCCGCGGGGCCTCGGGACCGCCGGCCGCGTCGGACGCCCCCGGCCCGGTCGACCCGGCCGTGGTCGACGCCGGCCTCGACCGGGTCCTCGCGTCGGCGCGCGCCGTCCGCGCCGCCCCCGACGACCACCACGTGGCCGAGGCCGCGCTCCTCGCCGCGGGCGAGCTGGAGCAGCTCCTCCTGGGTGACCCGTCGGCCCTGGCCCGGGCGCTCGAGGCCTTCCGCGGGCTGGGCGAGGTGGGCGACCTCGAGGCCCTGGCCGCGATCCTCGGCCGGCTGCGCCACCCGGCCGTGGAGCAGGTGGCGCTCGAGGTGGCGCGCCGCGACGTCTCGCCGGCGCGCCGGCTGGCCGCCCTCGACGTGCTCGACGCCATGGACACGCCGGAGGCGCGCCAGGTGGCGCTCGACGTGCTCGCGGGCGAGCAGGACATCGAGCTGCGGCGCGCCGCCCTGCGGGCGATCCCCGAGCCCGCCGGCGCCTCGGTCGAGGAGGCCGCCGGCGTCGTGAGCACGCTCTCGACGATCGTCGCCCGCGACCGCGACCACGAGCTGCGCCGCCGCGCGGCGGTGGACCTCGGCTCGTGGGCGCGCAGCGAGGCCGAGCTGCGGCCGCTGCTCGAGGCGCTCACCCGCGACCCGTCGCCCGAGGTGCGCGGCGGCGCCGCGTTCGGCCTGGAGATGGCTCGCCGCCGCTCGCCCGAGGTCGTCGAGGCCCTGGCCGGCGTCCTGGGCCGGCGCGACGAGGACGCGTCGGTGCGCGAGAACGCCTGGCGCGCGCTCTCGGCCCTGAGCCCGCTGCCCCCGGCCGCGCAGGCCGCCTGGCGGGCCTACAAGGCGGAGCGCGACGCCATGGGCGAGGTCGACCACCACTCGCACGGCGACGACGGTCACGACCACGGGCACTGACGCCCCTGCCCTTGACTCGGCCGGGGCTTCCTCCACACTGAGCCCACGCCCGGGGAGGGGTGGGCCATGGACCCGATGCGCCTTCTGGAGAAGACCACCAAGCGCTTCACGCTCGACCACCTGCGCAAGGACGAGGTCGAGGCGGTCTCGGTCCTGGCCCTCGACGAGCTCGACGCGCTGATCACGGCGCAGGTCACCGAGCGCACGGGCCAGCTCGCGGCCGAGCTCAAGCATGTGCGCAAGCGCCTGCAGGAGCTCGAGGCCGAGCAGAGCCAGGCCGGCGGGCTCGAGCGCGCCGCGGCCGACGCCGCCCTCGAGGCCGAGGCCCGGGCGCTCGAGGCCAAGGCCTCGGCCGAGCTGCGCGCCGACCAGGCCGAGGCGCGCGTGCGCGAGCTGGAGCGGCAGCTGGCCGACGGCGCCGGGGCCGCGCCGGCGCCCGCGGCCGAGGCCGCCCCGGCGCAGGACGACGGCAAGCTGGCCGCGCTCGAGGAGCAGGTCCGGGCCCTCGAGGAGCGCGCGGCCAGGGCCGAGCAGCGCGCCGCCGACGCCGAGGGCCGCGTCGCCGACGCCGAGGGCCGCGCCGGCGCCGCCGAGGCGCGGGTGGCCGGCCTCGAGGCGGACCTGAAGAAGGCGCGCGAGGCGGGCGGCGGCGACGGCGAGCCGGCCGAGCCCGTCACGCCCGACGACCACAAGCGCGCGCGCCGCCTCGTCGACGCGCTCCTCGACGACATCGTCAACGAGGACGAGGCCCGGGCGAAGGCCGCGCTCAAGTCCAAGGCGTTCCGCGTGAACTTCGCGGGCGAGCTGGAGACGGCGCGCCGGCAGTACGTCAAGCGCGTCAAGGCCGCCGTGCGCGGCGACCAGGACCACTGGAACGAGGCGATCGACGCGCTCGAGGCGAAGGCGCAGAAGGCGTAGTCGCTCCGCTGCGCGCCGGCAGCCGCCACCCGGGCGCTCGCCGCTCGGGCCACACGGGTGGAGCGGAGGCCGAGGCGAGGCAGCGGAGGCCGAGGCGAGGCGGCGCGCGCGCGGGTCGAATCGATCGCCTGATCCTACGACCCGCGCGCGCGCCCCTTCGTCCGGCGTCCGCCGCCGCAGCCGTCGTTCACAGGTAGCGCACGCGCGCGAAGACCGCCTTCAGGTAGCGGCTCTCCGGGATGTGCAGGGCCACCGGGTGGTCCGGCGCCGCGCCGGTCTGGCGGAGGATCGTCACCTCGCGCCGCGCCCTGGCGGCGGCCCGGCGCAACACGTCGAGGAGGTCCGCCTCGTCGATCACGCCCGAGCAGGAGCAGGTGAGCAGGATCCCGTCGTCGGCGATTGCCTCGAGGCCCAGGCGGTTGAGGTCGCCGTAGGCGCGCAGGGCCTCCTCCTTCTCGTTCCTGTCACGCGCGAGCTTGGGCGGGTCGAGGACCAGGACCTCGGGGCGCTGGCCCGTGCGCGCGAGGTCGCGCAGGTAGGCGAAGGCGTCGGCCTGCGAGAAGCGCACCTGCCCGGCGACCTGGTTCAGCTTGGCGTTGCGCTGCGCCATGGCCACAGCCTTCTCGTCGAGGTCGACGCCCGTGACCTGCCGCGCCTCGCCGCGCAGGGCCGCGTTGAGCGCGAAGCCGCCCGAGTAGGTGTGCAGGTCCCACACGGCGCGGCCGCGGCAGAGCGCGGCGAGGTAGGCGCGGTTGTCGCGCTGGTCGCAGAAGAAGCCCGTCTTGTGCCCCTCGCGCAGGTCGACCTTGTAGCGGACGCCGTGCTCGCGCACCTCGACCTCGGCCGGGTCGTCCTTGCGCGGGCGGATGCCGAAGCCCTCGATCCCGGCGGCGCGGTCGTTCTGCTGCACGACCAGGCGCCGGCCCGGGAGGACCTCGGCCAGCGCGGCGCGGAAGGCGGGCTCGAGCCGCGCCATGCCGGCGCCGAAGACCTCGGCCACGACGACCTGCCCGAGCACGTCGACGATCAGGCCCGAGAGGCCGTCGGCCTCGGCGTGCGCCAGGCGGAAGGCGTCCGTGACCTCGTCGAGGCGCAGGACGTCGCGCCGCAGGGCCAGCGCCCGGGTCAGGCGCCGGACGAAGAAGGCCTCGTCGAGCGCCTCGTCGGGGTCGCTCGTGAGCAGGCGCAGGGCGATGGTCGCCCGCGGGTGCCACACCGCGCGGCCGATCGCGTTGCCCTCGCCGTCGACGACGCGCACCTCGGCGCCCGCCGGGAGGCTCCGCGGCGCGCTGCGCTGGTCGATGCGCGTGCGCCACACCCACGGGTGCGGCGAGGAGAGCGTCCCCTTGAGGGTGACGACCGGCGGCGGCGCGCTCACCGGCGCCCGCCGGGGACGGGCTCGAGCAGGAAGCGGTAGGTCACGGGTCGCGGGTTGCCGTCGGGGCCGTCGGGCGGCGGCCGGTCGAGGACGAGCGAGCGCCGGCTGCGCAGGCCCGGCGCGTGGGCCCAGAACGTGTATCGCACGCCGTCGCGGAAGCGCGGCAGGACGTCGGTCACCCCCTCGGGCGGGAACGGCGCGTCGACCGACCGGCCGGTCAGGTCGTCGCGGCTGAAGCGCGTCTCGACGCGGAGCTGCACGCCCGCGGGCGCGCGCGAGCCGTCGGCCATGGCGTAGGTCAGGCGCAGGTCGGGGCCGAGCGACGGGAGCTTCGCCAGGTCCCGGTCGTCGGGCGACGCGGGCGACGCCAGCGTGATCGACCCCGAGCCGTCGACGGCGATCAGCGTCCTGTGGGCGAGGTGCACGCCGCCGGGGAACGGCGGCACGACGAGGAAGAAGCAGCGCAGGAGCGGCTCCGCCCCGGGCGTCAGCCGCCCGGGCTCCTCGCGCAGGAGCTCGACCTCGAGCGCGCCGTCGTCGCGCAGGCGCACGCCGCCGAGGCGCGAGCTGGCCCCGCCGGTGTCGTCGGCCACGACGAGCACGGCCACGTGCGCGTCGAAGTCCGGGGCCGGCGGCGCCCCCTCGAGGCCCTCGGTGACCCGCGCCCAGCCCTCGGGCGAGGTGATCACGCGCTTGAGCGGGCAGCGGCGCAGGGTGCGGGCGCCGGTGGTCACGACGTGCGTGGCCACGGGCGCGACCTCGCCGGCGGCGGAGCAGGGCGCGGCGGCGGCGGCGAGGAGGAGCAGGGCGGGGAGGGTCTTCACGGCCGATGAGTGTGGGGCCATGGGCGACCATCGACAAGAGGGGGGGACAAGGGCGGGGGACGAGGGCGGGGGACGAGGGCGGGGGACGAGGGCGGGGGACGAGGGCGGGGGACGAGGGGGGCGGCGCGCGGGTGTAGACTCGCTCCGTGCAGCGCGCCTACGACGTCCTCGGCCGCACGCTCGAGCTCGCCCGCGCCGACATCACGCGCCTGGCGGTCGACGCGATCGTCAGCAGCGAGAACAGCGACCTCGTCATGGACCGGCCCGACGGCCCGAGCGTCTCGGCGGCGATCCGGCGCCTCGAGGGCGAGGACCTGGCGCGCGACCTGGCGCGCCTGGGGCCGGTCGAGCCCGGGCGCGCGGTCGTCACGCCGGCGCGCCGCCTGCCCTGCCGCTGGGTGATCCACGCCGCGACCGTCGTGCGTACGGAGGCGGGCCACGAGAGCTCGCTCGAGGTCCTGCGCGAGGCGGTGCGCTCGGCCATGCGCCTGGCGGCCGGCCTGGGCCTGCGCTCGCTGGCCTTCCCGGCCTTCGGCGTGCGCGCGGCGGCCGTGCCGCGCGAGGCCGCCAGCCAGGCCATGGTCGAGGAGATCGTCGCCGGGCTGCGCGAGCGCACGCCGCTGCGGCGCGTCGTCGTGGCCCTCCTCGACCCCGAGTCCTTCCTGGCCTTCTTCGAGGCGGCGGCCGCCCGCGCCGCCGCCGCCAGCGAGCCGCTGCGCCTGCGCGTCCAGCGCCGCCCGGGCGCGCTGGCCTGGACCTTCGACGACCCCTCGCCGCTGGCTCACGCCGCCGCGCGCCCCCTGACGGCCGACGACGAGGCCGAGGTGCGCGCCCTCGTTCACGGCCTGCGCGGCGCGGGCGCCCGGCGCCTGGTCGACGCGCGCGCGGCGCTCGAGGCGCTCGGCGCGCGCCTGGGCCGCCTCGTGCCCGGGGAGGTCCTGGCCCGCGCCGCCCGCGAGGCGCCGCGGCCGCTCGTCCTGGCCCTCGACGAGGACCTGGCCGGGCTGCCCTTCGAGCTGGCCCGCGACGGCGAGGGCGCCCTCGGCGAGCGCACGAGCGTCTCGCGCCGCCTCATCGTCGAGCGGACCGGCGCCGCGCCCGAGGCGCCCGCCCCCCGGCCGGGCCGCCTCGAGGGCCTGCTCCTGCCAGGCGGCGCCGACCTGCCGCACGCGGCCCGCGAGGCAGGGCGCCTCCTCGACCTCCTCTGGCGGCGCGCCGGCGACCGCCTCGGGCTGCGGCTGCTCGCCGGGCCGCGGGCCACGCGCCGCGCCGTGCTCGAGGCCCTGCCGCGGGCGGGCCTCGTCCACTGGTGCGGGCACACGCGCGCGGGGCCCGACGGCGGGCGCTGGGCGCTGCCCTCGGGCGAGGTGGTCACGGCCGACGACCTCCTCGCCGCGCGCCTGGGCGCGCGGCTCGTCGTCACCAGCTCGTGCGGCCACGGCGACGACCTGCCGCTGGCCCGCGCGCTCCTGCTCGGCGGGGCGCGCAACGTCGTCGCGGCGCTGTGGGAGGTCGAGGACGCCGCGGCCGAGCGCTTCGCCCTGCACCTCTACGAGGCGCTGGCCCTGGGCCGCACGCTCGGCGAGGCCCTGGTCGAGGCCCGCGCCGCGTTCGCGCCCGACGACCCGCTGCACGCGGCGGCGTTCGTGCACTACGGCGACCCGCGCGAGCGTCTGGTCGAGCCCGTGGGGCTCGTGTGACCGACTCCCCCGCGCTCGGCGTGGCCCGCCGGCCGGTGATTCCGTAGGGTCGCACGCGATGATGACCCGCCTTCTCCTCCCCCTCGCGCTCCTCCTCTCCGGCTGCTCGATGTTCCGCGCGCAGGTCGGCCTGGGCTTCGGCCTGGGGGCCGACGTGCAGGTCTTCGGGCTCGCGCATGCGGGGCTGCTCCTGGGCCGCTACGACGAGTTCGGCCCGAACTACGGGCGCGGCCCGAGCGAGGGGGACTACACCGTCCTCGGGCCCTTCCACGCCTGCACGACCCGCTGGTCGGACGGGGAGGACGAGCACGACTGCTTCGGCCTGCTCCCGGCGCTCCTCGGCGGGGCCCCGGCCCCGGGGCCGATCGCGCTGGAGCTGGGGCTGGCCCTGGCGCCCGTCTCGTTCCGGGTGGGCTTCAACCCCGCCGGCCCGCTCGAGCGCCGGCGCGAGGAGGAGGAGTCCCAGCGCCGCTTCAACGAGGCCATGGCCGCGGCATGGGAGGGGTTCGCGGAGATGGAAGAGGACGACGACGAGGGCGAGGACGCGCCCTACGTGGCGCCGGCCCCCAAGGGGGCGCGCTGAGCCGGCACGGCCGTCGGTGACGCTGCTATAGTCACGGTGGAAACTCCGTGGACCCTCACGACCACGCCGAGAGCGTCGACCCGGTCCGGTTGAGCAAGCTCCTGGCCTTCGCCCTCCGCCACCGCCCCGACGCGCTCGGGCTGACGCTCGACGCCGAGGGCTGGGCGGACCTCGACGACGTCGTGGCGCAGGTCAACGCCCACCGCCGCCTCCCCGGCAAGATCGGGCGCAGCGACCTCGAGCGCCTGGCGCTCGGCGAGGGGCACGGCCGCTTCGAGCTGCGGAGCGGGCGGATCCGCGCCCGCGGCGGCCACACCGTCGTCGGCGTGGACGCGACCGACGACCTCGAGGCGCCGGCGCCCACGCCGGGGTTCCTGTTCGTCGGCGTCGAGGCGGCCGACCTCGAGCAGGCCGAGGGGCAGGGCTACCTCGAGGGCCACGACGGCACGCTCCTCACCCTGCACGCCGATGAGGCGGCCGCCCTGGGCGTCGACCCCGGGCGCGAGGTGGTGATCGTCGACGCCGAGCGCGCCATCCGGCAGGGGACCGTCTTCGCCGCCGGCGAGACGGGCACGCACCTGGCCGCGCGCGTGCCGCTGCGCTTCCTCCTCTCGCAGCGCCACGGCTTCGAGCGGCAGGTCTCCGCCGGCGGCGTGCTCGCCCGCGGGCGCGGCGACGACGCGGAGTTCGCCCTGATCCGCACGCTGCCGCGCGCGCAGGCGCTCGGCGAGCAGCCGGCCGCCGCCCCCGACGACCTCGCCGAACCCGAGGCCGGGCCCGAGGACGACGACGACGAGCTGCCGTCGGGCGAGTTCGAGGACGCGCGCGCCGGCGCCGACCGGCGCGGCCCCGACCGGCGTCAGCGCGAGGGGGCGCCGCCCGACGGCATCGAGCGCCGCACCGGCCCGCGCCGCACCCGCCGCCGGCGCCGCAGCGGCCGCTGGGGCGCCGAGGGCCGGCTCGAGCTCCCCAAGGGCAAGCTCGAGCCGGGCGAGACGCCCGAGCAGGCCGCCGTGCGCGAGGTGCGCGAGGAGCTGGGGATCGCCGAGGACCTCGTCGTCGACGCGGCCCTCTCCACGAACCACTACGTGTTCCGCACCCCCGAGGGGCGGATGATCTTCAAGACGGTCCACTACTTCCTCCTCCGCTGCCCCGACGGCGCGCCGCAGTTCAGCCCGCGGCGGGAGGAGGGGATCGTGTCGGTGGAGTGGTGGCCGGGCCCGCGGGCGATCGCGCAGGTCGCGTTCAAGAACCTGCGCCCCGTGCTCGAGCGGGCGTGGGAGCTCTTGCAGGTGTGATCGGCGGCCGCGGCCCCGGAACAGCCAGGAACGTGCCCGTGTCGGGCTCCTTCCGGCCAAGAAGGAAGACTGAACCGCCAAGACGCGTCCTGGCGGTTCGATTCTCCTCCTCTTCGAGTCGTGTCAGCGGTGGACGAGCTGCCGCTCCTCGCTCCCGTCGGGGTCGAGGTCGAGCGCGTCGAGGTCGAGCGCGTCGTCCTCCGCCTCGACCGCCGCCGCGACGAGCACCTCGTCCTCCCCCTCGTCGTCCTCGCCGCTCCGGTTGCGCTTGTTGTTCAGCCGGATCAGCTTCTGGACCTTGTTGAAGAGGATCGGCGGCACGAGCGAGTCGTGGCGCCCCTTGGCGCGGATCTCGCCGAAGTGCACCCGGCCCACGTACGTGTCGTTCTTGAGGATCCACGACACGCCGGCCCGCGACCACCGCTTGCCGCGGCGGGTGCGCAGCCCCCGCTCGTCGAGCAGCTTGATGAGCCGCTTCATGCTGCGCAGCCGCAGGTACTCGCGGAAGATGAGCTGCACCACCTGCCCCTCCTCCTCGTCGGGGACGAGGAGGACGCCCTGCGTGGACCGCTGCGAGTAGTCGCGCCGGTAGCCGTAGGGCGCCGGCCCGCTCTGGTGCTTGCCGGCGCGGGCGCCCGCCTCGCGGCCCCGGAGGAGCCGCTCGGCGACGACCCGCCGGCGCGAGGCCTCGGCGCCCTCGCGCGCCGCGGCGGCGCGGGGCGCCGAGGGGCGGCGGCCCGGGCCGCCTCGAGCAGGCGCGCGGCCGCCTCGCTGACGACCACCACCTTCTTGCCGTTGAGCTCCAGCTCCTCGCGGGCGCAGAAGCTCACGGTCGGGACGTCGAGGCGGCACGGCGTCGTGACGAGCACCGCCTCCCAGTCCTCCTCCATCGTATCCAGGATCGTCACGAGGCCGCTGACGGTGCCCTGCGCGGGGCCGAGCCCCGTGTCGCTGTGCACCGCCTCGAGCGGCAGGCCGACCCGCGCCGCGAAGGCGCGGATCGCCTGCTCCTGCTCGGCCACGGACGGGTAGCGCGCCTGGACCTGCTCCTGCCAGGAGGTCCGCGCGTAGCCCAGGACCTTCACGGGCTAGCGCAGCTGCTCCCAGGCCTCGGTCGGCATGTCGTAGGCGATCTTGAGCGCCCCGTTGGCGCCGGCGAACACCGGCTCCTCGACCGAGCGGACCTTGCCGCCGCCGAAGGGCTCGAGCGCCTCCTCGACCGCCTTGTCGAGGCCGTGGATGCGGCTGCCGCCGCCGGCCAGCAGCACGTTGCCGCGCAGGCGCTCCTGGAACTCGGGGTCGAACGTCGAGACCAGCCGGTCGACCGCCTCGACGATCGGCCCGATGATCCGCCGGCAGCCCTTGCGCACCTCGGCCGTGACGTCGAACGCCTGCGGCTTGCCGCGCACCGGGAACTCGACGATCACCGGCTCGGCCGCCTCGGTGACGAACGCGTGCTTCTCCTTGACCTCGCGCACCATGTTGAGCGTGAACTGCGCCTCGGGGCAGCGGCCCTTGAACAGCTCGAACAGCTCGCGGTCGAGGAAGTCGCCGGCGTAGGTCAGCGTGACCTGGTCCTCCTCGTCGGGCATCGAGCCCTTCATGCGGCACAGGTCGGTCGTGCCGGCGCCGATGTCGATCACCAGGCAGTCGTGCAGGCGCTCGAGGCCGTAGGCCACGGCGAACGGCTCGCTGCAGATCACGACCGAGTCGAGCGACTCGCGCGCCGCCTCGAGGATCGACTGCTTGTTGTGGATCGACGCCTGCGCCGGGCAGCCGACCACGCCGTAGACGAGCTGCCCCGGCTTCGGCCGGGCGAGCTCGACCGCGTGGCGGATGAGCGCCTTGGCCGAGTCCATGTGGCCGATGATCTCCTCGTTGCTGGCGCCGGCCGCCTCGGAGTACTTGATGACGCCCTTCTCCAGCGGGCGGTAGACGTTCAGCGCCAGACGGTTCTTGAGCGCGTCGTCGCCGAAGAGCACGTCCTTCTGCAGCAGCTTGCGCGAGACGACGTCGCGCGGGTAGCCGACGATGCTCTTGACGGTCTCCCGCACCCCGTTGCTCGCGGAGATGCAGGTGTGCGAGGTGCCGAAGTCGATGCCCACGTACAGGATCGACTCGTCACGACGGATGTCGCGCCGCTTCCCCTCGGCGGACTGGTTCACGGACTCCCGGTTCATGTCTCTCCCCCTTCTCGGTCTCGGTCGGTGGAGCGCCGGCCCGGCCGGCGCGCCCTGTGCCCTGGAAATGGAGGCCGGCGCGCGCCGGCCCTCCGCCCTGTGTTCGTGGTCAGGCCGCGCGCGCGCGGCCCTGCGACGGCGGCGTGCGGGTGGTC
>JAHBXY010000104.1 GCA_019636275.1 Planctomycetota bacterium | reverse complement strand
CGTGACCGCCGGGGGGCCGCTGCCCGACGCGTCGCTGGCGCCGCCCATGCCGCCACCGAAGCCGCCGCCGGTGACGCCGCGCTCCTGCGCGGCGGCCAGGCCAGCCGAGAGGGCGAGCACGGGGACGAGGACGACGAGGGCGCGCCTCACCGGGGGCGCATCCCGTCGCGCAGGAGGCGCGCGATCTGGCCGATCGCCTCCTTGTCGGAGCCGCCGTAGAGGCGGCGCACGCCGAAGATGTGCTCGATGTTGAACAGGTAGAAGTAGGAGATCGTGGCCGTCATGAGCCCGGCGATCGGGTCGACGTCGGCGGCCAGGCCGCCCTTCGCGCGCAGGGCCTCGAGCCGCGGCCCGAGCGCCTCCTCGTAGCGCCGGCGCATGCCGCCGAACAGCCGGCGGATGTGCTCGCCCTGGAGCTCGACGACGTCGACGTAGATCAGCCGGATGTAGTCGGCGAAGCGGTGCACCATGGCCCGGCTGGCCTCGCCCAGCGCCTCGAGGTCGTCGAGCGTGGCGAACGACTGCAGGGCCTTGGCCAGCGGCGTGTCGGGCGCCGTGTAGCGCGCCTCGTACTCCTGCAGGAGCGCGGCGAACAGCTCGTCCTTCGTCCTGTGGTGGTTGTAGATGTTCCCCAGCGACACGCCCGCGCGCTGCGCGATCTCGCGCATGCCCGTGCCGTGGAACCCCTGGGTGGTGAACAGCGCGACCGCGGCCTCGTGGATCTTCTCGCGGGTGCGCGCCGTCGCCTCGGCGCTGGCGGGCATGGGGACCTCCTCGCTCGCGTGAACGAACGTTCGTTATAGACGGAGCGGCGAGGAAGTCAACTCGGCGCCGCGGCGAGCGGGCCCAGCTCGCGCCGGACCTCGTCGCAGAAGGCCTCGAGCTCCGTCTCGCGCGCGTGGGCGCACCGGCCGGGGTCGACCTCGCGCGCGACGGCCGCGAGCAGGTCCAGCGGGCGCTCGTCCGAGCCCTCGAAGAGCGCGTCCAGCGCGTCCTTGGGGCTCCCGCGGCGCACGTTCAAGACCTCGGTCCGCCCGTCGAGGCCGAGCGCCGCGCGGACGGCCTTCGGGTCGTCGAGCAGCCAGGCCTCGGCGTGCGGGTCCGCCTCGCCGAGCGCCGTGGGGAGGTGCGCGGCGGGCGACCGCGGGTCCTGCCGCTCGGCGTCGCGGCCGGCGACGAGGTCCGCGAGGCGGCTGCCTCGCCGCGCGCGGTCGCGGTCGACGGTCGCGACGACGCCCCGAGCGCCCTGGTCGAGCGCCTCGCGCAGGACGAAGCGGAGCTTCCGGTCGTAGCCGCCGCCGCGCCTGAGCACCACGCTCGACCAGGCCCGCGCGGCGACCGCCTGGACCTCGGCGCCGAGGATCGTCGAGACGAGCGGCGGGAGCATGGCCGCGTCGCGCGGGCCGTCGCTCACGACCAGGACGGGCACTGGCGCGCTCAAGGGCGCGGCTCGGCCGGCGCGACGAGGCCCTCCTCGTCGCGGTTGAACCAGACCTCGCCCAGCTTGAACTCGTCGAGGAACAGCCGCAGCCGGTCGCGGTCGACCGGCCGGGCCGTGCGGGCGCCGTCGGGCTGCCGCTCGAAGACGAGGAGCTGGTCCTGCTCGAGGTCGAGCTCGTCGACGAGGAGCGGCGAGTGGGTGGTGACGATCACCTGCGCCGGCGGGCCGCCCAGGGCGCCGGTCGTCAGGCCGCGGAGGAGCTGGACGACGTCGGCGATACGCTTGGGGTGCAGGCCGTTCGCGGGTTCCTCGATGAGGACGATCTTCGGCAGCTCGGGGTGATGCGCGAGGGCCACGAAGAACAGGAGCAGCTTGACGCCGGCGGAGGCGCGGTCGCCGGGGATCCTGAGGCCGCCGTCGATGACGAACTCGAGCTGGCGCGTGTCGGGGCTGGGGGTCTCGATGTTGATCTCTTCGAGGCCAGGGACCAAGGCGCGCATGGCGGCGACGAAGGCGTCGAACCGACGGCGATCCTTGCGCAGCAGGTAGTCGACGAGCGCCGCGAGGTTCGAGCCCGTCTGGTCGAGCGCCGGCACGCCGGCGGGGGTGCCCTTTGACGTCATGCTGACGCCGGCCGAGGGCAGGGAGAACAATCGGGTGGGAAAGACCTCGTTCACAGGGCCCGACCGTCTCTCCGACTCGCCTCTGGCCACCTCTGCAGTGATGGCCTGCCCGCGCCAGAGAGCTTGCACTAGCGCCGCCCTGGCGCCACGGCGCACGTCGCCCGTGTTCATGCCATCCGTTGTCAGCAGGCGAAGTGCGCTCAGGAAGCTGCTCTTCCCCGTGTCGTTCGGCCCGATCAGCACCGTGAACGGTCGGAGCGGCACGTC
The DNA here is from genome assembly GCA_019636275.1 of Planctomycetota bacterium. Lineage (GTDB taxonomy): Bacteria > Planctomycetota > J058 > J058 > J058 > JAMLIC01. The sequence goes on along the minus strand of JAHBXY010000104.1, from coordinate 30,685 downwards.
CACGTGCGCGAAGCAGCGATAGTTCATGATTTCGACGCGGTCGAGCATGGTCGGTGTCCGTTCTCAACGTAACACCTCCTCGACCACCAGCGCCTGCCCGGTCCACAGGGCCTCGAAGTGCTCCACCGGCCACCGTTCGCGCCCCAGCCGCGGGTCGCCGATCACGACCTCGCCGCCCTGTCGCCCGAAGAACACGACCGCGTGGACCACCCCCTCGTCCCAGCCGCACGCGTCGCGCAGGACGCTGCGCAGGGGCTCGTCCACGCGGGCCGGGTCGAGGCCGGTGAACACGAGGCACGGGGTCGGGAGGCGATCGAGCCCGCCGGGCCAGGCGAAGCGCACGCGCCGCCCGGGGACCGCGCGCGCCAGGCCGCGGAAGAGGCCCAGGTCGCTCGTCCCGCGGTCGGGGCGGGTGAGGCAGGTCGCCGCGAGGCCTCGCTCGTCGGCGTCGACGCCCAGCGCGCGCAGGAGCGTGGCGGCCGCCGCCGGCGCGCAGGTCGACGGCGCCGACTGGAGGACGACGCCGTCCTTCACCCGCTCCGGCCGGTCGAGGAGCGCGAGGTCGGGCGGGCGCAACGGCAGCGTCGTCGCCGCGCCGGCGGCCACGACCAGCGGCGCGCCGAGCGCCGCCGTGCGGGCCCGCAGCCGTCCGGGCGGCTGGCCGAGGGCGGCGCAGACCGCGAGCAGGAGCGCCAGGGGGACGAAGAGCTCCGACACGAAGACGACCTCGCTCCAGCCGGTCGCGGCCAGGAGCCGCGGCCAGCGGACGAGGGCGAGCTGACCGCCGAGGAGGACGAGGCCGACGCCCAGGCCGGCCTTCGCCCGGCGCGGGTGCCGGCACGCCGCGAGCGGCAGGCCGGTCGCGAGCGCCGCGAGGAGGGCGTGGACGAGCAGCCAGGCGGTGGGCACCGATCTTCCGACCCCGACCGGGGTTGCTCGTCACGGGAATGGGCTCTCGGCGACCCGCGTTGGCGCCGTCGGAGCGGAGGTCGCGTGCTAGCGTGTCGTCCAGGGCCCTGCGACTCGGGCCGCAGGGGTGCCATGATCGTGGAGGCCAGCCAACGACCGCAGGTGGGCGTCCCGCGCACCGCCGACGAGGTCACCGCCCTGCTCTCGGCCGCCGGCCGCGGGTCCGAGGCGCGCCTGCTCGTCGGCGACGAGGTCGAGCTGGCCGTGCTGCGCGCGGCCGACCTGGCCCCCGCCCGCTACGAGGGCGAGGACGGGATCGGCGCCCTCCTCGAGGCCCTGCAGCGCGAGGGCGGCTACGCGGCCGTCCGCGAGGCCGGGACGCTGATCGGCCTCGAGCACGACGACGGCCACCGGCTGTCGCTCGAGCCCGGCGGCCAGCTCGAGCTGTCGACCGCGCCGCAGCCGGGCGTCGTGGCCCTCGAGGCCGCCGCGCGGGCGCGCCTCGGCCGGCTCGCGGCCGTCGCCGACGCCCTGGGCCTGTGGCTCGTGGCCGGCGGCATGGTCCCGGCGCGGCAGGACGACGTCCCGTGGATGCCCAAGGGGCGCTATCGAATCATGCGCGCCTACTTCCAGGGGCTCGGCGACGCTGGCCGGCTGGCGCACCACATGATGCGCCGCACGCTCAGCGACCAGGTGACGATCGACTACCGCGACGGCGACGACGCCCGCGACCTCCTGCGGCTGGGCTACCTGCTCGCGCCGGTCACGGCGGCGGTGTTCGCCAGCACGCCCCTCGACGGAGGCGAGGAGCGCGGCCTCCTCTCCTTCCGCGCGGAGATCTGGCGCTTCGTCGACCCGTCGCGGCAGGGCGAGCCGCCGGGGATCGTCGAGGCCGCCGACCCGCTCCGCGCCTACGTCGAGTGGGCGCTCGACGCGCCCATGATGTTCCGCGTCGTCGACGGCGAGTACCAGGCCATGCACGGGGCGTCGTTCCGCCGCGTGCTCGAGGTCGGCGCCTGGGCGGACGGCGCGCCGCTGACGACCGCCGACGTGTGGGTGCACCTCAACTCGGTCTTCCCGGACGTGCGGCTCAAGCGCGGGCTGGTCGAGCTGCGCGCGATCGACGGCCAGGCGCCGGGCGACGTGGTCGGCTCGGCCGCGCTCCTCTGCGGGCTCCTCTACGACGCCGAGGCGCGCGCCGCCGTCCGCGACCTGCTCGGCGACGTCGACGCCGCCGCGCGCGAGAAGGCCCGCGTCGAGGTCCCCCGCCGCGGGCTCGGCGCCGCCTACGGGCGGCGCTCCATGCTCGAGGTCGCGCGCGCGCTCGTCGACGTGGCGCGCGCGGGCCTCGCACGCCGCGCAGCGGCCGGCCTCCGGAGACCCGCGCGCCGGACCTCCTCGCGTCGCTCGAGCAGCACGCCTCCGCGCGCCGGGCGCACGCCGGCCGAGGACCTGCTCGACGCCTGGCGCGGCCCGTGGGCCGGCGACCGGCGGGCCTGGGCGAGCGCGCTGCGCGTGCGGCCGGCGAGCGCCTGAGGCGCGCGCGCCCACGCTGCTGACCTTGCTGGCCACCCCGGCGCGCGACGATCATTCCGGTCCATGAGCGGCCGACTACGACGAGCGCTGGGTCCGCTCTGGCCGCCCGCCGAGCGCGCGATCGAGGCCGTCGGGCTCTGGGGGCTCGCCGGCGCGGCGGTCTTCGTACTCTTCGGCCTCGTCGTCATGCTGGTCTCGATCGAGCGGGGGGCCGTCGGGTCGCTCGCGTTCCTCGGCGGGGCGGCCCTGGCCGGGCTCGCGGCCCCGCTCCTCGCCCTCCTGAGCGCGTCGATCCTGGTCCGGGCCGAGGCGGGCCGCCGCGTCGCGCGGGCGCTCCTGCCGCCGCTGGCGCTGGCGGTCGTGTGGCTGGGCGGGGAGGTCGCCCGCGACGCGAGCAGCGCGCGCAAGCTCGTCGGCTGGTCGGTCCTCTTCGGCCTGGTCGGCACCTGGGCCTGGGTCACGCTCGGCCGCCGCGACGTCCGCCCGTTCTTCGGCCCGGGCGAGCTCGCCCTTCGAAGGCCCTGGACCGGCTGCCTCGGCCTGCACGCCGTGTTCCTCCTCGGCGCGATCGGCGGAGCGCTCGCGATCAAGAGCTGGCCAGGCCCCCGGCCGCTGCAGGGGCGACCGCTCGCCACGCTCGGCCTGCTCGTCGGGGCCGCCCTCTCCGGCTCCGTCGCAGCCCTGGCCGCCGCGCTCCTGTGGCGGCGCCTGCGGGGTCCGGCGCTGGACCTCGAGCAGGTCTCGCCGGCGGCCTGGCGGCGGATCCTGGACCTCCAGGACCACGCGACGCCGGCGGAGATCGCGACGGTCCTCGCGCGCGAGGGGCACCCCGCCCCCGGCCCCGGCTGGACGCAGGACGCGGTGATCGCCGTCCTGCGCGCGGAGGTCCCCGACGACGACGACGACGACGACGTCAGACCCCCAGCGCCGTGAGCCCCTGGTAGGTGACGAGGGCGCCCACGTAGGCCAGCGCGCCGAAGAGCGCGAGCTGCCCGAGGGCGAAGCGCCACGAGCCGGCCTCGCGCCGGACGACGGCGACGGTCGCGCCGCACTGGAGCGCGAACACGTAGAACACGAGGAGCGAGGCGACGACCGGCAGGGTGAACACCTTCTGCCCCCGGCGCGGGCCGTCCTCGTGCACGGCCGCCTGCAGGCGCTCGCGCAGGCGCCGCTCCTGCTCCTCGCCCTCGAGGTCCTCGCCCACGCTGTAGACGACGCCCATGGTGCCGACGAACACCTCGCGGGCGGCGAAGCTGGCGATCAGGCCGACGCCGATCTTCCAGTCGTAGCCGAGCGGGTGCAGGACCGGCTCGAGCCCGCGCCCGAGCTGGCCGGCCCAGCTCTCGCGCCGCCGGTGGGCCGCGGCCTCCTCGGCGCCCAGGTCGGCCGGCGGCTCGACGCGCGGGAAGGTCGACAGCGCCCACAGCGCCAGCGTCACGACGAAGATCGTCGTGCCGGCGCGCTTGACGAAGTCGCCGCCGCGCACGCGCAGCTTGAGGAGCACCGCCCGGAGCCCCGGCCGCCGGTAGGGCGGGAGCTCGACCACGAGCGGGAGCTCCTTGCCGCGGCCGGTCCGGCGGCGGCTGATCACGAGGGCCAGGAGGGCCGCCGCCGTCATGCCGGCCAGGTACAGCCCGAGGAGCAGGAGCCCCTGGAGCCCCAGCGGGCCGAGCACCGTCGTCGCCGGCACGAAGGCGGCGATCAGGAGCGCGTAGACCGGCAGCCGCGCGCTGCAGGTCATGAGCGGGGCGAGGAACACCGCCAGCAGCCGCTCGCTCCGCCCGGGGATCGTGCGCGTGGCGAGCACGCCCGGGATCGCGCAGGCGAACGACGACAGGAGCGGGATGAACGAGCGGCCCGAGAGGCCCAGCGCGCGCAGCGGCCGGTCGACGAGGAAGGCCGCGCGCGCCATGTAGCCCGTGTCCTCGAGCAGGCCGAGGAACAGGAACAGGACGAGGATCTGCGGCAGGAACACGAGCACGGCGCCGACGCCGCCGAGCACGCCGTCTCGCACGAGGCTCGCGCCGAGCTCGCCCAGGACCGCCGGCAGGTGGGCGCCCGCGAGCTCCTGCAGCCAGCCCTTCGCCGCCTCGATCGCCTCCATGAGGGGCCGCGCGCCGGCGAACACGGCCTGGAAGACGACGGCCATGATCCCGAGGAAGAACAGCGGCCCGAGGAGCGGGTGGAGGAGGGCCGCGTCGATCCGGTCGGTGCGCGCGCGCGCGCTCCCCGACGGCGCCGCGCCCAGCGCCTCGTTGATCCACGCGTAGCGCGCGGACACCTCGGCCGGGCGCACGGCGGGGTCGGCCTGGCGCAGCCCGGCCAGCCGCTCCCAGGCGTTCGGGCCGGGCGTCGCCGCGAGGCGCGCCTCGAGGTCGGCCTCGGCGAAGCGCCAGGCCCGGTCGGCCGGCGGGCGCGCGCGATCGAGGGCGGCCTTCAGCGCGTCGAGCCCCTCGCCCGTGGTGGCCACCGTCTCGACCACCTCGACGCCGGTGAGCTCCGCCAGGCGCCGCGTCGGCACGTCGAGCCCGGCCCGGCGCGCCTCGTCGACCATGTTCAGCGCCACGACGGTCGGCCGCCCCAGGTCGAGGGCCTCGCCCAGCAGGAACAGGTTCCGCCGCAGGTTGGTGGCCTCGAGCACGACGAGCACGACGTCGGGCGGCGGCGCGCCGTGGCCGAGGAGGACGCGCTCGACGATCGCCTCGTCGGCGGCGCCCGGCACGAGGCTGTAGGTGCCGGGCAGGTCGACCAGGCGCACGGGGCCCGCCGCGAGCGCCACGTCGCCCTCGAGGGCGTCGACCGTGACGCCGGCGTAGTTGGCCACGCGCACGCGCAGCCCCGTGAGCGCGTTGAACAGCGACGACTTGCCGACGTTCGGGTTGCCGACGAGCACGGCCGTGCGCGCGCGCGGCGGGGCGGCGACGCTCACGGCGCCCCCGGGAGCGGCTCGACCAGGACCAGGACCGTCGCCGCGACGGCGCGGCGCAGCGCCAGGCGCGCGCCGGTCACGTCGACCTCGAGCGGGTCGCCGAGCGGGGCCTGCCGGATCACCGCCACGCGCGCCCCCGGCACGAGGCCGAGCTGCATGAGGGCCAGCGCGTGCTCGCTCCCGGGCGCGAAGGCCTGCACGCGCGCGGGCGCCCCGTGGGGCAGGTCGGCGAGGGTGGTCACGCGGGGCTCCTGCGCTCGTTGAGAATCGTTCTCAACGAGCGGCGAGTATGCCCGCCGGCGGCCGTCCGGGTCAACGGTGAAGGAGACGCCGCGTCAGCCGTCGCCGTCGACGACGAGCGTCCGTACGCGCTCGGCGCCGTCGGCCGTGCGCTCGAAGATCACGAGCGTGCGCGTCGGCGCGTGCCAGGCGAGGACGTGCACGTGGACGTGCCCCTCGTGCGGCACCTCGATCGTGGCCAGGCCGTGCGCGCCCAGGGCCTCGCGCGCGCGCACGACGATCCCCTCCTCGGGCTCGTGGCCGAGGCCCTCGCGCAGGATCCGGCGCACGAAGGCCGGGTGCGGCGGCTCGCCCGGCGCCGCCGCCGTGACGGCGACGTCGGGGCCGAGGCGCGGCGGCACGCCGCAGCCGGCGAGGGTCAGCAGCGCCAGCAGGACGACGAGCGCCCTCACGCGGCGGCCGCCGCCGGCGCGCCCGCCTGCGCCCGGCGCCGCACCCCGGCCGCCTCGAGCCAGCGCACGACCTGCGCGGCGACCGACGGCATGAACAGCGGCGCCACGTGCCCGGCGGGCACGTCGAGCACGACGTTGTCGCCCTCGCCCTCGAGGAGCGACGACCAGTAGGGCGAGACGATGTCCTCCTGGAAGCCGACGATCGAGTGCACCGGGACCTGGCAGGCGCTCGCCCGCGGCGTGGGGAAGCGCGCGCAGTGGGGGCTGCCGGGCGACATGTCGCGGGCGCTCGGCCCGAGGCCCAGGCGCCCCATGCGCGTGCCGCGGTGGGGCGAGGCGATCGTCACGACGACGCTCACCGGCGCGCACGGCTCGAGGTGCACGAGCGTGCGCCCGATCACGCCGCCCATGCTGTGGGCGACGATCGCCGCCGTGTCGGCGCCGGTGGCCCTGCGCACCGCCTCGACCTCGCCGAGGAGCCAGCGGGCGTTGTCGGCGATCGGCCGGAACGTCGACGGCACGTCGCGGTGGACGACGAGGAACCCGGCCCGGCGCAGGCGCGCGCCCAGCACGTACATCTGCCCCGAGTTCTCCATGTAGCCCGCGAGCAGGATCACGGGCGTGGCCTCGGGCGCGCGCGGCAGGGGCGGCGGCAGGCGGCGCCGGACCATGTGCACGCCCTGGAGGACGAAGGCGATCGTCTGCCAGAAGCCCTCGATCACGAGCCACAGCGCCCGCGCGAGGAGGCCCGCCCGGCGGTCGGCGCAGTGCCGGGCGTGGAGCGCATCGCGCAGGTCGTGGCGCCCGACCCACCCGGCGTACAGGCACAGCGCGCCGACGCCGCCGCTCACCAGGCCGAGCGTCACGAACGGCAGGAGGCCGAGGACCAGCGCCATCTCCACGGGCGTCATGGGGGCCCAGCATAGACACCGGCGCGGCGCGGCGCGTCATCGTCCTGTCCCGTGGCTGGCGTGGTCCAGGCGAGGTGCGACGATTGGCACAGTTGGCACAGGACGCAAGTGCCTTGTGGGCCGTTGCCGTCGCCGGCCTGGACGCCAGAATGGCCTCATTGGAGCTTCCCCAATGGACCGAGCGATCGGCCTGACCCTCGACCCCGCGCGCCCCGAGCCGCTCTACGTGCAGCTCGTCGAGCAGGTGACGGCGCGCGCGCGCAGCGGCGCGTTCCCACCCGGCTTCCGGCTGCCGCCGACGCGCGAGCTGGCGCGCGCCCTGCGCGTGCACAGGAACACGGTCGTCCGCGCGTTCGACGAGCTCGTGGCGGCCGGGGTCGTCACCTCGCGCGTGGGCAGCGGCACCTTCGTCGCCGCGCCGCCGCGCCGCGCCGAGGCGCCGGCGGCCGAGGCGCCGCGCCTGCCCTGGGAGAGCCTCCTCTCGCGCGGCGCGCGCGCCGAGGCCCTGCGCCGCTTCGACCGCCTCGCGCGCAGCGTCGCGCCGGGCGCGGCCGCCGCCGGCCGCGAGGTGATCGACCTGCAGCGGCTCATGCCGCCGACCGACCTCATGCCGCTGGCGACCTTCCGCCGCTGCGTCGACCACGTCCTGCGGATCCACGGCGGCCGCGTCCTGGGCTACGCGCCGCGCGAGGGGCTGCCGCGCCTGCGGCGGCTGATCGCCGAGCACCTCGCCGAGGCCGGGGTGCCCGCGCGCCAGGACGACGTGCTCGTGACCACCGGCAGCCAGCAGGCGATCGACCTCGTCGTGCGCGCGCTCGTCGACCCGGGCGACGCCTTCCTCGTCGAGGCCTCGACCTACCCGGGCGCCCTGAACCTGCTCGCCGCCGCCGGCGCCCAGGCGATCGCCGTCCCCTGCGACGACGAGGGGCCCGACCTCGACTTCCTGCGCCGCCTGCCGCGCGGCCGCGTGAAGGGCTTCTACCTGATGCCCTCGTGCCACAACCCGACCGGCGCGCGGATCTCCGCCGCGCGCCGCCAGGCCCTCCTCGCCTGGTCGCGGCAGATGGGCGTGCCGCTGGTCGAGGACGACTACGGGCGCGGCCTCGTCCTCGACGAGACGAGCGACGAGCCGGCGGCCCTGCGCGCGCTCGACCCCGAGGTCGTCTACGTGGGCACGTTCAGCAAGAAGCTGATCCCCGCCCTGCGCGTGGGCTTCGTCGTGTGCCCGCCCGGGCTCGCGGAGCGCCTCGTGCCGCTGAAGCACGCCATGGACCTGAGCTCGTCGCTGCTCCTGCAGCACGCGCTGGCCGAGTTCCTCGAGCGCGGCTACCTGCGCGCGCACCTGCGCCGCGCGCTCCCCGAGTATCGGCGCCGCCTGGGCGCCCTCGAGGCGGGGCTGCGCGCGCACCTGCCGGCGGGCGTCGCCTGGCGGCGTCCGGCGCAGGGGCTCGCGACCTGGCTGTCGTTGCCGGCCTCGGTCGAGCCGGACGCCCTCTTCGACGAGGCGCTGCGCCGCGGCGTCCTCGTCGGCCCGGGCTCGCTCCACCTCCCGGCCGGCGCGCCCGCGCGCGGCGCGCACGGCGTGCGGCTGACCTTCTGCGCCGAGCCGCCCGAGCGGCTGACGGAGGGCGCCCGACGGCTGGGCGACGCGCTCGGCGCCCTGCTGGCGCGGCGCCCCGCGCCCCGGGCCGAGCACGAGGTGCCGGCCCTCGGCGTGGTGTGATCGACGGCTGCGGCCGCGGTGCGGACGAGACTCTCGGAGGAGGCTGCGCTCCTCCGCCGACGCTTCACTCTTCAGGAGGACGACGATGGTGAACCAGAGGGACCGCTCCACGCCCGCGACCAAGCTGGGCCTGGCGGAGATGCTCTCGGGCGGCGTGATCATGGACGTGACCGACGCCGCGCAGGCGCGCCTGGCCGAGGAGGCGGGCGCCGTGGCCGTCATGGCGCTCGAGCGCGTGCCGGCGCAGATCAGGAAGGAGGGCGGCGTGGCCCGGGCCAGCGACCCGGCCATGATCAAGGAGATCCAGGCCGCCGTGAGCATCCCGGTCATGGCCAAGTGCCGGATCGGCCACTTCGTCGAGGCCCGGATCCTCGACGCGCTGGAGGTCGACTTCATCGACGAGAGCGAGGTGCTCACGCCCGCCGACGAGGAGCTGCACATCGACAAGCACGCCTTCCGCGCGCCGTTCGTGTGCGGCTGCCGCGACCTGGGCGAGGCCCTGCGCCGCGTGGCCGAGGGCGCGGTCCTGCTGCGCACGAAGGGCGAGGCGGGCACCGGGAACGTGGTCGAGGCCGTGCGGCACCTGCGCGCCATGCGCCGCGGGCTCCGGCGCCTGACGACGCTCGGCCCCGAGGAGCTCGTCGCCGAGGCCAAGGCGCTCGGCGCGCCGGTCGAGCTCGTGCGGCAGGCCGCGGCCGAGGGGCGGCTGCCGGTGCCCATGTTCGCCGCCGGCGGGATCGCCACGCCGGCCGACGCGGCGCTGTGCATGGCCCTCGGCGCGCAGGCGGTGTTCGTCGGCAGCGGGATCTTCCTCGCCGAGGACCCCCTGCGCCGCGCGCGCGCGATCGTGCAGGCGACGACGAGCTGGGACGACCCGCAGGCCCTGGCCGAGGTCTCGACCGGCCTCGGCGCGGCCATGCGCGGCGTGGAGCTCTCGACGCTCGCCCCCGACCAGCGCCTGGCCGCGCGGGGCTGGTAGTGGCCCGCGTCGGCGTCCTGGCCCTGCAGGGGGCGTTCGCGGCCCACGCCCGGGCGCTCGCGCGGCTCGGGCACGAGGCGGTCCTCGCGCGCCGGCCGGCGGACCTCGACGGGGTCGACGGCCTCGTCTTGCCGGGCGGCGAGAGCACGACGCAGCTCCGGCTGCTCGAGCGCCAGGGCCTCGCGCCGGCGCTCGAGCGGCTCCGGCAGGCCGGCGTCCCGGTGCTCGCCACCTGCGCCGGGCTGATCCTCCTCGCCCGGCGCGTGACCGGGCCCGAGCAGCCGAGCCTCGGCTGGCTCGACGTCGACGTGGCCCGCAACGCCTGGGGCCGCCAGGTGGAGAGCTTCGAGGCCGCGGCCGACCCGCCGCGCGACGACCTGCCGCTCGTGCTCATCCGCGCCCCGCGGATCACGGCCGCGGGCGACGGCGTCGAGGTGCTCGCCACCTACGCGGGCGAGCCGGTGCTCGTGCGCCAGGGCGCCGTCACCGGCGCCACGTTCCATCCGGAGCTGACGGACAGGCTCGACGTGCACCGCGAGGTGTTCGGCGACGCGGCCCCACTCGCGTCGAGAGACGAAGGGCGCCTGGTCCGCTCATCTGCGCCCTCCGTGACCAGCTCTACTGACGCGCGCGTCAGTCGCGGCCGGAGGCCGCCGGGGTAGGAGCGCCCGGGGGCTCGGGGCCGTCGTCGTCCTCGAGCAGGCGCCGGCCGGCGAAGTAGAGCATGGCCAGCACGAGCACCAGGAGCACGAGGCGCATCTGGCGCTTCTCGTGCGAGACCAGGTCGTCGAGCGTGTAGGGCCGCTCGTCGGGGGGCGGGGCCATGGCTACTTCTTGTCGATCCGGGTCAGCTCGGTGACCGTCGTCGACTGCGGGCCGACGCTGACCATCTTGTAGGGCAGCGGCTGGTCGTCGTCGGACCAGGTCTCGGTGACCATCTCCTGCCCGTTCACGGTCATGGAGATCTTGCGGTAGGTGCAGTCGAAGGTCCCCGCCGGCACGGTGACCGTGGCCTTCTTCTCCTCGAGCTTCTTCGGCTCCTCGCCCGCGGGCCCGTCCTCGGGGTAGATCGCCAGCTTCTGCTCGGTCGGGTCGATCGGCGGCACGTTGGGGACCGACACCTCGGTCTTGATCGTCGCGTGCTCGTCGTCGAGCGCCACGAGGGTCTGCCGCATGGTGCTCTCGCTCGAGAAGGTCTGGTCGCCCATCTTCATCTCGGTCGATGACTTCATCTCGAAGCTCGAGCCGACCTTCAGGCGCGCCCAGGCGATCTTCTTGCGCGCGGGCGCCGTCGGGGCGGCGTCCGGCGGCGGCGGCGCGTCCTCGACGACCGGCGGCGGCGCCTCGTCGGTCGTCGACACCTCCTCGCCCTCGCCCGCGGGCTCGTCCCCGCCGACGAGGCGCGACACGGCGTAGCCGCCGCCGACGCACAGGCCCACGAGGAGCAGCAGGAGGCAGCCGATCAGGCAGCCCTTGCCCTTGCCGCCCGGCTTGGCGGCCGGGGCCGCCGAGGACGCCGGTGCCGGCGCCGCCGAGGCCACGTAGGTCACGAGCACCCGGGGCCCGCCCTCGGAGCCGAACTCGACCACGGCGCCGCTCGGGACGAGCGTCGGGCCGGTGACCCGCTGCCCGTTGACGAACGTGCCGTTGCTGCTGCCCAGGTCGTTGACGGTCACGGCGCCGTCGGCCATGACGACGAACTGGGCGTGGTTGCCCGACACGCGGTCGTCGATGGTCGGGTCGAAGGCGATCTGGTGGGTCGGGTTGCGGCCGACGCCGACGACCGAGCCCTCGACGACCTGCTCCTGGCCCGCGCGCGAGCCGGTCAGGTGCTTGAACGTGAACTTCATGGGCCACCACCCTAACACCGCAGGCGACATCCGTCGGTCCGGGGACCGAGCTACCGCCGGTCTCCCTGCTGCTTCGCCAGCCGGTCCTTCGCGCGCAGCACCCCGGCGGCGGCGGCGCGCTCGAGCCAGGCGCGCGCCTGCGCCGGATCGGGCGCGAGCCAGCGGCTCCCCTCGTACTGGCGCGCCAGGGCGTCCATGGCCCACGGCGCCCCGGCCTCCGCGCGTGACCGGATGTGCTCGAAGGCCGCGCGCCACAGCGCGCGGGCGTGCTCCGGATCGCGCGCGACGCCTCGTCCCTCGTCGAACAGCGCCGCCTCCAGCAGCCGCGCGTCCATGTCGCCGCGGCGCGCTCCGCGCTGGATCCAGAGCGCGCCAGCCGCCTCGTCCCGAGGACCGCCCCGGCCCGTCAGGTGCAAGACCCCGAGGGCGTGCATCGCCCCCGCATTCCCGCGCTCGGCGGCGGCGCCGAAGAGCGCGCGGGCGCGGGCGTGGTCCTCGGGCGAGGACGCGTCGTCCAGGAGCAGCTCCGCCAGCTCGACCAGGGCGCCGTCGGTCCCGGCGGCGACCGCGCGCTCGAGCCACTCCCTGGCCCGGGCGCGGTCCTTCGGGACTCCATGGCCGGCCGAGAGGAGGGCCGCCAGCGCGCGCATGGCGAGGTCGTTGCCGTGGGTGGCCGCCACCTCGAGGTGGGCGGCGGCTCGCGCCGGGTCGGCCGGAAGGCCGGGGACGCCCGTGGCGAGGAGCTGCCCGGCGCGGAAGTGCGCCTCGTCGTTGCCGTGGCGCGCCGCGGCGAGGTAGCACGCGAGCGCCTTGCGCGCGTCGGCCGCGACGCCCGCGCCGGTCTGATACGTCCCGCCGAGCAGCAGGACGCTGGCCGCGTCGCCGCGCCGCGCCGAGTCCTTGAGGAAGGCCACGGCGGGCGGCTCGTCGGCCTCGTCGCGCTCCCAGGGCGCCTCGTCGGCCGGGTCGGGGGGAGGCGCCTTCTCGGAGGCGGCCGGCGCGGGTGCAGCCGGCGAGGGTGCAGCCGGCGAGGGGTCAGCCGGCGCCGCGGGCGCGGGGCGCTCGGCCGACGCGTCCGGCGGAGCGCCGGGCGAGAGCGCGGCGGCGACGACGAGCACGAGGGCCGCCCCGCCGAGCACGAGCGCGACGACGGTCGCGGGGCGCCCTGCCGCGCGCCCGGCGCCCTCCTGACGGAGGGCGGCCTCCAGGGCGTCGGCGAAGGCGTCGCCGTCGGCCGGGCGCCCGGCCGGGTCGGGGTCGAGCGCCCGGACGCAGAGGGCGTCCAGGGCCGGCGGGACGTCGGGCGTTTGGCGCGAGGGCGGGGTCGCCCGGGTGGAGGTGATCTGCCGAGCGAGCTCGAAGAAGCTCTCGCCCTCGAACGGGAGCGCGTCGGTGAGCGCCCGGTAGAGGACGACGCCGAGCGCCCACACGTCGGTCCGCGGCGTCGGCGCGCCGCGGCGCGGGTCGACCTGCTCCGGCGCCATGAACCAGGGCGTGCCGGCGACACCGCCGGTGCGGGTGAGCCGCTCGAGCCCCTCCGCGGCCGCCAGGCCGAAGTCGATCACCCGCACCCGCCCGTCGCCGTCGACGAGCAGGTTGTCGGGCTTGACGTCGCGGTGGACGACCCCGCGGGCGTGCGCGTGGCCGAGCCCCCGGGCGGCGTCGCGCAGGAGCTCGAGCCGCCGGCGCCGCGGGGCGCCCTCGAACGCCGCGTCGAGGGCGCGCGCGCCCTCGACGAGCTCGTAGGTGATGAAGAAGCGCCCCTCGAACGTCCCGGCGCCGTGGACCCGGACGACGTTCGGGTGCCGGAGCGACGCCGCCAGCTCGGCCTCCCGGCGGAAGCGCTCGATCGCCCGCGGCGTGGCCTCGCGGAGGACCTTCAGCGCGAGCAGGGCGCCCGCCTCGCGGTCCCGCACCCGGAAGACGACCCCGCATGCCCCCTCGCCGAGCTTCGAGAGCACCTGGAGGCGCTCTCGTCCGAGGCGCTGCACGAACGTGTCTGGCGTCCGCTCGCTCACGGGCCCTCCGGCGCGAGGAGCTCGAACGTGAACGTGGCGTCGTGGCTGGCCCGCTCGTCTCCGAGCAGCGCGTCGTAGGCGACGGCGAGCCGGGTGCGGGTGATCCGGTCGCCCTCGACCTGCGCCTCGCCCTCGAACGCGGGTCGCTCGACCGTGAACTCGATCGGCCGCGCGTCGTAGAGGAGGAACCCCCGGGGGGAGCCCGCCAGCCGCGTCCGCACGCGCCCCTCCTCGGGCGACCAGCGGACCTGCCGGGGCGCGCGCAAGAGGTAGTAGGGCGGGGCGCGCCAGAAGTCGGCCCTCAGGTCGGCGGCCGGGTCGACCGGGAAGAGATGCAGGACGTTGTCGAGGTAGCCCGCGAAGGCGCTGTCCTGCATCTGCCCCTGCAGGTGCCGCACGACGTGGGTGGCGAAGCCGTCGTCGAAGCGCGACGTCGTCGGGCGGGGGAGGCCCTCGACGCCGCGCGCGGCGCCCGTCCGCAGGTCGAGCTCGAAGCGGACCCGCGCGGCCAGGAAGGCGTCGAGGAACTCGGCCACGCCCGGGGCGATCCCCGCCACCGGCGCGCTGGCCGGAGGGCCGTCGAGGGAGTCGTACTCCACCTGCGTGAGCTTGATCTTCAGGCTGAAGCGCAGGCGCGAGAACGTGGCCGTGATCCTGGCGACGTCGCCCCGCACCTCGGGCGCCTCCTGGACGAGGGTGAGCTCGAGGGTGATGTCGTCGCCGCCGGTCCGGTCGCGGTAGGTGAGCCGCCAGCGCGCCGGGACGCCGAGGGTCGACCGCCAGTCGGGGAGCGGCGGGGCCGCTGGCAGCGCGGGCGGGGTCGGCGGTGGGGTCGGGGTCGGCGGTGGGGTCGCCGTCGCCGGTGGACCCCCGCCGGGGGCCAGCCACAGCGCGAATGCCAGCGGCAGGGCGGCGACCAGGGCCCCGGCGGCCAGGGCGGCGACCCGCGGCCGGCGCGGCGGCGCGGCGGCCCGCCCGGCGAGCCAGTCGTCGAGCGCGCGGGCGAAGGCGTCGCCGTCGGGCGGGCGCCGGGCCTGTTCGCGCTGCAGGGCCGAGAGGCACAGGGCCTCGAGCGCCGGCGGCGTGGCAGGCGCCAGCCGCGACGGCGGCGTGGGCCGCGCCGCCGCGATCTGCTCGGTCAGCGCCAGGAGCGACGCGCCGTCGAACGGCAGCTGGTCCGTGAGCGCCTCGTAGAGGAGCGCCCCGAGCGCCCACACGTCCAGGCCGGGCGTCGGCGCGACCCGCTGGCCGAGCGCCTCCGGCGCCATGTAGCGCGGCGTGCCGGCCATCATGCCCGTGCGGGTGAGCCGCTCGTGCTCGTCCGTGATCCCGAGGCCGAAGTCCGTGACGCGGGCGCGCCCGTCGGCGCCGACGAGCACGTTGTCGGGCTTCACGTCGCGGTGGACCACGCCGCGCGCGTGCGCGTGCCCGAGGCCGCGGGCGGCGTCGCGCAGGAGCTCGATCCGGCGGCGCAGCGGCGCGCCGCGGAACGCCTCGTCGAGGGTCCGGGCGCCCTCGACGACCTCGTAGGCCACGCACGGGCGCCCGTCGAGCAGGCCCGTGAAGTGGACCGGCACGACGTTGTCGTGCCGGAGCGACGCCGCCAGCTCCGCCTCGCGCCGGAAGCGCTCCAGCCGCCGCGGCGAGGCGTCGCGCAGCGTCTTCAGCGCCAGCCGCCCCCCGGTCAGCCGGTCCTCGACCAGGTGGACCGTCCCGTTGGCCCCCTCCCCCAGCTCCTGGAGGAAGCGCAGGCGCTCGCGGTCGAGGCGCTGGTGGAACGTGTCGGAGAGCGGGTCGGGGGTCACCGATCGCCGCCCTCGAGCAGCTCGAAGGTGAAGGTGGCGTCGCGGTCGACGTCGATGTCGTCGATGCTCGCGCCGTACTTCACCTCGAGCCGCGTGCGCACGATCACCCCGTCGCGCACCTCCGCGTCGCCCTGCACGCGGGCGCGCCGGGGCTCGAACCGCCTCCGCGGGGACGAGGTCTCGATGAACCCGCTCAGCTCGCCGCTCAGCCTGGTCAGCACCCGGCCCGCCGCGGGGTCCCAGCTCACGAGCCGGCTGCCGACGAGCCGGTGATGCGGCGGGGCCCCCCAGAGGTCGGCCTTGAGCAGGTCGGCGTCGACGTCGTTCGCGTCGGGGTAGAGGCGCAGGACGTTGGCGAGGAGCCCGGCGAGGGCGCGGTCCTCGAGATGACCGGCGAGGTGGCCGATGATGAGGATCGCGAAGCCCTCGCGGTCCTCGCCCACGAGGACCGGCGGCGGCGGCAGCCCACCGACAGCGGACGTCGCGCCGGTGCGGAGGTCCAGCCCGAACCGGACCTCCGCCGCCAGGATCGCCTCGATGAAGCCGACGACCGCCGTGAGCCTCGAGAGCGCCTCCGCCTCGCGCGGCGGGCCCTCGTCCGAGTCGTAGTGGACGTTCGCGACCGGGACCTTCACGCGGAAGCGGAGGCGGGAGACCCGGGCGGCGACCACCGCGCGCCCGTCGACCACCGCGGGCGGCCCCTGCGCGAGCGTGAGCTCGAGGAGGTTGTCCTCCTCCTTCGGGAAGCCGCCCCGCCGCTGGAGCTGGTCGTGCCAGGCGACCCGGTAGGTCGCGGCGCCGCCGAGGGCGCGGGTCCAGTCGGGTCGGGGCGCCAGCGCCGGGAGCGGAGGCGTGTCCGGGAGGCGGATCGCCGGGGGGTCGGCCGGGGGCGCAGGCGGGGGGCGCGCATGGGCCAGCGCCGCCGCGGCGACCCCCACCGCCGCGAGGGCGGCCCCGGAGAGCGCGAGGAGGCCGCGCCGCGCGCCGGGGCGACTCGCCAGCGCGAGGCAGTCGCCGAGGGCCGCCGCGAGCTCGTCGGCCGAGGCGTAGCGGTCGTGGGCGCGCCGGGCCATCGCGCGCCGCACGACCGCCTCGACCGCCGGGGGGACGTCGGGCCGGGCCGCGCGCAGGGGCTCGGGCGCCCCCGAGATCACGGCCTCGAGCACGGCCAGCGTCCCGCCCGCCCGGTCGCGGAACGGCGGGCGCCCGGCGAGGAGCGTGTGCAGGAGCGCCCCGGCCGCGTAGACGTCGGCGCGCGCGTCGACCGGCTCGCCGAGCGCCTGCTCGGGCGCCATGTAGACGGGCGTGCCGAGGACCGTCCCCGTGAGCGACAGGCGCGTGCCCTGGCCGACGGGCCGGGCCAGGCCGAAGTCGACCAGCCGCGGCTGGCCCTCGGCGTCGAGGAGCACGTTCTCGGGCTTGACGTCGCGGTGGAGCACGCCGCGGGCGTGCGCGTGCGCGAGGGCCAGGGCGACCTTCCGCGCCAGGTCCACGGCCTCGGCGACCGGGAGCGGGCCCTCGCGGCGCAGGCGCGCCTCGAGCGAGCCGCCGGGGAGCAGGTCCTGCACGATCCACGGCGGGCGCGCCTCGAGGTCGGCCGCGTGCGTGCGCACGACGTGCGGGTGGTCCAGTCGCGCCGCGAGCTGCGCCTCGCGCGCGAAGCGCGCCCGGAAGTCCGGGTCGGCGGCGGCGAGGTCGAGCGAGAGCGTCTTGAGCGCGTAGCGGCCGCCGGTCTCGACGCGCTCGACCTCGTAGACCACCCCCATGCCGCCGCGGCCGAGCTCGCGGAGGGCGCGGTAGGGGCCGAAGGTGGGCGGGCCCGCCATGCGGAGACTGTGGCCGGGCGCGGGCGGCCGAGCAATCCCACGCCTCAGGAGGGGGCGCGCCCCGCGACGATCCGCTCGATCCCGGCCAGGTCCTGCACGGTGCGAACTTCGACGAGGCCCGCCTGCTCGAGCAGCCCGCGCACGAGCGCGGCCTTGCCCTGCCCGGTCTCGACGGCCAGCGTCCCGCCCGGGCGCAGGGCGGCGCGGGCCTGGCGAGCCAGGGCGGCGGTCAGCGGCAGCCCGGGCGCGTCGAACAGGGCGCCCCGCGGCTCCCAGCGGGCGACCTCGAGGGCGAGCAGGCCCGCCTCGTCGGGCGTCACGTAGGGCGGGTTCGAGACGACGAGGTCCACCGACGCCGGGCGCACGGCCCCGAGCAGGTCGCCGCGCGCGAGGACCAGGCGGTCGGCCAGCCCGAGGTCGCGGGCGTTCCGGACCGCGAACGCCAGCGCGTCGGGCGCGCGGTCGACGCCCAGGCCGCGGGCCGGGGCGTGCTCGCGCAGGAGGGCCAGCGCCACGCAGCCGCTGCCGGTGCCGACGTCCACGAAGGTCGGGGCCGGCCCGGCCGCGCGCAGGGCCTCGAGGCCCACCTCGACGAGGTGCTCGGTCTCGGGGCGCGGGACGAGGACGCCGGGGCCCACGTTGAGCGTCAGCCCGTAGAAGCCGCGCTCGCCCAGCAGGTAGGCGACCGGCTCGCGCCCCTCGCCGCGGCGGCGCATGAGGCCGCGGAAGCGCTCGCGCTCGGCCTCGTCGAGCGGCCGGTCGTGGTCGAGGTACAGGTCGAGGCGCCTGAGGCGCAGCGTGTGCGCCAGGAGCAGCTCGGCGTCGAGGCGCGCCTCGTCGTCGGCGACGCCCTGCCCGGCCAGCCACCCGGCGGCGGCGGCCAGGACGTCGCGCACGCTCCTCGGCCGCGCGTCGCTCCCCGTCACAGCGACCTGAGCGCCTCGGCCTTGTCGTGTTCGATCAGCGCGGTGACCAGCTCGTCGAGCTCGCCGTCCATGAGGCGCGGCAGGTTGTGCACCGTGATGCCGATCCGGTGGTCGGTGCAGCGGTCCTGCGGGAAGTTGTAGGTGCGGATGCGTTCGTTCCTGTTGCCGCGCCCGCGCAGCGACTGGCGCTGCTGCCCGCGCTCCTTGTCCTGCTGCTCCTTGAGGAAGTCGGCGTAACGGGCGCGCAGCACCTTCCAGGCGCGGGCCAGGTTCTTGATCTGGCTCTTCTCGTCCTGGCACTGCACGACCATGCCCGTGGGCACGTGGGTCAGGCGCACGGCCGACTGCGTCTTGTTGACGTGCTGGCCGCCGGGGCCGCCGGCGGAGTACTTGTCGATGCGGACGTCCGACTCCTTGATCGAGACGTCGACCTCCTCGACCTGCGGCAGGACGACCACGGTGGCCATGGACGTGTGGATCCGGCCCTGCGTCTCGGTCTCGGGGACGCGCTGCACGCGGTGCCCGCCCGACTCGAAGCGCAGCCGCCGGTAGACGCCGCTGCCCTCGATGCTGAACGAGACCTTCTTGAACCCGCCGGCCTTGCCGTCGCTGGCCTCGATCAGGTCGACCTTCCAGCCCTGGCGCTCGGCGTAGCGCGTGTACATGCGGCACAGGTCGCCGGCGAACAGGCACGACTCGTCGCCGCCGACGCCCGCGTTGACCTCGACGATGACGTCGGACTCGGACTCCGCGTCCTGCGTGACGAAGAGCTCGCGCAGCCGCTCCGCCTGCGCCGTGATCCGCTGGGCGAGCTCGGGCAGCTCCGCCTCGGCCAGCTCCTTGAGCTCCGGGTCGCCGCCGTCGGCCAGGAGCGCGCGGGCCTCGCTCGCCTGCGCCTCCAGCTTGCGGTACTCGCGCCAGCCCTCGACCATGGGCTTCAGGCGCCCGTGCTCCTTGAGCTTGCCCCGCGCCGCGTCCGGGTCGTTGAACAGGTCCGGGTCGGCGATCGCCACGTCGAGCTCGGAGAAGCGCGCGTCGAGCTCGCCGAGCTTGCGCAGCATCGCCGCGGGCATCAGGTCTTCGTTCTCGGTGGTCGTCATCGTCCTCGTCGTGTCCCGCTCGCCGGCGGCCGGTCAGGGCGCCGGAGCGATGCTACTCCGGTACGCGCGTACGCGGCGACGCGCCGGCCTCCTTCCGGAGGGCCGGCGCGCTGCGGGTCCAGAAGGCTCGAGGTGGGGCGCGCCGGGGCGGCGCTACTCCTCGCCCTCGCCGGCGGTCGCGGCGGTCTTCTTGGCCTTGGGCGCCCGCTTCTCCTTGGCCTTCGCGTCGGCGGCGCCCTGGTCCCAGCGGAACTTCTCCTGGAAGCGCTGGATGCGACCGGCCGTGTCCACGAACTTCTGCCGGCCCGTGTAGAAGGGGTGGCAGGCGCCGCAGATCTCGATGCGCAGGTCCGAGCGGGTCGACCGCGTCTCGAACGTGTTGCCGCAGCCGCAGGTGACCTTGACGTTGACGTACTCGGGCTGGATCTCGTGGTTCACGGTGTGCCTCTCGGGGGGGCGTCCGTCCACGAACCGGCGGTCCGGACGCCACGAAGGGGCGCATTGTAGGCGATGGCGCCGCCAGCGCAAGTCCCGGCCCAGTGTGATCGACGGCTGCGGCCGCGGATGCCGGGCGAGGGGGGGCGCGCGCGGGTCGTAGGATCCGGCGATCGATACGACCCGCGCGCGCTCCCCCCTCGCCTCGGCCTCCGCGCCCTCGCCTCGCTTGTGGTTCCAACCACTCGGGCTCGAGCATGGCGAGCGTGGCGCCAGTCGACGGACGCCGGGGCCCGGCATGAGGCGCAGAGAGAACTCTCTGCGACCTCTGGACCTCCTCCGCGGTCTCTGCGTCCTATCTCTGGCCTAAGACGCCTCGCGGCGGGTCTTCTTCCGCCGGCGGGGCGCGACCGGCACCTGCCGCTTGGCGGCGTCGCCGGCCGGCGTGGGGTCGGGCGGCCAGGGGTAGCCCTTGCCGTCGATGATGTCCTCGGTGAGGACGAACTTCTTCACGTCCTTGCGGCTCGGCAGGTCGAAGAGGATGTCGAGCATGACGCTCTCGAGGATCGAGCGGATGCCGCGGGCGCCGGTGCCCAGGTCCAGCGCCCGGCGGGCGAGCTTGCGCAGCACGTCCTCGGAGATCTCGAGCTCGGCGCCCTCCATCTCGAAGAACTTCTTGAACTGGCGCACGATCGCGTTCTTGGGCTCGAGGCACACCCGCATGAGCTCGTCGAGGCCCAGCGGCTTGAGCGTGGCGACGACCGGCAGGCGGCCGACGAACTCGGGGATCATGCCGAACTTCAGCAGGTCGTCGGTCGTCACCTGGCTGAGCAGGTTGCCGAGCTCCTGGTCGGAGGTGACGGTGACCTGCACCTCGTCGCCCTTGTTGAAGCCCATGAGGCGCTTGCCGGTGCGCTGGGAGATGATCTCCTCCAGCCCGCCGAACGCGCCGCCGCAGATGAACAGGATCTTGGACGTGTCCATCTGGATGTACTGCTGCTCGGGGTGCTTGCGCCCCCCCTGCGGCGGGATGTTCGAGACGGTGCCCTCGAGCATCTTCAGCAGGGCCTGCTGCACGCCCTCGCCCGAGACGTCGCGCGTGATCGACGGGTTCTGGCTGGTCTTCTGGATCTTGTCGATCTCGTCGATGAACACCATGCCGCGCTCGGCGCGCGCCAGGTCGTAGTCGGCGTTCTGCAGGAGGCGCAGGAGCAGGTTCTCCACGTCCTCGCCGACGTAGCCGGCCTCCGTGAGCGTGGTCGCGTCGCCGATCGCGAACGGCACGTCGAGGAAGCGCGCCAGCGTGCGCGCGAGCAGCGTCTTGCCCGAGCCCGTGGGGCCGATGAGCAGGACGTTGCTCTTCTCCAGCTCGACCTCGTCGTCGGGCGGGGTGAGGATCCGCTTGTAGTGGTTGTGGACGGCCACCGAGAGCACCTTCTTGGCGTGCTCCTGGCCGATCACGTACTGGTCGAGGAACGCCTTGATCTCGCGCGGCGTGGGCACGTCCTCGATGCGCAGCCCCAGGCCGTCGTTGTTGCTGCGCCGCTCCTCGTGGATGAGGTTGTGGCAGAGCTCGATGCACTCGTCGCAGATGTAGTTGTTCGAGGGCCCCTCGATGAGGCGCTCGACCAGCTTGCGCGACTTCTTGCAGAAGCCGCAGCGCTCGAGGTCGCGGTTGCTCATGCGTTGGGGCGCTCCGGCTGCTGCTTCCTGGCGTAGACGGGCGCGACGACCTCGTCGACGATCCCGTAGGCCTTGGCCTGCTCGGCGTCCATGAAGAAGTCGCGGTCCACGTCGCGCGAGATCTGCTCGACCCCCTTGCCCGTGTGCCGGGCGAGGATCTCGCACATCGACTGACGCACCCGCTTGATCTCGCTGGCCTGGATCTCGATGTCGGCCGTCGTCCCCTGCGCGCCGCCCCACGGCTGGTGGAGCATCACGCGCGCGTGCGGCAGGGCGAAGCGCTTGCCCTTCGTCCCGGCCGCGAGGAGCACCGCGCCCATGCCGGCCGCCTGGCCGATGCAGTAGGTCGCGATGTCGCACTTGATGAACTGCATCGTGTCGTAGACGGCCATGCCGGCCGTCATCGAGGCGTCGGGGCAGTTCAGGTACAGGTTGATGTCCTGGTTCTTGTTCTCGAACTGCAGGAACAGCATCTGGGCCATGATCACGTTGGCTTCCAGATCGCCGATCGGATCACCGATGAAGATGATCCGCTCCTTGAGGAGGCGGCTGTAGATGTCGTAGGAGCGCTCGCCACGCCCGGTGCGCTCCACGACCATCGGAATCAGAGTCACTCGCGCGCTCCCCCGCCCGCCGCTGGCGAGCACCGAAGGACGGACATGTTTATCCCGACCTGCTGCGACCGCCTAGGGTAACCCGCGGGGCCGTCGGCCATGGACACAGGTTAATCGCCGCTCGCCCGGACGTCACGCACCTGGTCCGCACGGGGGCGCCTCGTCGACGTAAGTTTCGCCAGGGACGGCGTGGCGACGGGGTCACGCGCGCCGGGGCTGGACGCCTCCCCGCGCGCTCGCTCGGTGACGAGCGCCATTGACTCCCGGCCGCGCAGGGGCGATCGTTCGCGGGCCGCCGGCCGGAGAGGCGCCGGGGGGAGGAGGGGGCGTGAAGGGGAGTGCGCTCGTCGTCGCCGCCGCCCTCGTGGCGGCCGGCGCGGGTCAGGCCAGGGCCCAGTCGGAGTACCTGTCCGAGTGCGTCGCGGCCGCCGTCCGTCGCGCCGAGGCGGAGGGCAGCTACCGCGGCTACGGCCTGGTCAAGGAGAGCTTCTGCCTCCTGGGCGGCTGGATCACCCAGGGGCACATGCTCCAGTACTCCATGACCCTCAAGGCCGGGCGGCGCTACCTGTTCGTCGGCGCCGGCGACCGAGACGTCAAGGACCTGGACCTCACGGTCACCGACGGCCCCAACGTCGTGTCGGACACCGACGACGGCAACACCCCGCTCGTGCACGTCGAGGCCGAGGCCACGGTCGACGTGACGATCACGCTCACGAACGCCAGCGGCTCGGGGCAGCCCGACTTCTGCGGCCTCATCATCCTCGAGGACCAGGGCGGGCAGGCGAACCTGGCCGCGCTGGGCCAGGCCGCCGCCGGGCTGTGCCAGGCGATCAACGCCCGGGGCAGCGACTGGGAGACCGACAAGGCCAGCGACGGGTCGTCGTGGTGCCTCATGGGCGGGCTCATGGCCGCGGGCGAGGCGCTGAGCCTCTCGCGCTCGTTCCGCGCCGGCGGCTACCTGCTCGTCGGCTGGGGCGACGCGCGCGCGGGCGACGTCGACGCGCTCGTGCTCGACGAGGCGGGCGAGGTGCTCGCCGCCGACACGGCGACCGACAACCGCCCGGAGGCGCGCTTCGAGCCGCGCGAGCCCCTGCGCGCGACGCTGGTGCTGAAGATGCACCAGGCCAAGGGCGACGCGTTCGCCGTGTGCGCGGTCCTCAAGCGGAAGTAGCGGGCGATGACGACGACCCGGCCGAGGATCGATGCCGACCGCCTGTACGCGTCGCTCGAGGCGCTGGGGCGCGTCGGCGAGTACCGCGACGAGCGCACCGGCCTCCTGGGCGTCAACCGCCTGGCGCTGACCGACGCCGACGCCGCCGGGCGCCGGCACGTCGTCGGCCTCATGCGCGACCTGGGGCTCGAGGTCACCGTCGACCGCATCGGCAACGTCTACGGGCGCCGCGCCGGCCGCGAGGACGACCTGGCCCCCGTGATGATGGGCTCGCACATCGACTCCGTGCCCACGGCCGGCCGCTTCGACGGCTGCCTGGGCGTCCTCGGCGGGCTCGAGGTCCTGCGCGCGCTCGACGACCACGGCCTGCGCCCGCGGCGGCCCATGGTCGTGGCCTTCTTCACCGACGAGGAGGGCTGCCGCTTCGGCACCGACATGCTCGGCAGCGCCGTGGCCGTGGGCCGGATCGGGCTCGAGCAGGCCTACGCGCTGACCGACCGCCAGGGGCGCACCGTGCGCGACGAGCTGGCGCGCATCGGCTTCCTCGGCGAGGCCGAGCACCGCCTCGCCCCGCCGCACGCCTACCTCGAGACCCACATCGAGCAGGGGCCCTGCCTGCGCGCCGCCGGCCTGGACCTCGGCGTCGTCACGGGCGTCCAGGCGATCTCCTGGCACGAGGTGACGATCCAGGGCAAGTCGGCCCACGCCGGCACGACGCCCATGGAGCTCCGGTGCGACGCCGGCGTGGCGGCGGCGCGCATCAACCTGAAGCTGCGCGACCTGATCGCCTCGGGCCGCTTCGGGCAGATGCGCGCCACCATGGGCGCGATCGCGCCGCACCCGGGCCTCGTGAACATCGTCCCCGGCCGCGTCACCTGCACCGTCGACCTGCGCAACCCCGACGACGCGCTCATGCGCGCGGCCGAGCGCGAGGTGGTCGCCTTCTACGACGAGGTCGCGCGCCTCGAGCGCGTCGAGGTGACCTGGCGCCAGACGGCGCGCACCGAGCACGTGCCCTTCGACCCGGGGCTGCAGGCGCGCCTCGCCGCCGCCGCGACCGCCGCCGGGCTGCGCCACGCGCCGATCATCTCCGGGGCCGGCCACGACGCGCAGGAGCTGGCGACGCTCTGCCCGACGGCCATGGTCTTCGTGCCCGGCGAGCACGACGGGATCAGCCACAACCCGCGCGAGCTGTCCACGCGCGAGCAGTGCCGCGACGGGGTGGGGGTCATGCTCGAGGTCGCCCTCGCCCTGGCCGAGGAGTAGCGATGCCCGCCGCCGCCCGCGTCGTCCGGGTCGCCCTGACCCAGACGAAGAACGCCTTCCCCGACATGCCCACGACGGTGGCCGACCTGGGCCGCCTGGCCGGGAAGCTCGAGGACATCCGCCGGGCCAACGTCGAGCACCACCTGCTGCTCCTCGCCGCCGCCAAGGAGCGGGGGGCGCAGGTCGTGGGCCTCGGCGAGCTGTTCACGGCCCCCTACTTCGCCCTGCGCCACGACCCGTTCTGGGTCGACCTGGCCGAGGACGCGCTCGCCGGGCCGACGGTGACGGCGCTGCGCGCGGCGGCGAAGGAGCGCGGCCTGGTGGTGATCGCGCCCCTGTTCGAGCGCGACCCGACGACCGGCAAGCGCTTCAACACGGCCGTCGTGATCGACGAGCGCGGCGAGGTCCTGGGCACCTACCGCAAGACGCACATCCCGAACGGCTCGAACGAGCAGGGGACCTTCGTCGAAGCCTCCTACTACGAGCGCAGCGACGGCGGAAACCACCTCACGGCCGCCAACGTGTCGAAGAACCCCTTCTTCCCCGTGTTCCAGACGTCGCTGGGCCGCATCGGCGTGGCGATCTGCTACGACCGCCACTTCGAGGGCGTCGTGCACACCCTCGCCCGCGAGGGGGCGGAGCTGATCTTCTCGCCGGCGATCACCTTCGGCGCCAAGTCGCGCCGCATGTGGCACCTCGAGTTCCCGGTCGACGCCGCCCGTCACAACGTGTTCATCGCCGGCTCGAACCGCCGCGGCGCCGAGCCGCCGTGGAACCAGCCCTTCTTCGGCGAGAGCTACGTCGCGGGCCCCAACGGCGTGCTCGAGGACCACAGCAACCGGCCGGACCTCGTCATCGCCGACGTCGACCTCGGCGACCTGGGCCGGCCCGACCCGTCGGGGTGGAACCTGCCCCGCGACATCCGCCACGACATCTACTCGCCCCGGACGTAGCTGGCGGAAGCTGTACAGTTCCTTGACGACGTCTGATCGAGGGCGTACGGTGTCCCCGTGGCCGCGAGACCGCTGCACAAGATGGGGACCCTGGCCAGGCTGACCGGCCTGTCGCCGATCCTGCTCCGCGCCTGGGAGCGGCGCTACGACCTGCTCCGGCCCGAGCGCACGGCGGGCGGCCACCGCCTCTACACCGACGACGACCTGCGCCTCCTGCGCCGCGTGCAGGAGCTGCTCGGCCAGGGGCGCTCGATCGGCGAGGTCGCGGCGCTCGGACGCGAGGCGCTGCTGTCCGCCTCGCCGCCGGCCCGGACGCGCGCGCCCGAGGACGCGGCGGGCGCCGTCGGCTGGCGCGAGGACCTCGTGCAGGCCGCGGTCGAGATCGACGCCCGGGGCGCCGAGCGCGCGCTCGACGAGGCCTTCGCCGTGCTGAGCCCGGACCGGGCCCTCGTCGACATCGTCGAGCCGGCCCTGCGCGAGGTCGGCGCCCTGTGGGCCGTCGGCCGCTGCTCGGTCGCCGGGGAGCACCTGGTCTCGAACGCCGTCACGGGCCGCCTCCTGCGCCTGCTCGAGGCCGCCAGCGCCCTGCAGACCACGGGGCCGCTGGCGATCTGCGCCTGCTTCCCCGACGAGCAGCACGCGCTCGGCGCCCTGACCGTCGCCTACTGGCTGGCGCGGCGGGGTCACCGCGTCACCTGGCTCGGCGCCGCGCTCCCCTTCGAGGACCTCGACCGCGCCTGCGAGCGGATCGGGCCCGAGGCGGCCTACCTGTCGGTCAGCCGACCGGCCCTGCTCGAGGCGCACACGCCTGGCCTCGTGGCGCTGGCGCGACGCCGGCGCGAGGTGCGCTTCTGCGTCGGCGGCACCGCCTCGGCCGAGGCCAACGGCGCGCTCACCGCCGCCGACGTGGCGTTGATCCAGGCGCGCTCCTTCGGCGAGCTGACGCCCGACGCGCTCGCGCCCGCCCCCAGACGGCGCAACCGCCGCTGAGGTGTGATCGACGGCTGCGGCCGCGGATGCCGGGCGAGGGGGGGCGCGCGCGGGTCGTCGGTGTGGCCCGCCTCGCAAGCTCCGTCCCGCGGCTGCGGTGCCGCAATCCAGGCGACCCCTATCGCTCGCGGCCGTCCGCAGCCGCGGGCCTCCCGCTCGCTCCGGCGGCCCACCGGGGATCCGGCGATCGATACGACCCGCGCGCGCTCCCCCCTCGCCTCGGCCTCCGCGCCCTCGCCTCGCTCGCTGCTCCGGTCGAAGCCTGGTCACCAGCGGAACGTGGTAGCGCCGATCTCTTCAGTGGCTCTGCAGCTGCGGACGCTGGGCAGGGCCGCCTCGCCTCGGTCGCCCTGAGGTCGTGACCTGGCCTCGTCGACCACGACAGCCATGAGGCGGTAACCGCGGCGAGCCGCCTCCCCATCCGGGGGACGCACGCCTGCCGATGCGCGGGATCGGCCTCGTCCCCGGGGCTGGACACGCGCGTCCCGAGCGTGTATACATTGCGTAGAGATTGTGTATGGATATTCACGAAGGGGACGACGTCGGCGACGAGCGGCCGCCGGGGGCGGGGGTCACACCACCGCCTCCGGCCGCTGACGACGCGGACGTGCACCTCACCCTGTGCCTCCTGCTCCTGTAGCACGGCGCGCGCCGACCCACCTGGGCCGGTCGGCACGCGCTTCGAGGCACCCGAGGACAGCCCGGCGCTGGGAGGGTCCGTGAGCCGACGTGTCGTGATCGTGGGAGCGGGGCCGGGCGGGCTGGCGGCGGCCATGCTGCTGGCCCGGGCCGGGGCGCGGGTGAAGGTCCTCGAGCGCCAGCCGCGCGTCGGCGGGCGGACGAGCACCTTCGACCTGGGCGGGTTCCGCTTCGACCTCGGGCCGACGTTCTTCCTCTACCCCCGCGTCCTGGCCGAGGTCTTCGCCGCCTGCGGCCGCCGCCTCGAGGACGAGGTGCAGCTCGTGCGGCTCGACCCGCAGTACCGCATCGCCTTCGGGCAGGGCGGGGCGCTCGACTGCACGCCCCGCGTCGAGGCGATGGAGCGGCAGCTCGAGGCGCTCGCGCCGGGCGACGCGCCCGCCCTGCGCCGCTTCCTCGCCGACAACCGCGAGAAGCTGGAGCGCTTCCGCCCCTGCCTCGAGCAGCCGTTCCTCGGCTGGGCCTCGCTCCTCTCGCGGCGCCTGCTCTCGCTCCTGCCGCTGATCCGGCCCCACCGCTCGCTCGACGACGAGCTCCGCTCCTACTTCTCGGACGAGCGCATCCGGCTCGCGTTCTCCTTCCAGTCGAAGTACCTGGGCATGTCGCCGTTCCGCTGCCCGAGCCTGTTCTCGATCCTGTCGTTCCTCGAGTACGAGCACGGGGTGTGGCACCCGATCGGCGGCTGCGGGGCCGTCACCGAGGCCATGGCGCGCGTGGCGACCGACCTCGGCGTCGAGGTGGCGCTGGGCGAGGAGGTGCAGGAGGTCCTGGTCGAGGGGCGGCGCGCCGTGGGCGTGCGCACGGCCAGCGGCGTCGAGCGCGCCGACGCGCTCGTGATCAACGCCGACTTCGCCCGGGCCATGACGCGGCTGGTGCCCGGCCACCTGCGGCGGACGTGGTCGGACCAGAAGATCGCGCGGGCGCGCTTCTCCTGCTCGACCTTCATGCTCTACCTGGGCGTCGACGGGCGCTTCGACGACCTCCCGCACCACACGATCCACATCGCCCGCGACTACGCGGCCAACCTCGACGCGATCGAGCGCACGAAGGTCCTCCCCGAGGACCCGTCGTTCTACGTGCAGAACGCGGCCGTGACCGACCCGACGCTCGCCCCGCCCGGCCAGAGCGGGCTCTACGTGCTCGTGCCCGTGCCGCACGAGAGCCCGCACGTCGACTGGGCGCGCGAGAAGGCGCGCTACCGCCGCCTCGTCCTCGACCGCCTGACCCGGATCGGCCTGCCGCACGACCTCGAGCGGCGGGTCGTCGCCGAGCGGGTGATCACCCCCGACGACTGGCGCGACGCGTACGACGTGCACCTCGGCGCGACGTTCAACCTGACCCACGACCTGGGGCAGATGCTGCACCTGCGGCCCCACAACCGCTACCAGGACCTCGACCGGGTGTACCTCGTCGGCGGCGGCACGCACCCGGGCAGCGGGCTGCCGGTGATCTTCGAGTCGGCGCGGATCTCGAGCCGGCTCCTGCTCGACGACCTCGGCCTCGAGGTCCCGGCGGCGTTCGCGCCGGGGCCGGAGCGGACGTCGTTCGTCTCGGAGGGCGTCCCGGAGGGCGTGGAGGTGACGTCGTGAGCGACCGGGTGGGCGTGATCGGCGGCGGGCTGGGCGGCCTGGCCGCGGCGGTGACCCTGGCCGGGCGCGGCCACGAGGTCGTGGTTTTCGAGCGGGCCGAGCGCCTCGGCGGCAAGGCCTCGCGCCTCGAGGCCGACGGCTTCTCGTTCGACGTGGGCCCGACGATCCTCACCCTGCCGTCGGTCCTGCGGCGCGTGTTCGAGGAGGGCGGCGCGCGCCTCGAGGACCACCTGGACCTCGTGCGCCTCGACCCGCAGTGGCGCTCGTTCTTCGAGGGCGGCGACGCGCTCGACCTCCTGGCCGGCGAGGCGGCCATGCGCGAGCGCCTGGCCGCGTTCGCGGGCCCGGCGGTCGCCGACGGCTACGGCGCCTTCCTCGCCCGGGCCGAGCGGCTCGACCGGATCGCCCGCGCCTACTTCTTCTGGCGCTCGGTCGGCGGCCTGGGCGAGGCGCTCCGCGCCGGCCTGCGCCCGGCGCTGCTCCCCGACCTCCTGGCGCTCGCGGCCTCGAAGAGCGTGGCCGGCCTCGTGCGCTCCTACGTGCCGGACGCGCGCGTGGCGCAGATGCTCGACCACTTCACGCAGTACGTCGGCTCCGCCCCCGACCAGGCGCCGGCGGTCCTGTGCGGGATCGCGCACATGCAGACCCAGGAGGGTGTGCACTACCCGGTCGGCGGGACGGCGGCGGTGGCCCGGGCCCTGGCCGCGCTGGCGGCCGACCTCGGCGTCGAGCGCCGGCCGGGCGTCGGCGTGCGCCGCGTGCTCCTCGACGCGGCCGGGCGGGCGCGCGGGGTCGAGACCGACGAGGGCGAGGCGGTGCCCCTGGCCGCCGTGGTCAGCAACGCCGACACCGGCGCCACCGCCCGCGACCTCGTGGGCGGCCGCGCGGCGCGGCGCTTCGACCGGCGCGGCCACGAGCCGGCCTGCTCGGGGGTCGTCCTGTACCTCGGCCTCGACCGGGCCTACGACCACCTCCTGCACCACAACTTCGTCTTCTCGCGCGACCCGCACGAGGAGTTCGAGGCGATCTACCGCCGCGGCGAGCCGGCCGACGACCCGACCTGCTACGTGTGCGCGCCGGCGCGCACCGAGCCCGGCGTCGCGCCGCCCGGCGGCGAGGCGCTCTACGTGCTCGTCCACGTGCCCTGGCGCCGCCCGCACCACGACTGGTCGGCGATGCTCCCGGCCTACCGGCGCGTGATCCTCGACAAGCTGCGCCGCACGGCCGGCCTCGACGACCTCGAGCGGCGGATCGTCGTCGAGCGCGCCATGACGCCGGCGGACATCGAGGCGCGCTGGAGCATCCCGGGCGGCGCGATCTACGGCCACGCCAGCCACGGCCGGCTGACCGGGGCCTTCAAGCCCGCCAACCGCTCGGAGGTCCCGGGGCTGTACCTGGCCGGCGGCTCGGCGCACCCGGGGCCCGGCATGCCCATGGCGCTCATGTCGGGCTGGATCGCGGCCGACTGCCTCGACCGCGACGGGGTCGCGCCGCGGCGCCGCCCGGCCGCGAGCGCGGCGCGGTGAGCGCCGGGGGCGGCGCGCCGCCGCGCCGCTCGGCGCTCCTCCTGGCCCTGTTCAGCGCCTACGCGCGCCGCTACGTGGCGCGGCACTTCCACGGCGTCTGGGTGCAGGGCCCGGCGGCCCTGCCGCCCGGGCCCGTGCTCGTCGTCATGAACCACCCCTCGTGGTGGGACCCGCTCCTGGGCCTCCTCCTCGCGCCTCGCCTCGGCCGCCGCCTGCACGCGGCGCCCTGGGAGGCGGCGGCCCTGGCCCGCTACGGGCTGTGGGAGCGGCTGGGGGCCTTCGCCGTGCGGCCAGGCCTCGAGGGGACGGCGCGCTTCCTCGTCCGCGGCCGGGCGGCGCTGGCCCGCGACGACGCGGCCCTGTGGGTCACGGCGCAGGGGCGCTTCGTCGACGCGCGCGCCCGCCCGCCGGGCCTGCGGCCGGGCGTGGGCCACCTCGCGCGCGCCCTGGACCGCGGCGTCGTGCTCCCGCTGGCGCTCGAGTACGCCTTCTGGGACGAGCGGCTGCCCGAGGCCTTCGCGCGCTTCGGCCCGCCGCTCCCGGCGCGCGACCCGG
>JAHBXY010000103.1 GCA_019636275.1 Planctomycetota bacterium | reverse complement strand
GGGCGCGCGCCCGCGCCTGACGCCGCTGGGGCAGGTCTGGCGCCGCCGCGCCCTGGCCGTCGTCACGCCGGAGGCCGTGATCGCCGCCCTGCGCGAGCCGGGTGACCCCGGCCTGAGCTTCGCGCTCGGCTACGCCGCGCTCTGGTCCGACGCCCCGGCCGCCGCTCCCCTCCGGCAGGCGCTCGCCGCCGGCCGCGACGGCCGCGCCGCCGCCCTCACCCGCGACGAGGCGCGCGCCGTCGCCGCCGCCCTGGCCACCCTCCTGGAGCCCTCATGACGCGCGCCGCCGCCGCCGCCTTCTTCGTCTGCCTGGCGCTCGCGCCGCTCGCTCGCGCGCAGGTCTCCGGCGAGACGTGGGAGGACCCCACCCTCGAGGCGGCCGTTCGCGACGCGGACCTGATCGTCCTCGGCGAGTGCGCCGCGGTCGGCCGCGCCGGCGGCGCGTCCTACAAGGTGCTCAGGACCTTCAAGGGCCCCGCCCGCGACGGCCGGGAGGTGGCGGTGGTCGGCCTGGAGATGCCCGGCGCCGCCCCGGGCGAGCGCCCGGTGGCCGTGGGCGACCGGGCCTACCTGCTCCTGCGCGGCACGCCGACGGGCCCGGTGCTCAGCGTGCCCACGCCCACGTTCGGCCGCTTCCCGGTCCAGAGCAAGGGCCAGGTCGTGGCCTCGTTCAGCGACACCTTCGTGCGCGTCGGCGTCCCCGCCGCGCGCTGGGAGCGGCTAATCGTGGCGCTGGTCTCGGGCGCGCCCGACGACGCGCTCCTGGCCGAGGCGCGCGCCGCCCTCCAGGCGAAGGAGCCCGACGCGACCGAGGCCTACGTGGCGCTCGAGCTGCTCGCGCTCTTCGGGCAGGAGGCCGACCGCGCCCTGGTCGAGGCGGCGCTCGACCACCCGGCGTTCGCCGAGCCGCACCGCTTCCGCGTGCGCGTCGCGGCGGTGCAGGCGCTCGGCCACCTCGGCGGCGGGGCGGCCGTCGAGCGCCTCCTGGGCCTGTTCGAGCGCGACCCGCTGGAGGTCGTCCAGAGCGCGGCCGCCGAGGCGCTGTGGCCGGCGCTCGAGCGCCACTTCGTCGAGGACGACCGCGGCGCGCGCCGCGCGTGCGAGCGGCTGGCCGAGCTGGCCCTCGACGCGCGCGCCACGCCGATCCGCTTCGGCGCGGCCAACGACCCGCGCGAGAACGAGCGCCGCGGCCCGCTCGCCGCGGCGCTGCGCACGCTCGGGCTGCTCAAGGCGCGCGCCGGGATCCCGCCGGCGCTCCGCGCCCTCGAGCGCGAGAGCGACGGCGCCGCGCTCGTGGCCGGCCTCCTCTTCTTCCAGGAGCTGGGCGACCCCGAGCAGGCGGGCGCGATCGCCTGGCGCATGCGCGAGCCGACCGCCAAGGACCATTACTTCAACCCGCTCCTCTCGGGCGCGCTGGAGAAGCTCACCGGGCAGCGCCTCGGCGACGAGCGCGGGCCCTGGGTGCGCTGGTGCCGCCAGCGCGCGCTCCTCCCCGCGGGCCCCGACGCCCCGCTCGGGGGCGAGCGGCCGGGCGGCGGCGGCGCCCCGAGGTGAGCCCGCGCGAGCCCCAGGGCCGTCGCCCCGATCCGTCGCGCGAACCACCAGCGCGCGAGCCGCTCGCCGAGACGCTCGAGGGCGCCCCCGACGAGCCCACGCTGCGCGACTCGCGCGGGCGCCCCGCGCGCGCCAGCCGCTCGAGCGGCCGCTCGGCGCGGCGGCACCCGGACATCGAGGTCGCGCGCCTCCTGGTCAAGCGCGGGTTCGTGGCCAAGGCGCCGGCGGTCGAGGCCCTGCGCACGCAGAAGGCGCGCGCCAAGGCGGGCAAGCCGCGCGTGGCCTTCCTGCGCCTCCTCGTGCGCACGGGCGTGCTCGACGAGGCGCGCCTCGCCGAGGCGCAGGACGAGGTCCGCCGCCACACCTACATCTGCGAGGCCTGCGACGCGCGGACGGTGATCCTGGCCGACTCCGAGACGCGCGCCGGCGCCTGCCCGCGCTGCGGCCACGAGATCAGCGTCGACCCGCAGACCGACCCGCGCGCCGTGCCCGCGCGCGAGTTCCAGGGCACCGACGCCACGCAGGCCTCCGAGGGCGTGACGGCGCGCTGGCGCGGCGGGCCGCCCGGGCTCGTCGGCAACCCGGCGGCCAAGCGGCTGGCCGCGGGCGAGGTCGTGTTCGACAAGTACCTCCTGCAGGAGGAGCTCGGGCGCGGCGCCATGGGCGTCGTCTACCGCGCGCGCCACATCGGCCTCAACAAGGACGTGGCGCTCAAGGTCCTCGTGCCGACCGACGACAACCGCGAGCACCAGGTGGCGCGCTTCCGCCGCGAGGCGGCGGCCGTGCAGAAGCTGCGCCACGCGGGGATCATCGCCGTGCACGACTTCGGCGGCGACGGCGAGCTCTACTACCTGACCATGGACCTGGTGCAGGGCGGCGAGTCGCTGCACCGCGCGCTCAAGCGGCGCGAGGAGCCGCTGCCCCTGCGCCGCCGGCTCGAGCTCATGGTCGAGGTGGGCCACGCCGTCGGCCACGCCCACGAGCGGGGCGTCGTGCACCGCGACCTCAAGCCGGCCAACGTCCTGATCGACCCCGAGGGCCGCGCGCTCGTGGCCGACTTCGGCCTGGCCAAGGACGAGGACGACGAGGCGGCCGAGCTCACGCGCACGCACGACCGGCTGGGGACGCCGCTGTTCATGGCGCCCGAGCAGATCCGCCGCGGCGCGGCGCAGGTCGACGGGCGCGCCGACGTGTGGGCGCTCGGGGTCATGCTCTTCGTGTGCGCGACGGGCCGCTACCCCTTCCGCTCGCGCACGGTCATGGACCTCTACCTGCGGATCATGAAGGACGACCCGGACTGGACGGGCACGCGCTACTCGGCGCCCGACCAGCCGGGGCTCACGGTGATCCCCACGCGCGACTCGTCGGCTTCGTCGGCAGGGGCTTCGTCGGCAGGGTCGTCGTCGGCCGGGGCGTCGTCGGCCGGGGCGCGGGGCGCCGCGCCCGCGCCGACCGACGACCGCACGGAGGTCGACAAGGCGCGCGTGAAGGCCGACGGTAGCCTGCCGAAGACGCTGCCCTTGCCGCGCGGGACGAGCGACCAGCCGCTCACGCCGCCGCCGTTCGCGCCGCCGCCCGAGGTGGTCGGGCGCGAGGTCCCGCGCGACCTGCGGCGAATCATCGAGTGCGCGCTCTCCAAGCGCCCCGAGGACCGCTACGCGACGGCCGAGGAGCTGGCGCTCGACCTCGAGCGCTTCCTCGCCGACCGCCCCGTCGAGGCGCGCCGGCCGGCGCTCCTCACGCGCCTCGGGCGTGCCGTGTGGCGGCGGCGGGTCCTGGCGCGGCTGGCCCTCGGGGCCACCGGGCTGGCGGTGGTCCTGGGCGCCCTCCTCGGCGTGCAGGCCTGGCGCCGCGCCGGCGACGCGCAGGCCCGCCAGCGGGTCGACGCGCTGTGGGCCTCGACCGGCGCCCAGGGCGCCTACCAGGACTTCGAGGAGCGGCTGGCCCGCGCGCCGGACCTCGCGGGGCGCGCCGAGGCGCTCCTTTATCAGGGCGTGGCCCGCACGCGCCTCCTGCGCTGGGGGGAGGCGGCGGCGGCGCTCGAGCGCGCGGCGCGCGCGGCGGCGGCCGCCGGCGACGACGGCCTCGTCGGGCGCGTGGCGGTCGAGCGCGCGCACCACGCGCTGGTCTCGGGCGACGCCGCCGCCGCCCTGGGCCTGGCGCTCGAGGCCGCCCGCCACGACCTCCCCGACCCGCGGCCGCCGCTCTACGCCGGTGTGGCCGCCCTGGCGCTCGGCGACGCCGCCGCCCTCAGGCGCGTCGACCCGCTCGTGCGCGGGCCGCCGGGCGCCCCGGCGCCCCAGCTCGTCGCCTGCGCGGCGCGCCTGGCCCTGGCCCGCGGCCGGCTCGACGAGGCGCGGGCCCGGCTGCCGGCGCCGCAGGACGACGAGTGGTTCGACCTGACGCTCGCGCGCGGGGCGCTCGCGCTGGCCGAGCGCGACGTCGCCCGCGCGCAGCCGCTCTTCGGGCGCGTGCGCGAGAAGTTCGTCTTCCGCGAGCTGCGCGGCGGCGACGCCGAGGTCAGCTACTACAACAGCCAGGGCTACGGCCTCCTCGTCGACCGCGACCTCCGCGGCGCGCTCCTGGCCGACGACGCCGCCGCGGCGCTCTCGCCCTGGCACCCGGGGCCGCTCTACTACTCCGCGCGCGTGCTCCTGGGCGGCTACGCCGACCCGGCGGCCGCCCTGCCCTACCTGCGCCGCACGCTCGAGCGCGACCCCTTCCACGGGCAGGCGCGCGACTGGGCGGCCGGGATCCTCTCGGCCGGCCCCGCCCCCGACCTCGAGGGGGCGCTCGCGCTCGTGCGCGAGGAGCTGGCGCTCGTCCCCGACCTGGCCGCGCCGCGGCTGACCGCCGCGGCGCTCGAGCTGCGCGCCGGTCGCGCCGAGCGGGCCTGGGACCTGCTCGACGAGGCCGAGCGCCTGGCGGGCGGGCGCGAGGCGCTGGCGCGCGGGGTGGCATCGGGCAGGCAGTCGTCCTGCGGCGCGCCGTGGACCTGGGCGCGAGGCGCTGCTGCGGCGGACGGGCGGCGCGGCGCCCCCACATGCCGACGGGCCGGGCCACGCCGGGGCCAGGGCGACCCTGCGCGTGGAGCTGGCCCGGGCCGAGGAACCGACGCGGGCGACACGCGGGCGGCGCTCGGGCTGGCGCGGCCGCTCGTCGACGGCCTGGGCGAGGACCGCGCGCAGGACGCGGCCCGCGCGTGGTCGCCGCGCGCGCGCGCGATCGGCAGCGCGACGCGGCCGCCGAGCTCCTCGGCTGGTTCCGCGCCTGGCGCCCGCTCCGCCCGCTGCCGCCCGACGTCACGCCCGAGGCCCTGCGCGGCTTCCGGGAGCTCCAGCCGCTGCGCGGCGACGAGCGCTTCCAGGCGCTCCTGGACGAGCTCGAGCGGCGCCGGGCGTCGCCGCGGCCGTGACGCGCGTCCGCCTCGGCGTCAGCGCCTGCCTCCTGGGCGAGCGCGTGCGCTGGGACGGCGGCGACCGGCGCGAGGCGCTCGTCGTCGAGGGCCTCGCGCGCCACGTCGAGCTGGCGCCGGTGTGCCCCGAGGTCGGCGTGGGCATGGGCGTGCCGCGCGAGCCGGTGCAGCTCGTCCGCGGCCCGGCCGGCGCGCGCCTGCGCGGCGTGACCTCCGGCCGCGACTGGACCGACGCGCTCGACGCCTGGGCGCGCGCGACGCTCCGCGACCTGGAGGCCGCCGGGCCGCTGGCGGGCTTCGTGCTCAAGGCTCGCTCCCCCTCGTGCGGCCTCGAGGTGCCGGTGTTCGACGAGACCGGCGCGCCCGCCGACGCCGGCGCCGGCCGCTTCGCCCGGGCCGTCGTCGCGCTGGGCCTTCCGGCGATCGACGAGGTCGGCCTGGCCGACCCGGCGCGGCGCGACGACTTCCTCGCCCGGGCCTTCACGCGCGCGCGCCTGCTCGCCGGCGCGCCGCCGTCACGCGGCGCACCGCCGCGCGCTCCGGACTGCCCGACGCGCGAGCCTCGGCCGCCCGTCGACGCCGGGTCGCTGGGCGCGCGCTCACACCGGCGCCCTGCGCGGTGCGCCGACCTGTCGCCCGGCGAGCTGGCCGTGGCCCGCGCCGCGCTCGCCGCCCTGTGGGCCGGACGCGTCGATCCGGCGGTCGCGCGCGCTTGCCTGCGGCGGCTCGCCCGGGCGCACGGCCGCGCCGGCGACCCGCTGCTCGAGCCCTACCCGGAGGCGCTGGAGCCCTGAGGTGTGCTCGACGGCTGCGGCCGCGGATGCTGGGCGGGCGGCGCGCGCGCGAGGCTAGAAGCATGCCGATACGACGTCGCCCGCGCGCGCGCCGCCTCGCCTCAGCCTCGTCGCCCTCGCCTCACGTGCGGCTCCGATCGAGGCCGGTCACCAGGACTCGCCGCCGAGCGTCGATGGCTTCATACCGGTCACCAGAGCTCGCCGGCGAGCGTCGACGGCGTTCGTACGCTCCGAGCTACTCGCCGAGGTCCAGCTCCCAGGTGTCGCCGAGCCACTGGCCGTCGCGCGGCTGGCCGCCGAAGAGCACCACGACCTTCCGCCGCCGATCGTAGGCCGCCGCCTGCCACTGGCGCGCCGGTGGGCGCTCGGAGAGCTCGAGCTCGGTCCACCGCCCGTCGTGCCGCAGCCAGGCGTCGTCGCCCGGGCGACCCCCGCAGAGCATGAGCAGCCCGCGGTGGGTCCACAGGAGCGACGGTCCGCGGCGCGGGCCCATGGGCAGGGCCGGGCCCGGGCGCCAGCCCGCGGAGGGGGACCACTCCCAGTGCTCGTCGCCGCCCGCTTCCCCCGCTCCGACGATCACCACCGCCTCGCGCTCGGGGTCCCAGGCGGCGCCGAACAGGCGGCGGCCAGGGGGCAGCGGCGCCTCGCTCTGGAGCTCGACCAGCCCGTCGTCGCTCCAGCGCCACACGTTCGACTGGACCTGCTTGTCACGGTGGGCGCCGGCCAGGAACACGACGCCCGGCCGGCCCGGCACGTGGACCGCCCCGTGGCCCGCGAGCGAGAACCCGTCGTCCAGGTCCAGCCGCTGCTGCCAGCGCGCGCCGTCGAACACCCACAGGTCGGCGAGGTTCCTGCTCCATTGGCCGACGATCCTCCCGCCGTGGAGGACGAGGCGCCCGTGGACCTCGTCGTAGGCCATCGCGGGCGAGTAGCGCGGCGGCGGCCGTAGGTCGACGGCCTCCTCGCGCCAGGTCACGCCGTCCCACGCCCAGAGGTCGTCGTGGCCACGCCCGTCGCCGTGGCCCCCGAAGAGCATGACGAGGCCACGCCGCGGGTCGTAGGTCATCGCGTGGTTGCAGCGCGCCTTCGGCGCCCGGGCCGGCTCGAGGTGGCGCCAGCGCGGGGTCGCTCGGACCGGCGCGGGCGCGGGCCCGGGCTCGCGCTCGAGCCCCGACGGGGGGGCGGCCGACGGTGCGTGCGCGGACGCGTCCCCGCCGGCGGGCGCCAGCGCCCCGAGCGCCAGGAGACCGCCGAGGCCGAGGAGGCCGAGGAGGGCGCCGACCGCGGTCGCTCGCCGGCCGCGCCCATGGGTGCCGCGGGAGACGACCGCGTCCCCCCGCAAGAACCGCTCGAGGTCCGCCGCGACCGCCCCCGCCGAGGGGTAGCGCTCCTCCAGCGGCCGCGCCAGGCAGCGCATGACGATCGCCTCGAGCGCGGGCGGCACCTCGGGTCGCCGCGCGCGCGGCCGGGGGACCGGCTCCACGAGCACCCCGTGCAGGACCTTGTACGCGCTTCCGCCTGTGAAGGGCGGCGCGCCCACGAGCAGGTGGTAGAGCGTGGCCCCGAGCGACCAGACGTCGGCGCGCGCGTCGACCCGCTGACCGTCGGCCTGCTCGGGCGCCATGTAGGCCGGCGTGCCCAGGAGGTCGCCCGTGCGCGTCAGCGCCTCGGCGCTCTCGGTCAGCTTGGCCAGGCCGAAGTCCATGACGAGCGGCGCGTCGCCGGCGCGGACGAGCACGTTGGACGGCTTCAAATCCCGGTGCAGGACCCCGTGGGCGTGCGCGTGCTCGAGCGCGCGCGCGATCCCCAGCGCGAGCCGCGCGGCGCGCTCGACCTCGAGCGGCCCTCGCCGCAGCGCCTCGTCGAGCGAGGCGCCCTGGACGAGGTCCATGGCGATCCACGCGCGGCCCACCTCGTCGCGCCCGACCTCGTGGACGGCGATGATCGCCGGGTGGCGCAGGCGCGCCGCGGCCTGGGCCTCGATGAGGAAGCGCTGGTCGCCGCGCACGTCCCCGTGCGCGAGGCGCAGCTTGAGGGCGACCTCTCGCCCCAGGCCCGCGTGGCGGGCCGCGAAGACGACCCCCATGCCACCGCGGCCCAGCTCGCGCAGGAGCAGGTAGGGGCCCACGCGCTGGCCGGGCCGAGGCGGCCCGTGG
The DNA here is from genome assembly GCA_019636275.1 of Planctomycetota bacterium. Classification (GTDB taxonomy): domain Bacteria; phylum Planctomycetota; class J058; order J058; family J058; genus JAMLIC01. The sequence continues at coordinate 25,721 of JAHBXY010000103.1, read as the reverse complement.
CTCGGGGGCTGGGCTCCTGGTGGGGGCGGCACGCCCGGAGGTTACGCGGAGGCCGTCCCCGGGCGCCAGCTCACGGACGCGCCGCGTGCAGGAGCGCCTCGCGCAGCTCGGCCCGCGTGGGCGCGGTCAGCCAGCGCGGCTCGAGGTCCTCGTCGCTCACGACCAGGCGCGCCAGCTCGGAGACGGCGCGCACGACGTCGGCCCTGCGGTCCTGCGTACCCACGACGACGAGCGCGCCCACGACGTGCGGCTGCTCGGCCGGGAGCACGACGCCTGGGCGGCTGCGGGCCATGAGCAGGGCCAGGCGGCCCTCGCCCGGCACGACGGCGCGGACGACGGCCAGGCAGCCGAGCGTCGTCGTGCGCGCGCCGTCGACGAGGGCCCGGGCCACGGCGTCGGCCTCCTGGCCCAGGCGCGGGGCCAGCTCGCGGCCGGCGAGGAGGAGCAGGTCGGCCAGGGTCGCCCGCGCCTCGAGGTCGAGGACGGCGGCGTCGAGCAGGAGCCCCTCGAGCAGCCCGCGGGCCGCGCCGTGGCGGTGGACGAGGGCGTGCACGACGTCGCCCGCGGCGGCCGGCCGCCCGGCGTGCAGGACGCGCGCGCCGTCCTCGCCGACGACGATCGCCGGCAGGAACGGGTCGCCGGCGGCGACGCGCGAGAGGGCCACGAGCGCCGACGCGTCGTCGGGGCGGACCTGCGCCTCGACCCACTCGGCCGACCCGGCGGCGACGCGCTCGTCCCAGGCCAGGAGGTCGATCGGTCCCAGGAACGCGCCGGCCAGCCCGTCGCCCGCCGGGGCCCGCCCGGGCGACCAGGCCGCGGCCTCGGGGACGTGCAGCTCGGCCTTCGCCAGGGCCGCGGCGGCCGCGTTGACGTCGGGGGCGGGCGTGACCGCGAGCACCGCCGCCGCCTCGGCCGCGTGCGCCTGCGAGAGGACGACGTCGCGCGCCGGGTCGCCGTGGACGACGGGCAGGCCGTCCTGCGCGGCCGCGGCGCAGCGGTCGGCGTCGGCGTCGACGAGCCACACCGGAAGCCCCAGCGCGCCGAGGCGGCGGGCGATCGACCGCGCCGTCGGCCCCGCGCCGACGAGGAGCACGCCCCGGCGCGCCGCGTGCGCCGGCGGCTGCCCCTCGCTGAGGGCGGCCAGGAGCTCGGTCGCGCTGCCCGCGCCGAGGACGCGCTCGCGCAGGTCGTCGTGGGCCAGCGTGCGGGCCACGTCGTCGAGGATCGCCCACTGCGCCCCCTGGTCGGGCGCCGGGACGAGGACCATGACGACGACCTGCGCCGGGCGACCGTCGGCGGCGTCGAAGTCGATCCCGACCGGCGACAGGCCGACCGCGACGGCCGGCCGCTCGAGGGCGGCCAGGCGCGCGTTGGGCACGGCGACGCCGCGGCCCAGGCCGGTCGGCATGAGCTCCTCGCGCCCGATCACCGCGCGGGCGACCTCTTCGGCGCCGAGCGGCGTGGCGGGCGCGAGCGCCCGGGCCAGCTCGCGGATCGCCGCCTCGCGCGTGCCGGCGGCGAGGCGGCGCACGAAGGCGCGCGGCACGACGAAGTCGCGGAAGCGCTGCGGCCGCGGCGGGCGCAGGACGCGCTGGATCAGCGGGCCGCTGGCGGCCGAGGTCACGAGCGCCATGACGACGAGGGCCACGAACAGGCGCTCGTCGATCACGCCGTGCTCGAGCGCCAGGAGGCCGAGGATGATCTCCATGGCGCCGCGCGCGTTCATCCCCAGGCCGATCGCCCAGGCCTCGGGCGCCGGCGTGCCCGCCCAGCGCGCGCCGAGGCCGCAGCCGAGGAGCTTGCCGGCCGTCGCGACGACCAGGACGAGGAGCACGAGCCCCGGGTCGAACGCGCGCAGGAAGTCGACGCGCAGGCCGACCGTGGCGAAGAACAGCGGCGCGAAGAGGACCGAGACGAAGTGCTCGAGCGTGCGGCGCGTGTGCTCGCGCACGTGGCCCGAGTCGCCGATCGCCACGCCAACGAGGAAGGTGCCGAAGATCGCGTGCACGCCGATCCACTCGGTCGCCGCCGCGCCGAGGAGGGCCAGGACCAGCGCCAGGCCGAGGACGCCCGCGGGCGCGCTGGCGTGCGCCTGCACCCAGGGCAGCGCGCGGTGGACGGCCCAGCGCAGCCCCGTGAGGGCGAAGGCGGCGAAGCCGAGCGTCAGGGCGATCACGGCGCCGAGCGGCAGGCCGTGCTGGACGCCCAGGAGGCCCAGGATCAGGGCGAAGGCCACCCAGCCGACGAGGTCCTGCACGATCGCGGCGGCGACGATCGTCATGCCCAGGTCGGTCCGGTAGAGCTGCAGGTCGAGGAGCGTGCGGGCGATCACCGGCAGGGCGGAGATCGACAGCGCCGTGCCCAGGAACAGGGCCGAGATCAGCCGGTCGGCGCCGGGCGCCACGCCGAGCAGGCCCGGCGCCCACCACGCGATCGCGAAGCCGAGCAGGAACGGCGCCGCCAGGCCGGTCAGGCTCACCGTCAGCGCCACGCGCCCCTGGCGGCGCACGCGCTGCAGGTCGACCTCCATGCCGGCCACGAGGAGGAACAGCGCCACCGACACCGTGGCGAGCCCGTCGAGCGCCAGGGCCGCGCCGCCCTCGCGCGGCAGCGCGCGCGCGGCCAGGTCGGGCGCGAGCCGACCGAAGACGGTCGGCCCGAGGAGCACGCCGGCGAGGATCTCGCCGATCACCGCCGGCTGGCGCCAGCGGCGCGCCACCTCGCCCAGGAGCCGCGCCGCGGCGAGCAGCAGCGCCAGGGCCAGGAACAGGCCGGTGACCTCGTCGGGCGCCAGGCGGCTCATGGGGACTCGCGTGTCTCACCGCGGGCCGGCGGGACGGCCACCCTGCGGGGCGGGGGCGGAGGGCGCAACCGTCGTGCCTGCGGAGGACAGGGGCGCGCACGGAGTCGCAGGAGGGCAGACCGGCGCGGACGCCACCCGGGCGCCGCGAAGGGCGCCGGTGGCCCGGAGAGGCGACGCCAGTCAGGCGAGGTGGAGGGCGCGGAGGGTGCCTTCCTCTTCAGACCGCGGTGCGTGATCGCCGCCTCTCGCGCCGTCGCGCGAGGTCTCGGTGCTCGAATCCGGAGGTCGACCCAGGCGCCCCACCGCTGACCCGCGACCGGCTCGCGATCACGGGCGTGGGCAGCGGGTGCGGGGGCGAAGGAACGGGACGTCGACCTCCCACGCGAGCCCGAGGTCGATGCTGTCTCCCGGAGGGGCCGCCGGCGCCTCGCGCCAAGGACGCGAACAGCGCCACGGAGCGCGGAACCGGGTTCGCTGTCCAGAGGGAGGCCCGGGCCGCTCCGCGCCGGCGGTCTCCCCCACGGACAAGCACGAGGAGGCACCGTGATCCCGAGGCTCTTCGACTCGGTGGGGAGCCGGCTGCTGGCGCTGGTCGCGGCCGAGGTGGTGAGCGCCTGCCTGCTGCTGGGCCTCGGGGTCCACGGGGTCGCTCGCGTCATGGAGGCGCTGGACTACACCTATCGCTTCGTCGTCCCCCCGCTCGAAGGGCTGGCCGAGGCGCTTCACGACGCAGGCCAGCTGGGCGCCTCGTCTGGACGGACCGACCCGGCCCTGGACGCGCGCGTCGTGCGGGTGCGTGACTTCCTCGAGCGCTACCGCGAGGAGTGGCTGCTGGAGGGCAATCCGGAGGCCGACGCCGTGCGCGCAGAGGCCTACCTGCAACGCACGGGCAAAGGCCACCTGATCGTACGCGAGCGCCGCGCGCTGGAGCGGGCGATCGTGGCCGTGCAGGCTCTGGAGGCGAGCCGCGCGGCAGGGCTCGAGGGCGACGATCCGGAGCGCGCCGCGGCGAGCCTCACCGGCGCGCTCGAGGAGCTCGTGGCCGTCCACGCCGACTTCGTGCGCCTGGCGGGTGGTCGGACGGCGGAGCGCTCGCTACGCACACAGCGCGTCCTGGTCGTCGCCGGCGCCGCCGGGATCGTGGCGGCGGCGCTCCTGGGGCTGTTCGTCCGCGCGGGGATCGCGCCGCGCCTCCGCCGCCTGACGCGCAGCGTGCGCCACTTCCGGGAGCGCGGCGAGCACGAGCCCGTCCAGGACGAGGGCCGCGACGAGGTCGCCGTGCTGGCCAACGCCCTCGACGCCGGGCTGGCCTCGATCGTTGCGCGCGACGACGAGCGGCGCCGCTTCCTGGCCGTCGCGGCGCACGAGCTGCGCACGCCGCTCACGTCGATCCGCGGGTTCACCGAGGCGGCCCTGCGCCACCCCGAGCGGGCGGCGCTGCGCGAGCGCGCGCTGCAGGTGGTGCAGCAGCAGTCGTTGCGGCTCTCGCGCCTCGTGGAGGAGCTGTTCCTGCTCACGCGGGTGGAGCGGGGGGACGTGCGCTTCCAGCCCGCGCCGCTGGACCTGGGCGCCCTGGCGCGGCGAGTCGGCGCCGAGGTCTCGGCCGGGCGGACGCGCGACGGGCTGCTCGTCGAGGCGGCCGAAGAGGTGCACGTGCTCGGCGACGCGCGCCTGCTGGAGCAGGGGCTCTGGAGCCTGTTCAGCCACGCCGCCGCGCTCTCCGCCGACGGCGCGCCCCTCCGCGTCGTCGTCGAGGACGGCGCGGCGCACGCGCGCGTGACCGTGCACCTGCGGCCGGCGGTCGCCTGCGCGCACGACGACGTGGCCCAGTTGACCTCGCCGCTGGCCGGTCTGCAGTACGAAGGCCCCGGTCGCGTGCACGTCGGGCTGGGGTTGCACCTGTGCCGTGAGGTCGCGCGCGTGCACGGGGGCGCGCTGCGGGTCTCGCGCTCCGAGGCGGGCGACCTGGTCCTGAGCCTCGAGGTGCCCGCGTGACGCGCGCGGCCGCGCTCGTGATCGACGACGACGACACCTACCGCGAGCTGGTGTGCCTGCTCATGGAGGACATGGGCGTCACGGCGCTGCAGGCGGCCACCTGCCGCGCGGGGCTCGAGGTCCTGGCCCGGGAGCGCGTGCGCCTGGTCCTCGTGGACTACTTCATGCCGGGCATGGAGCCCGCGCGCTGCATCGCGGAGGTGCGACGCGCGGCGCCCCCCGGCGCGTGGGTCGTCCTCGTGACCGCGGCGGAGGACCCGCAGGCGCGCGCCGAGGCGGTGGGGCTGCCGCGCTGGCTCGCCAAGCCGTTCGGGGTGCAGGAGCTGCTCGACCTCGTGCGCGAGGCCGTCGCCGACGACGACGGCGCGAGCCCCTGACCTCGAGCGCGTCCGGCGATCAGGCCTCGAGGGCCCAGGCGACGAGGTCCTGCGCGGCGAGTCGCCAGACGGCCGCGCCGTCCTCGGCCGTGGCGGAGTCCGCGCCGCGCGCGAGGGCCCGGGCGGCGCCGGCGGCCAGGTGGCAGGTGTCCAGGGAGGCGGGGGTCTCGATCGTATCGGCGGCGGCCGCGACGCAGCCGGCCCACTGGAGCGCGTCCGCGACGGCGCTCCCCTCGTCCTCGAACTCGCGGTTGATCAGGTCGTACAGGTCCGCGGCCGCCTCGCTGGCCGCGGCGGCGCGCGCCTCCGACGGCGCCTCGAGCCAGGCCTCCGTCGCGGCGAGCGCCCGCGTGGCGGCGGCCGCGACCTCGCCCGTCGCCCCCGCCGCGGCGAACGTCGGCCGCGCGATCACGAACGCGGCGCGAACCTTGACCTCCGGCGCGAAGCGCCGCAGGCGCCGCCAGGGGTCGTCGCCCGTCAGGGCCTCGCGGGCCCGGTCGAGCGCGCGGCCGAAGAGGCCGCGCGTCGGCGCCGGCAGCGCCCGCGCCGCGGCCGGGTGACCGCAGGCGGCGGCCACCTCGAGCCTCGCCGGCGGGAGGGCGCCGGCGCGGACGCGCTCGCGCAGGAAGGCGGCCTCGTCGTCGACCGAGCCGCTCTGGCGCCAGCGCCGCTCGGCCTCGCGCAGCCTGCCGTCGGTCACGCTGTCACCGCGTTGGTTCGCGGTCCCCCGCGCGCTCGCGCGCTCGGCCACTTCGAGGGCGGCCAGCTCGCGGCGAGCGCGGTCAATGCACCCGCGGCTCGATCGGCAGGCTCGCCACGACGTCGGCCTCGGCCTCGGCCAGCGCGGCGAGGCGCTCGGCCACGACCTCCGGGCGGTCGTACTCGCGCGCGAGGCCGACGAAGAGCTTCTCGTGGCCGGCCTCGGCCTGGGCGAGCGCGGCGTAGAACTGGCGCAGGTCGGGGTCGGGCAGGGCGCCGGCGAGCAGGCCCAGGCGCTCGCACGAGCGCGCCTCGATCAGGGCGCTCACGAGCAAGAGGTCGGTCAGGCGGCCGGGGTCGCTCCGGCGCAGGTGCTTCCGGAGCGCCTGCGCGTAGGGGTCGCCCGGGTCGCGGCCGAGGGTCAGGCCGCGCGCGAGGAGGCGGTCGTAGACCTGCCGGAAGTGGCCCAGCTCCTCCTGCGCCAGGCGCGCGCAGCGCTGCACCAGGCGCGCGCGGTCGGGGTAGGAGGCCACGAGCGAGAGCGCCTGCGCGGCGGCCTTCTTCTCGCAGTGGGCGTGGTCCATGAGCACGCGGTCGAAGTCGCCGAGGGCCACCTCGAGCCAGCGCGGGTCCGTGGGCGCGCGGAGCATGGGGTCAGTCTAAAGGCGGGCCGCGCGGAGGACGACGACGGTGCGGACGCCGAGGTGCGGCGCGTCGTCGGGCCAGGGGAGCGCGGCGAGCGGCGCCAGCCCTTCCGCCCAGTCGGCGTCGTCGAGGCGCACCCGCCCGGCGACCGCCTCGCCGGCGCGCCGGTGGGCGTGGAGGTCGAGCAGGTGGAGGCGCCGGCCGAGGTGCGGGCCGAGGGCGTCCTTGACCGCCTGGAAGGGGTGCCGGCCGAGGAGCGCCTCGAGCTCCTCGGGCGCTGCGCGGCCGGCGACGGCGATCGGGCCCGGGTGGACCTCGTAGGACGTGGGCGCGTCGCCGCCGGCCGGCGGCGACCAGCGCAGGACGTCCTCGCGGGGCGGCGCCGCCGCGTCGAGGAGCGGCGGCAGGACGAGGCCGACCGCCGGGCCCAGGGCCAGGCGCAGGGCGCGCTCGGGCGTCGGCGCGGCGGCGGCGAAGCCCAGGCGGAAGGTGCGCCGCTCGCCCTCGAGGTTGGCCTCGACCTCGAGCGCCACGGCGACGCGCTGGCCGTCGCGCGCGTAGGGCCAGGCGCGCGCGCGCAGCGGCGCGCCCTCGACGGAGAAGCCGCCGTCGGGGTCGCGCCCGGCGCGGACGCCGCGGGCCTCGAGCTCGGCGGCGAGCGCGCCGAGCGTCGCCTCGACCAGCGTCGGGTCGAGGTCGGCGGGCGGCGCGTCCGGCGGCGGCGCAGGCGGCGGCGGCGCGAGGGTGGAGAGCGCCAGGTCGAGGTGCTCCGGCGCCGGCAGCCAGGCGAGCGCCAGCGAGGACCCGGGCGGCGCGGCCTCGGCCGCCTGGAGGAGCGCCGCGACCAGGTCGAGCGCCTCGCGCGCCGTCGCCGCGGCGTCGTCGCCGCCCTCGAGGAACTCGGCCAGGGCCCCCTCGAGGTCGGCCCGACCGTCGCCCTGCCAGCGGCGCAGGAGCGGCCGGAGGGCGTCGGCCAGGGGCGCGGCCTCGACGAGGTCGATCCGCCCGGCGAGCGGGTGCTGGACCTCGTCGAACGTCGGCGCCTTGTGGGCGTCGACGTCGGCGTCGCGGGCCGTGACCCGCGGCAGCTCCTCGCCGGTCGCCGCCGAGAGCACGTCGAGCAGGTCCTGGCCCCCGGCGACCGGGAGCGCGCGCGGGTCCTCGACGCGGGCGCCGCCCTGGACCCAGGCGCGCAGGTCGGCCGCCGGGGCGCGGCCCACGACGAGGACCAGCGGGCGCTCGGGGTCGTAGGCCTCGGCGAGCCGGCGCGACGCCGCCGCCGCGAGCGCCTGGCGGCGCGCCCGCTCCTCCGACTCGCCGCCGGTGCCCGGCGCGGTGTAGATCAGCGCCCACAGCCCCAGCAGGAGCAGGGCGCCCACGACGACGATCGGGAGCCAGTCCACGGGCGCACCTCCGGCCGGAGACCGCGCGAGGCCCGTGACCGGGTCACGGGCCTCGCCGCTGGAGCCTACCGAGCGAGGTCGCTCAGAGGGAGACCCCGGACTCGGCCGCCGCGGCGGCCACCTCGTCGCGCTTGAGGTCGTAGGCGAGGAAGAACGCGACGTTGACCGCCGGCATGGTGATCAGCACCCCCAGGCCGCAGAGCATCATCCCGATCGAGTTCACGATGCCGAGGATGATGAACAGGATGAAGGTGGGGACGTAGTTCTTCTTGCCGAACGCGACCGAGGCCTTGAGGGCGTTGGCGAAGCCGATCCCCGGCTTGTCCACGATGATCGGGATCGCCCAGGCGACGATCGGGCCGAGGAGGAAGCAGCACCCCGCGGCGATGCCGACGATGAACATCGTGATGTAGCGGTTCACGATGTCGTTGAACTTCAGCAGGTCGCCGATCCCGATCGGCTTGCCGCTCGACTGGAACTCCTTCACCGCGGCGAGGTAGTTCGTGAAGAGCAGCGGGGAGGCCAGGCTGTAGAGCAGGCCGACGCCCATGAGCGTGAAGCCGAGGATCATCGCCACGATCCCTGGCATGAAGCGCGCCCCGAACGAGAGCCCGACCTGCACGAGGATCAGGAGGCCGAGCGGCGCCGATAGCGCCAGCGACGCCATCAGGTTCGCCTTGACGACCGAGATGCCGCCCTTGACCAGGTCGCCGAAGGGGAAGCCGGGGCCCGAGTGCTCGATCTTCGCCTGGCCGCCGTCGCCGCCGAACTTGGCCGCCGCCGCGAAGGCCGCGCCCGCGTCGACCTTCGGGCCGCCGCCGCCGCCGCCCGACGCCGCCCCGACGGGGCCGCCGACCGGCGCCGCGGCCGCGCCGCCGGCCATGGGCTCGAGCACCAGGCGCGTGCCGCCGACCTGGAACTCCTGGCCGAGCGCCACGGGCGCCTGGCCCTGGACGACCTGCCCGCCGACCAGCGACCCGTGCTGCGAGCGGTTGCGCAGGACCGCCTGCCCGCCCTCGATGACGACGTCGGCGTGGTTGCGGGAGAGGGTCGGGTCGTCGGGCACCGACAGGTTGGCCTCGGCGCCGCGCCCGACGACGAAGGGCTGACCGGGCGCGAGCTGGAAGACCTGGCCGGCCTTCGAGCCAGAGAGGACCCTCAGCTGGAACATGGCACCCCCCGCGGGAGGCCGGCTCCTGGAGCGGAGCCCGGCGGCCGCGGGGAGGAGTGATACCACACGGCCGGCCGGGGATGGGACCGCGCCGGAGTCGGGTCAAGTCTCGACGGACACCGTCCGCAGGCCGACGAGATCGCCGTGGGCGTTGCGCCCGACGATGTAGACGTCGATCGCGCCGAAGAGGTCGCCGTTGGACGATCCGGCCGCCCCGGGCGGGGCCACGCGGTAGACGCGGACGTCGGTGAGCCGGGCCTGCAGGAGCGCCTGGAGCCGCACGTAGCGCTCGACCTCGGCCGCCTCCTCGGGGGTCTCGTCGGGCTGATGCTGGGTGCGCCAGCCGAAGGTCGCCGCCAGCGTGCGCTCCTCGGCCGGGCGCGTGGCCTCGACGCCCAGGGCCGCCTTGAAGTCGGCGACGCTCCGCACGCCGTCGGCGGCGCCGTCGAGCTGCACCCACGAGAAGGGGTGGTCCGACTCGCTCATCCACAGCATGCCGGACGTCGCGGCCTCGAGGTCGGCGCGCAGGCGCAGCAGGTCCTGGTCGCGCGTCGACGACGCCGGCCGATGCGCGTGGAGCTGCTCCCAGGCGCGGCCGTTCGAGTGCCCGCCGCGGATCGCCGTCAGCCGGCCGCCTCGCTCGAAGACGCGGTAACGGATCGAGCTCTGCAGCGGCCCGCCCAGGCCGAGCGACCCGGCCAGCCCGGCGTCGACGCGCCGCACCCCGGTCAGGTGGTCGCCCTGCACCCGGCCGCTGAGCCGCGCCGCGCCGAAGCGGCCGTTCGACACGTAGCCCCGCGCCGACCACGACCAGCGCACGTACTCCAGCGTGAGCGTGCCCTGGACGCGCCCCTGCGCGTCCTGCGTGAGGGTGGCCGTGCCGCGGTAGCGGCCGACGGCGTCCTGGCCGATCAGGTCCCACGCGCCCGACACGTCGGGGGCGGCGAGGCCCGGGCCGGCGAACGCCAGGAGGAGGAGCAGCGAGGCGGCGAGGCGTGTCATCGCGAGGGTCTCCGCGCCCTCACGAATCACACGGCGTGCCCCACGCAACCGCAGCGCAGGCAAGGGCCCTTCACCGGTTCTTCACGCAGGTGACACGCACGTTCGCTTCGTGCCACGCGAACTGGCGGACCTCTTTGTCCGCCTTCCGAAGCCGGGGTTCACGGGCGGAACGGAGCGACGAGCGAGGCGAGGGCGCGGAGGCCGAGGCGAGGGGGGAGCGCGCGCGGGTCGTATCGATCGCCGGATCCCCGGTGGGCCGCCGGAGCAAGCGAGAGGCCCGCGGCTGCGGACGGTCGCGAGCGATAGGGGCCGCTGGGCTGCGGCCCGCAGCCGCGGGACGGAGCTTGCGAAGGCGGGCCACACCGAGGACCCGCGCGCGCCCCCCCTCGCCCGGCATCCGCGGCCGCAGCCGTCGATCACACTAGCGCGGTCTTCCGTAGTTGTCGCCGCCGGTCATCACGCGGCGGGGCACCTTGATCACGGGCGTCGTGCCGCGGGCCAGGAACAGGAGGCCGAAGCAGGTGTCGGGGACGGGCCCCGAGGTGCCCTGGAAGCCCGCGTTCCACATGCCGCTGGCGTCCTGGCGGGCGAGGAACAGCTCGCAGCCGTCCTGATACCAGTCGTGGTCGCCGAAGCGGCCGATCAGGCCGAGGATCCCGGCCCGCTCGAAGCCGTAGAGGTAGTAGAAGAGGTGCTTGTCGGCGCCGGGGTTCGACGTGACCGAGTAGTTCTTGGCCAGCCACGCCGCCCCGTCGCGCAGGGCCTGGTCGACGCGCGGCTTGAGCTCGCGCTCCCAGCGCGGGGTCCCCTCGAGCTGCGCCTTGCAGATGAACAGCGCCGCGACCGCCGACGCCGTCATGCTCCCGTTGGTCGTCGTCTGCCACATCTGCCCGCCCGTGCCGGGGAGGAAGTAGGCCCACCCGCGGGCGTGCATGGGGCGGCGCTCGTTCGACTCGAGGATCCGTCGGGCGGCGCCGCGCTCGGCGGTCTGCATGTGGTCGTCGAGGTTCTTGCCCTCCTTGTCGCGCTCGGCCGGGTCCTTTCGGAAGCGGCGCTCGAGGGTGCGGATCTCGTTCTCGAGCTCCTGCTGGATCTTCTTCAGCTCGCGGAAGGTCCTGTCGGCCCCGGGCACGGGGAACTGCGGGACGGGGTCGCCCTCCTTCTCCTGCCCCTCGAGCAGGCGCAGGGCCACCTTCTCGTAGACCTCCTTGGGCACGTTGATCCCGAGCCGCTCGGCGGCGTCGAGGGCCAGGAGGGCGTACTGCGTGTTCGACACGTCCTCCTGCGAGCCCGACGGGTAGCGCCACAGGCCCACCTGCTGGTGGGCGCGGAGGAACTCGACGCAGCGGCGCGCCAGCTCCATGTCCTGCGGGTTGCGCCCGGCGCCGCGCGGGGCGCGGCGGCGCTCGCCCGTCTGGGCGCGCTCCTCCTCGGGCGGCGGCTCGTAGTTGGTCTTGGCCTCGATCGCCAGGAGGACGCAGCTCACCGAGTAGGTGTGCTGGAGCTCCTGGGCGCGGATGAACGCGAAGGCCTTCTCGATCACCGGGTCGGCCGGCTCGACGCCGCACTTGAGCAGGGCGAAGGCGCACAGCGCCGTCACGCCCTGGGTCATGGGGTAGACGCTGAGCTGCAGCGGCGAGTTGTCGTAGGTCCACGAGCCGTCCGGCTGCTGCTGCTCGGCGAGCCAGCGCACGCCCTTGGTCAGCGCCGTCTGCTTGCGCTGGCGCAGGACCGCGTCGGGGTCGGGGGCGTCCTGGGCGCGCGCGACGCCGAGCGGGGCGAGCGCGAGCGCGAGGGTGAAGATCGTCGCGCGCATGGGCGGACCCTCCTGCCTGGAGGCTAGTCGAACGACGGGGGGGCGAACCAGGGGGGTCAGGCCGGGAGGGGCCGGTCGCAGGTCGGGCAGCGGGCCAGCCCCTGCTCCAGGCGAGCCAGCGGGGCGGCCACCTGCCGCCCGCAGGCGCAGGCGACGCGGACGACCTTGAAGGCGTCGCGGGCCGGGCGCGCGGCGGTCGGGGGCGTCGGGGGCGTCGGGGGCGGCGGCGCGGCAGGCTGGGTTGGCGTCGCCGGCGGGGGCGGCGCCGGGGGCGCGGGGACGTCGAAGGTGGCGGCGCAGAGCGTGCAGCGTCCGGGCTTGCCGGCGTGCGCCGTGGCGACGCGGAGCACCTCGGCGCAGCCGGGGCAGGGGAACTCGATGATCAGGCGCGACTTCGTGGCCGGCGCCAGCACGCCGCGCGGGGCGGCCGTGACCACCCGCACGCCGCCGGCCGGCGGCGCCTCCGGCCCGGGGGCGGCGGGGGCGGGCGCCCGCACGACGCCCGGCGCGCGCAGGGTCGCGTCGCAGCCCGGGCAGCGCCCCTCGTGGCCGGCGAGCACGTCGGGGACGGTGATCGACGCGCCGCACCCGCAGAAGAAGGTCAGGGCCACCGCCCCGTGTTAGCCCTCGGCGGGCGGGAGGCAATGTGGCCTCGCCGTCGGCCCCGGCCGGCGGCGCGGGCAGCCGCCCGGCCGGTGGCCCGGCGGCGGCCCGGCCGGCGACGGCGTCGGCGGTCCGGTCGGCCTTCGCACGAGGACGGCGGCGAGCGCCACGGCGGCCAGGGCGCCGACGAGCGTGGTCGAGGTCTCGGCCGGGCTGCCCTGCCAGCGGAAGCCGAACGAGGCCGCGCCGGCGCCCAGGAGCGCGGGCTCGACGAGCGCCACGAGCAGCCCGGCGTAGAGGCAGAGCCGCCGGCGCCCGGGCCAGGCGGCGCCCGCCGCCGCCCCGAGGGCCAGGGGGCCCAGGATCGACAGGGCGAAGAGGCTCCCGAGGAGGCCGGCCAGCGCCAGCGACCAGGCCAGCGCCCCGGCGAGCGCGCCGGCCAGCCGCGCCGGCCGCGCCAGGCCGAGGGCCGCCGCGAGCACCGGCGCGGCGAGGGCCAGGCCCACGAGGGCCAGCCAGCCGTGCGTGAGGGTGCGCAGGCCGAGCGTCAGGTAGGCGTCGCCCAGGCGCCGGTGGGCGGCGACCTCGGGCGGGAGGGCGGCGAGCTCGTGCGCGGCGGCGGCGATCACGCGCGCCGCGTCGTCGAGGCGCGCCGGGTCGACCATGGCCATGTCGTCGGTCGGCTGGTGGTAGGCCTCGTAGAAGTTCGTCAGCGACGACCCGGTGAGCAGGCAGGCCGGCACGCCGGCGGCGAGGTAGGCGTCGGCGTCGCTGCCGGTGCGCACGCCGAGGACGCGCACGGTGGCCTGGTACCAGGGCGAGACGCGCGGGTCGCCCAGGCCGACCCGCACGCCGGCGTCGCGGGCGGCGGCGCGCACGGCGGTCGGCGCCCAGGCGGGCACGACCCCCTCGGCGCGCGTGGCGAAGCCCCAGGGGATCGTCTGCACGACCAGCCGGTCGCGGCGCCAGCCGACGAGCTCGACCGCCAGCGCGGCGCGGATGCGTGGCAGGGCGTCGGGGCCGAGGTCGCGCAGGTGCGCGCGCGAGCCGACGAGGCCCAGCTCCTCGTGGTCGAAGATCGCCACCTCGACGTCGAGCGCCGGCGGCGGCCCCGCCGTCAGCGCGCGCACGGCCTCGAGGATCGCCGCGATCGCCCCGCCGTCGTCGATCGCGCCGGGCGCCCCGTGCACGACGTCGTGGTGGGCGGCCAGCACGACGCGCTGCTCGGACGACCGGCCGGGGACGCGCCCCAGCACGTTCTGGGCGCCCTCGCGCAAGGGCACCTGCGGCCGCTCGATCCGCACGTCGACGGCGCCGGCCGCCGCCAGCGACGACGCGATGAACGCCGGCGCCTCGCGGTGGGCCGCCGTCGCCCGCGAGCGCCCCGGGTAGCGCGCCTGCAGGGTCTCCAGCCAGCGGTGCGCGGCGCCCGCCTCGACGCGCGCGGCGGCGCGGGCCGCCTCGCCGTCCTGGCCGGCCACGGGCGAGCGCGCGGGCCCGCCCGCCGCCAGGCCCACCAGCGCGACGGCGAGCGGCAGGAGGAGCAGGGCGCGGGTCGCGCGGGCCAGGCGCGGCGGGAGCGCGAGCGCGGCGGGTCCTGAGGCGGTGTCCATGGCAACCGTCCTGGGCGAGGGGAGGCGGTCGCGTCCAGTGTCCCTCGGCCGGCGCCCGAACGCGAACACCTGGCCTCACCAGAGTCTCGGCGAGCGCGCGACACGAACGCGCCCGTGCGCCCGAGCGGGACGCTTCGCCCTTTCGGACCCTTTTCAGCGGGCAGGCCCCACGGCGGCGCGGGGAGCGCAACCTGCCGAGCAGACGCCGCTTCCGGCGCTCGCTCGACCCCGGAACGGCAGGTGCGCTGGCCGGCTGCCGGAAGAGAAGGAAGGGAGCCGTCATGCGCACCGCCGTGTCCCTCGTGGGGGCGCTCGCCCTCGCCCTCGCCTCGCCGACCGTGGCCGAGGCCGCGACGACCTCGCGCTCGAGCAGCCGGAGCTTCGGCAACGACCGCTTCGGCGCGTCCGTGCGCCGCACGGCCACGCTGACCCACGCCGGCGCGTCGGGCGCGATCGCCGCGAGCACGACCGTGAGCGCGCGGATCGCCGGGAGCAGCCACCGCGTCATGACCCTCGCCCGCCGCGTGTCGGGCCGGGTCGGCGGCGGGCAGGAGACGCGCCGCTTCCAGCTCGAGCTGATCGGCCGCGGCCGCGTGACCGTGGGCCTGGCGGTCACGCGCTCGATCTCGATCCGCACCTTCACCGTGCCGGTCCCCGTGGGCCCGTTCCCGCTGAGCGTGCGCGGCTCGGTCGGCCTGACCGTCGGCACGCGCGGGAGCGTCACCCGCCGCAGCGACGCCCTGAGCGTGGGGCTCGAGGGCTCGGCGTCCGTCGGCGGCACGGTGGACCTGGGCGTCGGCGTGCCGGGCGCGCGGGCGGGCGTCGAGGGCGCCCTGTCGCTGGTCAAGGCCGGGCTGCCGGCCACGGCCACCCTGCGGCGCACGGGCCTCGCGGTCGACGTCGCGCTCGTCCTCTCGTCGCGCGTCGACGTGCGCCTGTTCGCGCGCGTGGGCGTCGGCCCGCTCGCGAGGACGTGGAAGGTCGACGCGCCGTTCCTGAGCTTCGTCTTCGCCGAGCGGCGCCAGCCGGTGGCGCAGCTCACGGTGCGGGGCTGAGCGTGCGCGCTCCCCATGCGATCGCGGCCGCGCTGCTCGCGCTCGCCGCCGCCGGCGGCCTGACGGGGCCGCTCCTCCCGGGCGAGCTCGAGCCCGCGCACGCGCGACCCGTCGCCGCCGCCCGCGCGCCGGCGACCGCGGCTGCGGCCGGGGCGGAGGTCGGGCTGGCGCGCGGCGCGGCGCCCCAGCCCACGGCGCTCGACCTGCGCCCGGGCGACGTGCGCGAGGCGTCGTTCGCCTTCGAGGCGCGCCTGGCCCTCGGCGAGGTCGAGGCGCTCGCGACCACGCTCGCCGGCCGCCTGATCGTCACCTGCCACGCCGCCGGCGCGCACGAGGTGCTCCTCGGCCAGCGCTGGGAGGTCACGGACCTCGCGCTCGTCGGCCAGGACGACGTCGCGCCGGACGACCTCGCCCGCGACCTCGGCGTCGAGGTCCTCCTGCGCCTCGACCGGCGCGGGCGGCTGCGCTCGCTGGCGCTCCCGCGCGACGCCTCGCTGCGGGCGCGCAACCTCGTCCGCGCGCTCGTCGCCGCGAGCGGCCTCGTCCTGCCGGGCGCTCCTGCGGCGCGCTGGGAGGCGCCCGGCTTCGACCCGACCGGCCCCTGCGTCGACGCCTACGCCCGCGTCGAGGGCGCCGACGTGCGCCGCGCCCGCCGCTTCACGGGCGTCCACGGCCACGCCGACCTGCGCGCGACGGTCGCCGGCGGGGCGCGCCTGACGGTCGCCCCCGACGGCCTGCCCGCGCGAGTCGTGAGCGACGAGGTCGTCTCGCTCGCGGGCGCCGACCTGCGCGCCGGGGTGACGCTCCGCACGACGACGCGGCTCGAGCGCCTCGCCGCCCGGACGCACGACGCCCCGCGCACCCTGGCGTCGGTCGAGGCGGGCCTCTCCTGGACGCTCGGCCTCCTGCCCGAGGCCGAGGACGCGGCGGCCGGCGCGGTGACCGCGGCGCCCGCGGGCGAGCCGCGCGACCTCGAGCCGCTCGTCGCGCTCCTGGCGCTGGCGCTGCCCGACGCGGGCGACCTCGACGTCTCCCCCGAGGCGCCGCGCCTGTTCCTGGAGCTGGCCGCCCGCCTGCGCCGCGACCCCGGCGCCGTCGACCGCGCGGTCGACCTCGTCCGCGGCGCCGCCCTGCCGCGCGGCGCACGCGCCACGCTGATCGACGCCCTGGGCGAGGCGGCCACGCCGGCCGCGCAGCGGGCCCTGGTCGCGCTCGCCCGCGACCCGCTCGTCGGCGGCGACCTGACCCCCAACCTGTTCCTGGCCCTGGCCGAGCCCGCGAGCCCCTTGCCCGAGGTCGTGGCCACGCTCGAGGCGGTCGCGCGCAGCGACGACCCCCTGCGCGCCGAGTGGGCCACGCAGGGCCTCGGCGTCCTCGCCGCCCGCGCCGACGACCCCGGCCTGGCCGACCGCCTCGCCGCCGGCCTCGAGCAGGCCCTCGGCCGCGACGCCCGCGTGGTCGACGACCGCGTCGTCCTGGAGGCGCTCGGCAACGCCGGCCGCGAGCGCTCGACCGAGGCGCTCCTGGCCTGGGCGCGCGTCGACGACCAGGACCTGCGCGCGACCGCCGTGGGCGCCCTGCGCCGCCTCGAGGGCCCGGCCGTCGACGAGGCCCTCCACGCGGCGCTCGACGACGCGAGCCACCTCGTGCGGCGCGAGGCGCTCTCCGCCCTCGGCGCGCGCGCCCCGACGACCGCCCTCGGCGCCGTGGCCGGCGCCCTGGTGCAGGACCCCGCCCCCGAGGTGCGCCTGCACGCGCTCGAGGTCGTCGTCGGCTGGCTCGACGACGCCGCGCAGGCGCCCGACGAGGCCGGCGTCCCGCCGCACGCCCTCCGGGCGCTCCTCGAGCGCGCCGCCCGCTCGGACCCCGACCCGGCCGTGCGCGAGGCGGCGGCCGGTCTGCTCGATGGTTAGTCTCGATGGTTAGCATCCCGTCGTGACCACGACGGCCGCGCCGCTCCGCCCCTCCTGGCCGGCGATCCTCGCCGCCGCCGCCGGCCTGGCCCTGGGCGGGGTGGCCGTGCGCCTGGCCGTCCGCGCGCTCGACCCGTCGCGCGCGGTGCGGGCCAGCCTCCACGCGGGCGACCTCGACGACATGGTCGACGGCGACGTCGTCGAGGTGGACGACCCGTGGGGGCGCCCCTACGTGAGCCGCCCGGGCGACCTGGGGCTGCCCGAGCGGATCTGGTCGCGCGGGCCGGACGGCGCGGACGACGGCGGCCTTCACGACGACGTGCTCGTGTTCGACCGGGCGCGGGGCTTCGACCTGCTCGCGACCGAGGACGACAAGCTCTTCGACCCGCTGGTCGTGCTCCACCGCGTCGCGCCCCCGCTGGGGCTCGTCCTCGCGCTCCTGGCCGTCCTCGCCGGCGCCGCCCAGCGCGCGCTCGAGGCCCCGCGCGCCTCGATCGCCGTCGAGGTGCGCCGGGCGCTCGTGATCGCCGCCCTGCCGGCGGCCGCCCTGATCGTCCGTATCGCCGGCGGCCGCGCGACCTGGCTCGAGGGCCAGGCGCCGGAGTGGCTCGTCGTCCCGCCGCGCGCGGCGCTGGCGCTCACGGCGGCCGGCGCCTGCCTGCTCCTGGCGCTGGCCGTGCGCTTGAGGCGGACGTGAGGGCTACTTCCCCCCGCGCGCCGCCCGGTGCTCGCCCAGGCGCTTGAGCATGCCGTCGGCGAACGACTGGGTGAAGAAGCACACGAGGCCCTTGTCGCGCCAGCGCTTCACCTTCGCCGACAGGTCGGCCGGGCTGTCGCCGGCGGCGAGCCGGGCCGCGAGGTGCTCGCTCACGAGCGCCTGCTCGAGGTACTTGCGCTCCTGGTCGCTGAGCATCTGCCGGTCGACGGCCAGGTCGCGGATCACCGCCAGCTTGCCGTCGAGGTCCGCCGCGCGGTAGCCCTCGTCGCGGTTGATCCCCTCGCTCACCAGGGCGAGCACCAGCGAGCTGTGCGAGACCCAGCTCGTCGCCTCACGCACGAGCCGCAGGCAGCGCAGGGCCTCGAGCGACGGGGCCGCG
Organism: Planctomycetota bacterium; assembly: GCA_019636275.1. Lineage (GTDB taxonomy): Bacteria > Planctomycetota > J058 > J058 > J058 > JAMLIC01. The sequence continues at coordinate 7,529 of JAHBXY010000103.1, read as the reverse complement.
CCGGCGGCCGCCGCCACGTAGTCGAGCGCCACGGCCATCTGCGTGTCGTGCGCCGGCTCGACGAAGCTCGCCGGCTTGCCGCCGGCCTTCTTGCGCTCCTCGTTGCGCGCCTTGAGCAGCTCCTGCGCCTCGGTCCGCAGGCGGCCGAGGAGCTGCAGCCGCGCCTCCGGCGTCTCGCCCGGCGCCAGGGCCAGCCGCACCGTCTCCTCGACGGCCGGCGTCACGACCCGCGACTCGAGCGTCTTGTCGCTCTGCGCGATCGCCAGCAGCACCATGCGCTCGGCGGGGGCGGCGTCCGCCCACGCCTGCCCGAGGACCTCCTCGGGGGTGCTCGCGTGCGCGAGCGGCGCGGCGATCAGGGCCAGGGCCAGGGTCAGGGCGTGCGGGCGGCTCATGGTCGGCTCCTCTCGTGGGGCGCACACCCTAACGGGGCGGCGCCCCGGCGCCACCCCCGACCGCCCGCTCACGACGAGGTGTTCGGGTTGTTCCCGGAGACCGTGTTGTGCTGGATCCGCGGCCCGCCCCCGCTCTGGTTCACCACGCCCGGGCCCGTGTTGTTCGTCACGCGGTTGCCCGTGAACGACCCGCCCGACTGGCCGAGGAACACGGCGCCGCGGTGGTTCTTCTCGAAGGTGTTGTCGTACACCTCGGGCCGCGCGCTGCCTTCGACGTGCAGGCCCTCGAGGCCGCCGGAGCAGGTGTTGCCGTTGATCGTCGGCGCGGCCGACCCGCCGACGCTGATCCCGGCCTGCGTGCTGCCGGTGACCTGGTTGGAGACGATCGCCGGCCGCGCTTCGTCCTGCGCCGCGACGCCCGCGCCGTTGCCCCGCAGCGTGTTGCCGGCCGCGCGTCCGCCGGCCTTGCCGGTGAACAGGATCCCCGTCGGGTTGCCCTCGCAGGTGTTGCCCGTCACGACGGGCTTCGCCTCCCCCTGCACGGAGATCCCGTTGGTCTTGTTCTTCACGCAGGTGTTCCGGGCCACCTCGACCCGGCCCCTCGAGTCGACCAGGACGCCCGTCTGGTTGCCGCGGCAGACGTTGCCCGTGACGGTGGCGATCGACGCGTCCTCGACCGAGACGCCGGTGGCGCAGCCCTCGAGCGTGTTGCCCTCGACGGTCGCCGTCGCCGTGCCGTTCACGAGGACCCCGGCCCGCGCGACCTGCACCTCGCACCGGGCGACCGTCACCCGCGCCTCGTCGCCGACGAGGACGCCGTGGCCGGGCCCGCGGGCCACCGCGTCGCGCACGGCGCCGCGCGACGCGCCGCGGAAGGAGAAGGCCTCGAGCGCGCCCGTCTCGCCGACGCAGCCGACCACGACGACCTCGTGGTCGCCCGAGGCCAGGACGCCGGCGGTCTGGTTGTCGACGAGGCGGCAGGCCTCGAGCACGACCTTCCCGCCGCCGCGCGCGGACACGCCGACCCCGCCCCGGTAGGCGTCGCCCTGACCCGGCGGCGCGTCCGGCGGCGGCGGGACCTTCTCGTGGCGGGCGCCGCGCACCTCGCAGCCGATCAGGCGCACGACGCCGCCGTGGCAGCGCACCCCGTCGGAGACCCCGGTGCCCTCCAGCGCAACCGAGAGCCCGCGCAGGGTCACGTCCTGCGACGCCCCGCGCAGGTCGAGGCCGCCGCTCGGGCCGCGGAGCACGGTCCTGGCCGCGCCGCGCCCGGCGAGCGTCAGCCGCTTGCCGAACAGGAACGACCCGGAGGGCAGGTCGTACACGCCCTCCTCGAGCTGGATCCAGGTCCCCGGGGGCGCGCCCCGCAGGACCGGGAGCAGCGCCTCGCCCGGCGCCACGCGGACGAGCCGCCCCGCCGGCACCTGCCCGCGCGCCGAGTGGACGGCGGCGATCGTCGCCGCCGCCGAGGGCGGGAGCGTGACGTCGCGCGTGAGGCCGCCCGGGCCGACGGCGACGAGCTCCGTCGAGCGCACGCCCTGGAGCGCCAGGTCGCCCGCCCGCAGCGGCTCGCCCGCGCGCACCGGCACGCGCACGTCCGCCGCCGGGTCGACGAGCTCGTAGCTCGCCCACGGGCGCTCCTCCTTCGAGGTCACCGGGGCGCGCGTGCTCCACTCGGCCGTCCCCTCGCCCAGCGCCAGGCGGAAGGGGAGGACGATCAGCGAGAGCACCGGCAGGAGCAGGTCGATCGGCAGGGTGATCGGCAGGAGGAGCAGCGTGAGCGAGAAGTCGTCCTCGCTCCCCGTCTGGTCGGTCAGCGAGTAGTAGGCCAGCTCCCACTCGCGCGTGCGCGCGTGGTGGGTCACGTCCTCGGCCTCGACGGTCACGAGGTCGCCGACCGTGAGGGCGAGGTCGTCGCGCGTCGCGTGGTGGCCGACGCGCACCAGGGGCGCCGTGTCGCGGCCCAGCTCGCGCCGCTCCCGGCCCACCACGGTCTGCTTCAGGTCGTAGGTGACGGCGTGGCAGCCGACGAGCGACAGGGCCAGCCAGCAGCCGACCTGGCGGCGCGCGCGCATGAGGCGTCTCTCCCCCCGACGGGGGCGATCCTAGCTCGGATCATTCATGACCGCGTGACGACATCCGCACCGCACCTGCACGGAACCCTGAACAATCCTCGCCAGGCCGTCGGCCACCTCGCTCGGGGCTCGGCGCTCCTCGACGACACCGTGGCGAGACCGGCCCGGGGTTCGCCGAGCCCCTCGCTCGGGCACCGCCCGGATCATGCACTCTCTTGGCTCGACTTCACGCGACGTGACGACCTCCACTCGTGCATGATCCAGGCCAAGGCGCCGACCCGCGCGCGGTCACGCCTCGGCGCCGAAGTCGACCGCCCAGCGGGCCGCGCTCACCGGCTGCTCGAGGCTCAGCCGGCCGACGATCCGCTCGACGAGGGCGTCCTCGCGGCGCGCGGCGCTGAGCACGGCGACGACCTCGACGCGGTCGGGGTCGAGGTCGGTGCTCTCGACCCCGTGCAGCCGCAGCAGCGGGTCGGCCGCCACCCCCTGGAGGAGGAGCGCCCGGATGCGCTCCTCCTCGGTCGCGCGGCAGACCACGGTGAGCCGGTAGCGCGCCTCCACCTCGACGGCGGGCTGGCGGTGCAGGAGGCGCACGATCGGCCGGAAGAGCAGGTTCACGCCCACGACCGCGCCCGCCAGCGCGGCCGCCAGGGCGCCCTGCCCCGAGCCGGCGAGCACGCCGATCGCGCCGCTGCACCAGAGCGTCGCGGCCGTGTTGATGCCGCGGACGGTCGCCCCCTCGCGGAAGATCACGCCCGCGCCGAGGAAGCCGATCCCCGAGACGACCTGCGCGGCCACGCGCGTCGGGCTCGTGTCGTCGGGGATCGTGAGCGCCAGGCTGGCGAACGACGCGGCGCCGAGCGACACGAGCGTGTTCGTCCGCAGCCCCGCCAGGCGCTGCCGCCACTGGCGCTCGAGCCCGACGGCGGCGCCCAGGACGAGCGCGAGGCCCAGGTTGGCGAGGAGCGGGAGCTGGTCCATGCTGGAGCTGGTCCATGGAGGGGGCCGCCTCGGCCGCGCCCCCGGCGGATCGATGCAGAGAACTCTCCAGCCGCCGCTCGTCCCCGACCCGCCAGAGCGAGCGATGGGGACGGGCGGGACGTGCCGGTTGGTGCAGTCGGGGACGTGCGCCGATCGCCCGCCCCTCGCGAGCGCTTCACTACTCGTCGCAGAGTACCGCCGCCCGCGCCGCTCGTCGAGGGCTCAAGCCCGGCCCGGCGGCGACCGATCAGGCGGTATGAGCCACGCTCGCGCCCTCTCTCCCGCCGCCGTCCGCCTCCTGCCGCCCGCCGCGGCGGCGGCCCTGAGCGAGAGCGGCCGCCTGGCGCGCGCCCGCGACCTCCCGCCGCCGCCGACGACGCGCGCGCGCGCCTGCGAGCGGCAGGAGAAGATCGAGAGCGGCCGCCTGCAGCGCGGCTGCGGCCGGCGCCGGCTCCTGCCGTTCGACCTCGTGCTCACGCAGGCCCAGGGCGCCCTGCCGCTGTTCCGGGCCGGGCCCTTCGACGAGCTGCGCCTGTTCCAGCGGCGCGTCACCTCGACGCACGACACCGAGTGGGTGCAGCGCGCCGCGCCGGGCGACCTCCGCCGCGAGCGGTTCGAGCCGTTCGCCGTGTTCCGCCTCCGGGCCGGGCGCGGGGAGCCCGTGCCCGCCCTGGGCGCCGACCCGCGGCTGGTCGGGCACCTGCGCCAGGCCCTCGGCACGGCCGGGGTCCTGGCCCCGCGCCGCTGGCTGCACGACGCGCCGGGCGAGCAGCGCCTGGGCCGCCCGGGCGCGTCACCCGGCGAGGACGCGCGGACCCTCGACGCGGCCCGCGGCCTCCTCGACGACCGCCAGCGGATCGCCTGGCTCGAGTCGGCGTTCTCCACGCCGCCGGCCGACGGCGCGGCCGTGCATCGCTACTACCTCGGCGGCGCCCTGACCGCCTACGTCGTGCGCCACGACGCGGCGGGCAAGCGGCTGTTCGTGGCCGAGGCGGCCGCCGCCGCGCGCGGGCTCGGGCTGCTCGTCTACGTCCCGGCCGCAGCTTAGGCGGTCAGCGCGCGTCGCTGCCGTCAGGCCGCCGAGGGCGGGCAGAAGCTGGCGACGGTGTCGAGCATCCGGTTCACGTCGATCGGCTTGCGCAGGAACGCCGCGACGTCGAGCGCGCGCGCCTCGGCCGAGAGGTTGGCGTGCGCCGACAGGAGCACGACCGGCACGCCCGAGAGCTCGGGGCGGGTCGAGAGCCAGCGGCGGAACTCCCAGCCGTTCATGCCGGGCATCATGAGGTCCAGGAGCACGACGCAGGGCGCGCGGCCGTCGCCCTCGAGCAGACGGATGGCCTCGTGCCCGTCGGCGGCCGCTGCCGGGCTGTAGCCCGAGTCCGCCAGGAGCTCGCAGAGCGCATCGCGGATCCCGGCGTCGTCCTCGACCAGCAGGATCAGGTCCCCGCGGCAGGGGGGCGCAGAGTCGACCATGGCTCAAGGGTAGCAGGGGAAGTCTCCCGGGGCCCGGGTGGAGTGCGCTCAGGCCGCCTCGTCGGCACCGTGTCCGACGCCCGGCGGTAAGATCCGCGTCCGCAAAGGGCAGAGGGGGGGCAGGAGGTGGAGCGGAGGAAGGTCCTGCTCGGGGTGACGATCGTCGCCCTCCTCGTCATGTTCGTCGTCGACGGCGTGAAGATGCACCGCAAGGCCATGCGGCCCAAGGCCAACGACTTCGAGCTCCTGTGGGAGGGCGGTCGTCGGGTCTGCGCGGGCGAGGACGTCTACTCCGTGATCGGGGCGGGCTATGTCTATCCGCCGCCCGCCTACCTCGTGTTCGCGCCCTTCGGCGCCCTGCCCGTCCCCGCCGCGGCGATCCTCTGGCACCTCGTCAAGGGCGCCCTCCTGGCCGGCGTCGCGCTGGCGCTGTGGCGCATGCTCGGCGAGGCGGGCCTCGCGGCGCGCGAGGGGGCGCTGGCCCTGACCGCCCTCGGCGTGGCCCGCGCGCTCGACAGCGAGCTGCAGCTCGGCCAGTGCAACGTCATGGTCCTGGCCATGCTCGCCGCCGGCGCCTGGGCCGCCCTGCGCGGGCGCGACCACGCCCTGGGCGTCCTCGTGGCCGCGGCGACCCTGTTCAAGGTCAGCCCCGGCCTCTTCGCGGTCCACGTCGGGTGGACGCGCCGCTGGCGCGCGGTCGCCGGCGGCGTGGCCGGGACCCTCGTCCTGGGCGTCGTGCTGCCGGCGCTCGTCTTCGGCCCCGGCGAGGCCACGCGCATGTACCGCACGTTCCTCGAGCGCATGATCCTGCCCTCGGTGGACGGCTCGCCCATGGACGGCGACGACGGCTACTCGCCCGGCCAGTCGCTCGTGCCGGTCACGCAGCGCTGGCTCTCGCCCGTCCAGTCCGTCAGCCCCGGCCGCACCGACGACGTCGTCGCGGTCGCCGTGCTCGACCTCGACCCCGACGCCGCCGCGACCGTCGGCAAGGCGCTGGTCCTGGCGCTGCTCGGGGTCATGCTCGCGTTCACCTGGCCCGCCCGCGGCGCGCAGCGGACCCCACGGCGCGTCCTCCTCGAGGTGGGGCTCGTCGCGGCGGTCATGCTCCTGGCCTCGCCCTACGCGCGGAAGGCCCACTTCGTGACGCTGGCCCTGACCTTCGCCCCGGCCGCCGCCGTGGCGCTCGAGGGGTGGGCGGCGGGCGGGCGGCAGCGCTGGGCGCTCGTCGCCGTCGTCGTCGCCGCCCTCGTGCCGACGCTCACGGCGCCCGACCTCCTCGGCCGGGAGGCGGCCGCTCGCTGGACCGCCCGCGGGCCGTTCACGCTCTCCGCGCTGCTGCTCGTGGCCGTCACCTGCTGGGGGCTCCTGCGCGAGCGCCGCGCGGCCAGCGCCCCGACGCCGCTTGACAACTCCTGACGGCCGCCGGCGCACCATGCCGCGGGAGACCAGGCCCTCGTGCTGAGCACCCTCGAGCGGCACATCCTCGCCCGGCTGATCCGCCTGTTCGTCCCCGTGCTCCTGGGGACCTGCGCGCTGTTCGGCCTGGCGGCGACGCTGCGCCTGCTGCAGATGTCGGAGCTCTCCGCCTACCAGGTGGCGCTGCTCATCCCCTGGGTCCTCCCCTTCCTCCTCCCCTACCTCGTCCCGCTGGCCTACGCGGCCACGGTGGCGCTCGTGCTCGGGCGCATGGTCGCCGACCAGGAGGTCCTGGCCTACGTGAGCCTGGGCGTGCCGCGGCGCAGCCTGGCCTGGCCGGCGGTCCTGCTGGCCGTGCCGCTGACGGCGCTCATGGCCTGGATCGGCGCGACGGTCGTCCCGCACTGCTACCAGCGGCGCAAGGAGGCGGGGCAGGCGGTGTTCGAGCAGTTCCGCAGCCTGGGCGAGGGCGAGCACCTGAGCCACACGTTCCCCAGCCGCGGCTTCGGCCTCTACGTGCGCCGCCACGGGCCCGAGGGGCTCGAGGGGGTGGTGCTCTTCAGCGACGCGCCGGCGCCGAAGTCGATCGACGACCAGGTGGTGATCGTCGCGCGCCGCGGGGCGATCGACCTCGACGACGCGGGCGGCCTGACGCTGCTCCTCGAGGACGTCACGGGCACGGTCCAGCGGCGCGAGGACCCGACGGGGCCGCCGATCCGCATGCGCCTCGACCGCTACGTGCAGCGGATCGGCCTCTCGGGCCGGCGTCGGCTCAAGGAGCAGGACTACTCGACGGCCGACCTGCGGGCGCGGTCGGCCCTCGGGGCGCGGCGCGAGCGCCTGGCGGCGGCCCACGGCGGCGCGGCCGCGTTCCTCGTCGCCGACGACCGGGGCGCGTTCCACGCCGGCCTGGAGGTGGCCACGCGCGTGGCCCTGGCCGCCGCGCCGCTCGTGCTGGCGCTCCTGGTCAGCGGGCTCACGTTCCTCGTCCAGGCGCGCTCGCCGCTCGTGCCGCTGGTGCTCGGGCTGGGCGGCTCGGCCGCGCTCTACTTCTTCCCCCTGCTCGTCGGGCGCTCGCTCGGCGAGCACCTCGCCCTCCCCGCCCTGCCGCTCGCCGCCTGCGCCGTGGCCCTCGTCGCCGGCCTCCTCGCCGCGCGCCGCGCGGAGCGGCCGCCGGGCGGCAACGCCT
>JAHBXY010000102.1 GCA_019636275.1 Planctomycetota bacterium | reverse complement strand
CTCACCGCCGGCGCGGACCTGCGGCGCACGACGGCTCGCGCGGGAGCCGTCGTCCGTCGGCGTCGCGGCCGGGGCGCGGCGGCTGGTCCGGGTCGACTCGGCGGTCTTCGACTCGGCGGTCTTCGACTCGGCGGTCTTCGACTCGGCGGTCTTCGGCTCGGCCTTCGAGGACGACTCGACGACGGCCGGCGCGCGGCGGCTGGGCCGCGCCTCGGCCGCGAGCAGGATCGCGGCGCGCTGCTCGGCCGACCAGTCGGGCTCGATGATCCGGGCCAGCCGGGCCATGGGCCGCTCGGCGTGGCTGCGCCGGCCGACGTCGTGGAAGAAGCGCAGGCCCACGTCGAGGTCGTCGGGGGCGTCGTCGCGGCGCGCGACGCGCACGACCTCGGCGAAGATCTCGATGTCCTGGTAATCGGGCGCCAGGCGCAGGACGCACGTGACCGAGTCGTGCGGCGAGAGGCAGGGCGGCAGGGCCTTGAACAGGCGCCGCCGCGGGCTGGGCACGCGCAGGCGCGCGCCGCCCAGGCTGCAGTCGACGACCGTCGCCCGCTCGCCCGGGACCGAGCCCGAGCCGTGCACGGAGGTGAACTCGACGTTGCCGCCGACCCGGTGCCTGCGGAACTCGCGCCGCTCGACCACGGACCCTCCCTCGTCCAACCCGAGGAGACACCCTACCGCGCGGGAGGCCAGAGGGCGAGCGGTTTCCGCACCCGCCACAGGTGGGCGCGGCCATGACGTCCGCGATCGAGGCCAGCCTCGCGCGCAACCCCGCTCACCTCGGTCGCCGCGGCGTGGCCTTGCTCGCGCCTCCCTCCCGCCTCCGGCCCGGGCGCGTCTGGAGTACGCTTGCGCCTTCGAAGCTGCGCCCTGGTCACGCCCGTTCATGTGAGCGGCCCCGGACCCAAGGAGACCGTCATGAGGGGAGCGCGCCGAACCGTGAGGCGGACTGTCAACGCGTTCGTCGGCGCCGCGGCGCTCGTCACGTGGGTAGCGCTCGGGACCCGCGCGCAGGAACCGCCGCCGCTTCCAGGCCTGACCGCGGCGCCGGGGAGGCCGGGCGAGTGGACGAACGCCGCGGACGGCAGCACGCTCGTCCGGGTGCCTCCGGGCGCGATGCAGATCAGACCTCCGGGGCTGTGGAAGCACTATCCTGGAGAAGGCACGGCCGGAGTCCACTCGGGCTTCTTCATCGGGAAGTACGAGGTCACGTGGGCCCAGTACCGGCGCTTCTGCGAGGCGACGGGGCGCGCGCCGCCGTCGAACGTCATCGCCTGCAAGGGCGACTGGGTGACCGGACAGCCGGGGCCAAGCTGCCGCTGTCGTCGATTCGAGGCCGAGGACGACCATCCGGTCTTCGGGGTGAGCTTCGAGGAGGCCGCCGCATACTGCGCCTGGGCAGGTGGCCGGCTCCCCACCGCGCTCGAGTGGGAGACGGCCGCGGGCGCCGACGGGCGCGAGTACCCCTGGGGCGCGGCCGCGCCCGACGGGACGCGCCTGAACGCGGCCGACGAGTCGAACGCGGGAGAGTGCAGCGACCACCGGGTGCGCATCAACCCGGGGCTCGCGCCCTGGGACGACGGATTCGGCTGTACCGCGCCCGTGACGTCGCTCCCGCTCGGCGCGTCTCCCTACGGCTGTCACCACATGAGCGGGAACGTCGCCGAGTGGGTCGTCGCCGTCCCCGAGGTCCTCGGCGACGCCAAGCTCCAGCCGGGGCAGCACCTGTACCTCGGCGGATCGTGGGCGTCGCACCATGGGCACTGCCGGATCGGCCTCCGTCGGCCCACCACCAGCGCACTCCCACGGACGACCACGATCGGCTTCCGGCTCTGCCGATCGGCTCGCTGACGGCCCGGGCTCACGAAGAACCCAGCCGCCTCAACACGGCCTGCACCGTACCCGAGCGGCCTTGCGGGTCGAGGGCCGCCTCGAGCGCCCGCATCTGGATCGACAGCCGGTAGGCGGCCTCACGGCCCTCGGGCGAGAGGTCGTGCCAGGCGGGCGACGTGCCGCCGCGGGGCGGCCGGAAGGCGCCGGCGGCCTCTTCGATCAGCTCGGCCTCGTCGTCGCGGGCGGTCACGCCAGCTCCGAGGCCAGGTCGATCCCGGCGCGCGCGAGGCACTCGAGGAGCAGCTTGCGCGCGCGGGTGACGTTCTGCAGGAAGGTGTTCTTGGTCATGCCGAGCCGCTCGGCCAGCGTGGCGTCGGGCAGGCCGCCGTCGAGCCGCGCCGAGAGCGCCTGCGCCGGGCGCGGGGGGAGCTTCTCGCGGCAGCGTCCGATCGCCTCGCGCAGGAGCGGGTCGGGCGGACGGTCGTCGACCTGCTGTGCGTCGTCGACGCCGGCGGCGAGGACGTCCGGGTCGACCGGGGTGGCGCGAGCCTGGCGGCGCACCTCGTCGATCGCCAGGTTCCAGGCGATCCGCTGGGCGAGGCGCAGGAGGGCGTTGCGGCCGCCGTCGGGGACGAAGCGCGGCGCGACCTGCCAGACGCGCAGGAGCGCCTCCTGCAGGACGGCCTCGACGTCCACCTGCCGGGCGAAGGAGCGGAGCCCCCGCCGGAGCGAGGGCTCCGCGCCGACCATCCAGGCGGCGAACGCCCGCGCGTCGCCGGCCCGGACCCCGGACAGGTGGACGTCGAGGTCCGCGGTCACCGGGGCCCAACCCCCTCCGGTGCCTGGTTCGTCGGCGCGGCGAAGGCCCCCGCGCGCCACAGCGCGAGCAGCGCCAGCAGGAGCGCCAGCAGCGCGCCGAGGACCCACCAGCGCCGGCGCGCGCGCGCCTTCGACGCGACCGCGCGCTGGCGCCGCGCCTGCGCGGCCTCCCACGCGGCGCGCGCCCCGGGGCCGACCATGGCGCCGTCGCGGGTCAGGCTCATGGACTCGGTATCGCGCTCGCTCGCCTGGTTCGGCGAGGACCTCTGCGCCGGCGGCGGGAGGACCCGCTTGGTCGTCAGGCGCCGGACGATCGAGGCGGTCTCGAGCCCCGCCGGCGAGCCGCTCGCGCCGTCGAAGACCTCCCCCGCGAAGGCGCTTCGGACCGGCACCGCCCCGCGCAGGCCCAGCCCCTCCGCGCTCACCCCGTGCGGCAGCTCGTGCGGCTGCTCGACCGAGGCCCGCGGCGACCCCGGCTCGACGGTGACCCGCGCGCTGACCGCCACCCACGAGGTCAGCCTCGTGGCCACCTGGAACTCGAGCCCGGTGACCTCGATCGCGCGGTCGAGCTCCTGCGGGTCGCCGCCGGCCGCCAGCGCCGTCTCGAGGTCGTCCACGCGCTCGCGGGCGAAGAGCGCCGCGACGCCGGCCGGGCCCTCGCCGTGGGCCAGCGCCGGCACGGTGATGCGCCGCTCGAAGGGCCCGTCGGCCGTCGTCCCGCGCAGGACCACCTCGCCGCCGCCCGCCCGCACGCGCAGGGCGATCAGCGCCGGCGCCTCGGCGAACAGGTCGGGGAGCTTCGCCGGCGCGACCTGCACGACGGCGTCGCCCGTGACCTCGAGGTCCGTGACCAGCGGGGCGGTCGTCCGCGCCACGAGGCGCCCGGCGACGCGGCCCGCGTCCTCGGCGAGGTCGACGATCAGCTCGACGCCGCGCCCGGCGCGGGCGGCGGGGCGGGTGAGCGAGCGGTTCACGGCGCTCCCGACGCCGACCGTGTGCAGGCGCGCGCCCGCGGGCAGGCGCTCGAGGCACGCGCGAACGATCTCCTGCTCGAAGCCGATCTGGCCGTCGGTCACGAGCACGACCTGCCGCTGCGAGCCGGGCCGCAGGGGGCGCAGGGCCTCGAGCAGGGCGCGGTGCATCTCGGTGCCGCCGCTGGCGCGGAGCCCGTCGAGCCAGGCGAGCGCGGCGCGCTTGCTCGTCTCGGTGGCCGGCGTCGGGTCGTCGCACCAGCGCGTCGGGCGCGAGCCGAAGGCGATCAGCTCGATGCGGTCGTTGACGCCGAGCGTCGCGATCAGCGCGGCGACCACGCGGCGGGCCTGTTCGAGCGGCAGGCCGCTCATGGAGCCGCTCGTGTCCAGCAGGACGGTCAGGTCCCGCGGCACGGGCGCCCAGCCCCCCGTCGGCGGGGCCACGGTCACGAGCGCGAACGCGTCGCCGTCGTGGGCCGCCGCCGCCGGGCGGGCGGCGAGGACGCTGGCGCTGACGTCGGGCAGGGCCACCGGCCACGTGACCGCGACGTCCCGGTCGAGGCGCGCGCCGCCGTCGAGGCGGACGCGCCCGCCGTCGACGGCGAGGCGGTGGGTGAGCGAGCCGACGGGCCCCGTGAGCCGGTCCGCGATCGCGAGCGTCAGCGTCGCCCGCGCGCCCAGGCCGCCCTCGGCCACCGCCACGTCGAGCGCGGCCGCGTCGGGCACCACGCCCCCGTGGTAGCGCGGGCAGACGACGGTCGGGAAGCGCCACTCCCAGGCGCCCTCCTCGAGCCAGCGGAGCGGCTGGTCGATCGTCACCTCGACCACGACCGTGGCCCCGGGCGGCACGTTGCCCAGGCGCTGCGTGAAGACGCTCGAGCGCTCCTGGTCGAGCAGGCCCGCCGTGCGCCCCTCGACCAGCGCCCGCTCGAAGCGCTCGCGCGCGGCCTCGCGGCCGGCGACCTCGCCCACGACGCGCTCGTCGCCGAGCACGAACGAGAACCCGCTGACCGCGCCGTCGGCCGGGAGCGGGAGGAGGTACTGCACGTCGAGCGGGCGCTCGTCGACGCTGGTGAAGCGCTGCGTGAGCACCACCCGCGCGACGCCGCCGCCGGCCTCGGCGGCGAGGTGCACGCCCTCGAGCGGCAGGGCGCGCCCGTCGCTCGCGACGAGGCGCCCGCCGGTGAGCGGCGGGCCGGGGTGGGTGGTCGGCGGGGCGGTCATCGCGAGCGTCGGCATGGTCGTCCTCCTGGGGTCGCCAGGTCAACGAGCGAGGCCGACGGGCGGTGACAGCGGAAATCAGGGCGTTGCGCCGCAACGAGTTGCATACGTCCCGCGGATGCACGCGCGGGCCGAGGCTCGTGGCCCGTGCTGCTAACCTCACAGGGTCGCCGGGAGTCCCGACATGGACCAGAGCCTTCGAGCGCTCCAGCGCACATGGAGCGCCCAACGGACCGACGCGGCGCTCCTGGCGTTGCTCGCGGCGTACCGCCGCGCGGACCAGCCTCCGCCGCTCGAGCTCGTCCGCTCGTCGCCGCGCTGGCGCCGCCTGACGACGTTCACGTCGAAGTGGTACCGGGCGCCGCTCGGCGACCTCGACGGGGACAGCCTCCGCCAGGTCACCGCGACCGAGACCGAGCTCGGCATCGAGCTCCCCTGCGCGGTCCGGGAGTGGTACCTGCTCGTCGGCCGAAGGATCGCTCACCTTCAGGATCATCCGATCAAGCTGCGCGACCTGGACCCTGCGAGCCGCGACGAGGGCGTCCTCGTGCTCTACGTCGAGAACCAGAGCGTCGTCCGGTGGGGCGTGCGCTTCGAGGACGCAGCCGCCGAAGACCCGCCCGGCTACGTCGAGGACCACGTGGGCGACGGCGGCTGGCTGTTACAGCATGAGTCCGTCTCCGAGCTCCTCCTCACGCTCGTCCTGAGCGAGACGTTGATCGGGTCCTGGAGCGGGCAGGGCGTCGGGGCATTGGGCCCGCTCGCCGAGGGGGTCCGAGGGATGAACGGCGCGGGCGGAGCGGCCACACGGGCGAGCCTCGAGCGCGAGTACTCGGCCTTACCGCTGCCCACGTGGTACTGGCCGAGCTACCCGACTCGCTTCTTCGGAGACAGCGACACCCTGATCCGTCTCATGGATGACGACTGGATCGAGGCGGCGACGCGGAGCCCCGGCGCCTGGTCGCGCCTCGCCAGCCTGCTCGAGGCCGCCGACGACTGGGCCCCTGCGGACACTCCGTAGGCTTGTCCGGGGCTCCCGGCGCCTAGAACTTGAAGCCTTGCACCAGCGGCAGGACGACGGCGAGGACGATGAACCCGACGATCGCGGCCATGAGGACGATGATCAGCGGCTCGATCATGGCCGTGACCTTCTGCGAGGTGATGTCCACCTCCTCGTCGTAGGTCTCGGCGATGCGCTCGAGGAGCTCCTCGAGCTGGCCCGACTCCTCGCCGACCGCGATCATGTCGCCCACGACCGGCGGGAAGACGCGCGAGCGCTTGATCGGCGTGGCGATGTCGGTGCCCTCGATGATGCGCTCGCGCACCTCGACGAGCACCTTGCCCAGGAGCTTGTTGTCCACGACGTTGGCCAGGATCTTCAGGCAGTCCGTGGCCTGCACGCCCGAGCGCAGGAGTGTGGCGAAGGTCGTGGCGAAGCGGGCCACCGACTGCTTGCGGAACAGGTCGCCGACGATCGGCAGGCGCAGCTTCCAGGTGTCGCGGAACATGGCGCCCTTCTCGGTGCGCACGACGACGCTGTAGGCCAGCCAGGCGAGGATCGCGCCGCCCAGGCCCACCCACCACCAGCTCATGAAGGCCTCCTGGATGGTGAGGAGGATCTTCGTGGGCAGGGGCAGCGGGGTGCCGCGCTTGGTCACGACGGCGACGATCTTGGGCACGACGTAGCCGAGCAAGAAGCACACGACGCCGAGGCCCATGACCATCATGATGATCGGATAGGTCAGGGCGGCCGAGACGCGGTTCTTCATGCGCTTCTGCGCCTGCATGAAGTCGGCCAGCCGCTTGAGCACCTGGTCGAGCGCGCCGGCCGCCTCGCCGGCGCGGATCATGTTCACGTAGAGGGCGTCGAACAGCGCCGGGTGCATGGCCAGGGCGTCGGCGAACGAGACGCCGCCCTGCACGCTCTCGCGGATCTGGCGCATGACGGTGCCCAGGTACTTGTCCTCGACCTGCTGGATCACCGACGTGAGCGACCCGACGAGCGGGATGCCGGCCTTGAGCAGCGTGGCCAGGAGGCGCGTGGTCGAGACGAGCTCGTCGCGGGCCCGGCCGGCGAACATGCTCTCGAGCTGCTGCCGCAGCCCCGCGCTCTCGACGAGCCCCTGCTCCTCGACGGCGTCGGCCAGCCCCACGTCGGCGGCGGCCTTCGTCATGGCGTTCTTGCCCGTCTTCGGGGCGCGCCCGGCCGCCTTCATGGGCGTCATGTCGGTGACGAAGACGTTGCGCCCGCGCAGCTTCTCGCGCGCCTCGCGCGGGGTCGACGCATCGACGATCCCCGTCGTCTCCTTGCCGTTGTGGTCGAACGCCTTGTACTGAAAGACCGGCACGGGCGCCCCTTACACGTCGAGCTGCGTCACGCGGAGGACCTCCTCGATCGTCGAGTGGCCCTCCACCACCTTGCGGGCCCCGTCCATGCGCAGGGAGCGCATGCCGCGGGACATGGCGACCTCCTTGATCTTCGAGGCGCCCGAGCGGTTGATCACCTCCTGCCGCACCTCCTCGCCGATGGGGAGGATCTCGTAGATCGCCGTCCGGCCCTGGTAGCCCGTGTCGATGCACCGCTCGCAGCCCATGCCCAGGTAGATGAGCCCGTCCTTGAGCTGCTCGCGCTTGATCCCGAGCATGTCGAGCTCCTCCTGCGGCGGCTCGTACTCGCTCCGGCACTCGCGGCAGATGACGCGCACGAGGCGCTGCGCGATCACCGCGATCACCGACGAGGCGACCAGGTAGGGCTCGACGCCGATGTCGAGGAGGCGCGTCACCGACGACGGGGCGTCGTTGGTGTGCAGGGTGGAGAACACGAGGTGGCCGGTGAGGGCCGCCTGGATGGCGATGCGGGCCGTCTCGGAGTCGCGGATCTCGCCGACCATCATCACGTCGGGGTCCTGCCGCAGGAGCGCGCGCAGGCCGCGGTCGAACGTGAGCCCCTTCTTGGCCGAGACCTGGATCTGGCTCACGCCCGACAGGTGGTACTCGATCGGGTCCTCGATCGTGATGCAGTTGATCGCGCTCGAGTTGATCTTCGACAGCGACGCGTAGAGGGTCGTCGTCTTGCCCGAGCCGGTCGGGCCGGTGACGAGGATGATCCCGTGCTGGTAGTTGATCAGCCGCGAGAGGAGCTGGTAGTCCTCGTTGGCCAGGCCGATGTCCTCGAGGTTGAACACCTTGGCCGTCTTGTCGAGGAGCCGGAGCACCACGCGCTCGCCGTAGTTCGTGGGCACCGAGTTGAAGCGGATGTCGATCTCCGCGTCGCCGACGGTGCACGAGGCGCGCCCGTCCTGCGGCAGGCGCCGCTCGGCGATGTCCATCTTCGACATGACCTTGAGGCGCGTGATCACCGCGTCCTGGTACTGCTTGGGCACCTCGTCCTTGTCGTAGAGGATGCCGTCGATGCGGAAGCGGACGAGCAGCTTGTCCTCGCCCGGCTGGAAGTGGATGTCCGAGGCGCGCATCCGGTAGCCGTCGAAGATGACCTTGTTGACGCGGCGGATGACCGGGCCCTTGTCCTGATCGTTGATCAGGTCCTCGGCCCCGTCCTCGTCGTCGTCGAGCTTGACCAGCGCGTCGTCGAGCGCCGCGTCGTCGAGGATCTCGCCGCCCTCGCCCTGCTTGCCCTGGTAGGCGCGGTTGAGGAGCGACGTGATCTCGGCCCGGCCGGAGAGGACCGGCTGCACCTCGGCCTCGAGGACCGAGGCCACCTCGTCCATGGAGTGATAGTTGAACGGCTCGCAGGTGGCGACCTTGTAGACGCCGTCCGCGTCGACGTCGATCGCCACCAGGTTGTGCTGGCGGGCCAGGCTGACCGGGACCTTCGCCACGAACTCGGCCGGCACGTTGGCGGCCCCGAGGCTGCGCTCGTACGGCCAGAAGGTCTTCTGGTGGATCACCGTGAGCAGGCGGTCCTCGGTGACCCAGCCCTTCTCACGGATGATCCGGTCGAAGCTGCGCCCGGACTCCTCCTCGAGCTTGAGGGTCTCCTCGACCTGCCGCTCGGTCAGGACCCCCTCGCGGACGAGCGCCTTGAGGATGCGACGGCGCACTCAGTCTCCCGCGGCCACGGGCAGCGGGACGCCGCCGCGGAACGGGTCGCCGCTGCCGGTCCCGAACACCTCGAACGCCTCGTCCTGCAGGTCGAAGCCCGGGGCGCGGAGGAAGCGGTCGGGGACGATCGACGGCAGCCAGTCCTTGCGCTCGCTCTCGAAGTGCACCTTCTCGCGCAGGTAGTCGCCCAGGCGCGCCTCCGAGGTGAACGAGTTCTGGTCGAAGATCGTCGGGCGCACGAAGATGTAGACCTTGGTCTTCGAGCGGCTGCGGCTCCAGTTCTTGAACAGGTGGCCGAGGATCGGGATGTCGCCCAGGAAGGGGATCTTGCTCTCCGTCACCTGCTCCGTGTCCGACTCGAGGCCGCCGAAGACGACGTAGCGCCCGTTGCGGACCGTGACCTCGCCCTCGTACTTGCGCGTGTTCGTGCCCGGCGGGAGGCCCGGCGAGCCCGAGCCCGAGAAGCTGGAGATCTCGAGGGTCAGCTTGAGCGTCAGGTTGTCGTCCGAGTTGACCTGCGGCTCGATCGTGAGCGTCGAGTTGGCGTCGACGAACTGCACGTTCTGCTGCGAGGCGACGTTGTTGACCGTCGTGGTGAGGAACGGCACGCGGTCGCTGATGGTGAACGTCGAGGGCGTGTTGTCGTTCGTCACCGCGAACGGCTTCGTGACCAGGCGCGACTCGGAGAAGTTCGCGATCGCCTTCATGATCACGGGCAGCTTGTCGAACGTGTCGCGCGTGAGCACGGCGGTCAGGCCGTCGGTGATGTTCGGCACGCGGCTCACGCCGATCGCGTTGCCGGCGTCGTCGGTGCGCACGTTGATCTGCGACAGGCCGAAGCCCGAGGCCGCGATCGGGCGCGTCGAGCCCTCGTGGGCGTTGGTCAGCGCCGCCAGCTCGAAGCCGATCGTGAGCTGGTCGGTCGGCGTGGCGATCTCCCACACCTCGGCCTCGATCAGCACGCGCCGGCGCTTCTTGTCCAGCTCGGCCAGCACCTGCAGGATCTCGCGGTAGGCGCGCTCCTCGGCCTGGATCAGGAGCTGGTTGGTGCGCTCGTCGGCGACGATGCGCGTCTCCACCTCGCCGATGCCGCCGGCGCCGCCCTGCAGCGTCACCGCGCCCATGCCGCCGGGCTGCCCGCCCACCGGCGGCCGCGGCTGGCCGGCCATGCCGGGCTGCCCGGGCTGGCCGGCCTGGCCGGGGAGGCGCTGCTGCCCGGTGAACAGCTCCTGGATCTTGCCCGCGAGGTCGGTCGCGTCGGCGTCCTTGCACTGGTAGACGTGGAAGCGGCCCGAGGGCGGCGCCACGCGCACGTCGAGCTCGCGGATCACGCGCTCGATCAGCGGCAGGTCGATCGGGAAGGCGGCCGCGATGAGCTGGTTCGTGCGCGGGTCGGCGATCACCGTCGCCGCGCCCACGCCGCCCGGCTGGCCCGGGGCCACGACGACCGGCTGCCCGGGCTGCCCCTGCTGGCCGCCGCCGAGCTGCTGCAGCACCTGCGTGAGGATCGTGGCCAGGTCCTGCACCGGGGCGAAGTTGACCTGGAAGATCTTCATCTCCTTGCGCGGGCCGGCCACGTCGAGGGCCTCGATCACGCGCGCGTAGTAGCGGACCTTCGAGGCGAGGTCGACGATGATGATGACCTCGGGGCCCTGCACGTAGAGGATGTTGCCGATGCGGTTCGTGTCGCGCGTGAGCAGGCCGCGGACCGTGGCGAAGATCGAGTTGCCCGCGCCGTGCTTCACCTGGAAGACGGCCGTGACCAGCTCGTCGTAGTCGGGCACGTCCTTGCCGGCGACGTAGCGCCAGGGCGGGCCCTCCTTCTGGTTGATGTTGCGCCGGTGGTGGGCGCGGATCACGTAGGGCCCGCCGGGCGCCGGCTGGCTCTCGACGATCACGATGTCGTAGAAGTCGAAGATCGACTTGATCGCCCCCCAGGTGAGCGGGGTCCTGACGTTGGTCAGGAAGCGGATACGGATCGGCTGGATCTGGGGGTCGATCACCACCAGCGCGCCGAACTTCTTGCCCCACTGGGTGAGGATCTGGGAGGCCTCGATGTCGGAGCCCAGGTCGGCGGCCACCTCCATGGTGGCCGAGTCGCTGGGGGGCTCCTGCCCCCTCGCGGGGGTGGTGAGGCTCGCCAGGGCGAGGGCCGCCAGGGCCACCACCGGGGCGCGCAGGGCGCGCGGCTGAAGCATTCTGAGATCCCCCCTCGCCTTGGGTGGCGGCGTCGCCCGCGGGCTACGCCGATTTCTAGGTCCACCAGCGGCAAGACGTTATCGTGAGCGGCCGCGCATTCTACCGATGCGGATGCAACACCTCAACCGACGAGACACCCCGCCCGAGGGCGCGGGGCACCCCCCTGACGCTCGGCCGGGGGGCGGGTTCAGTCGGCGGCCGCCGGTCCGGGCGGGCCGAAGGGGGCCCCGCTGCCCCGGCCGAAGCGCTCGAAGGCCTCGTCCTGGAGGTCGTAGCCGGCGTGCCGGACGCGCTCGGGGACGACCGGCGGGAGCCAGGCCTCCCGCTTGGCCTCGGTGTGGGCGCGGG
This sequence comes from Planctomycetota bacterium, assembly GCA_019636275.1. Taxonomy (GTDB): domain Bacteria; phylum Planctomycetota; class J058; order J058; family J058; genus JAMLIC01. The sequence goes on along the minus strand of JAHBXY010000102.1, from coordinate 22,505 downwards.
CGCGCAGGTGCTCTCCCAGGCGGCCGTCGGGGCCGAACGAGTCCTCGGCGAAGATCTGCGGCCGGATGAAGATGTAGACCCGGGTCCGGGTGCGGCTGCGGGTCCAGTTCTTGAACAGGTGCCCGAGGACCGGGATGTCGCCCACGAAGGGCACCTTGTCCTCGGCCGTGCGCTCGGTCTCCTGCTCGAGCCCGCCGAAGACCACGTAGCGCTCGTTGGGGACGGTGACCTTGCCCGTGTAGCTGCGGGTGCTGGTGCCGGGCGGCAGGGTGGGCGACCCCGAGCCCGAGAAGCTGGAGATCTGCAGCTCGAGCTCCAGGGTCAGGTAGTCGGCCGAGTTGACCTGCGGCTTGATCTTGAGCGTCGAGCTGGCGTCCACGTAGGCGACGTCCTGCTGCACGGCGATGTTGCTCGTGTTGACGCGCACGTAGGGGGTCGCCAGCGACACGGTGAAGGTCGCGTGCTCGGCGTCGTTGGTGGCCGCGAACGACTTCGTGACGAGGCGCGACTCCTCGAAGTTGGCGATCATGTTCAGGATCAGCGGGATCCGGTTGAACGTGTCGCGCGTGATCACGGCCGTGAGGCCGGCGCCGAGGTTGGGCACGCGCCCCAGGGACGTGACGTTGCCCTGCGCGTCCTGCTGCGGCTGCAGGGCCGACAGACCGAAGGCCGTCGCGCCGGCCGGGCGGGTCGAGCCCTGGTGGGCGTTGGTGAGGGCGGCCAGCTCGACGCCGATCGAGAGCTGGTCGGTCGGGGTGCTGACCTCCCACACCTCGGCCTCGATCAGGACGCGCATGGGCCGCTGGTCGAGCTCGGCCAGGAGGCGCAGGATGTCGCGGTAGGCGGGCTCCTCGGCCTGGATCAGGAGCGAGTTCTTCCGCGGGTCGGCCACGATCCTCGTGGGCACCTCCGACACGGCGGCCGCCGGCCCCGGCCCCGGCGGGCGCGGCCCGGCGGCGTCGGTCGCCAGGAGGTCGCGCAGCTTCTCGGCCAGGTAGTCGGCCTCCATGTCGCGGCAGCGGTAGACGTGGAAGCGCCCGCGCGGGGCGCCCACCCGCACGTCGAGCTCGTCGACGAGGCGGCGCACGGCCGGCAGGTCGGCGGGGCCCGCGGCGATGATGATCTGGTTCGTCCGCCCGTCGGCCAGGACCTGCGGCGGGACCGAGAACCCGGGCGGCTGCCCGGGCGCCTGGGGCGGGGCCAGCGTCGTCAGCGCCTGCATGACGAGCGGCGCGAGCTGCTCGGCCGCCGCGTGCAGGAGCGGGTGCACGACGAGCTCGCGCCGCGGGCCGGCCACGTCGAGCGACTCGATCAGCTCGCCGTAGTAGCGGACCTTCGACGCCTGGTCGACGACGATGATCAGCTCGGGCCCGGGCACGTGGAACATGGTCCCCAGGCGCGCGCCCGGGTCGCGCTGCCACACGCGCATGACGGCCTGCAGGATCGACTGCGCCGCCCCGTGCTTGACCGGGAAGACGGCGGTGACCACCTCGGCGCTCCGCGGGGCGGCGGCCCCCTCGACGACGCGGAAGGGGGCCGGCTCGCGGTTCGGGGCCGCGTTGCGGTGGTGGGCGCGCAGGAGCCACGGGCTGCCCGGGACCGGCTGGCTCTCGACGACGACCACCTCGTGGAACTCGAGCAGGAGCTTCGTCGCGCGCCAGGTGAGCGCGTCGACCGGCGTCACGAAGCGCACGCGCACCGGGCGCAGGGCCGGGTCGATCACCGCCAGGGCGCCGAAGCGCCGCGCCCACATGGCGACGAGCTCGCCCGCCTCGACCTCCTCGTGCACGCCGAAGGCGAGGTTCGGCAGCAGGGCGTCGTCGGCCGGCGTCTCGAAGGCCCGGGCGGCGGCCGGAGCGAGGGCGAGCGCGAGCAGGGCGGCGGCGGGCGCCGCGAGGCGGGGGCGCAGGGGCATGGGGTTTCCTCCCGGTGGGCGCCCAGGGGACGCCGCCCCCGGGCCGGGGTTCACCGGTGCCGCTCGAGCGCTTGCAAATGAAAGACTTGTGACTTCTCCCCGGGTTCTCCAGATTTCTCCTCAAGAAGCCCCTGGCCGCCGCCGATAGGAGGGGTGGAAACAAGCAGCCGGTCGTCGGGCGTGCGGGAGCCGCCGGAACCTCGAGGGAGGTGGTCCGGCAGGGGCGGGCTCGCGGTCCCAGAGGACGACAAGGCGAACCCCGCGAGTCGCGGGGCAACCAGGGAAGGGATAGACCCATGTCCAACCGTTACGAGTCGAACCGCCTCCACGACGCGTCCTCGTCCGACAGCGGTGTGTTCCTGCTCGACCCGAAGGACCGGGCCCTGATCGAGGCCGCGGCCGCCGGGCTCGACGACGTCGACGAGGAGGTCCTGCACGGGCGCTTCCTCGAGGTCGCCCGCCGGCTCCCCAAGGTCCGCCTGGAGAAGGTCATGAAGCTGCGCGAGGAGATCGCGGCCGGGACCTACGTCACCGAGGAGAAGCTCAACGCCACCGTCGACCGGCTGCTCGCGGCGCTCCGCGGCTGCTGAGGTGTGCTCGACGGCTGCGGCCGACGATGCCGGCCGCGGCGACGCGCGCGCGGGGCTCGAAGTAGGTCGCTACGTCGTCCTCCGCGCGCATCGCCGCCGCGGCTCGGCCTCGTCGCCCTCGCCTCGCCAGTTGCTCCGATCGAAGACTGGTCATCGCCCCCGGCGCGCGACGCGCCGGGGCCGCGCCACGTACGGCTACATGCGCGTGTCGTCCGGGCGCGGCTCGTCGAACGCCACGGCCGGCGCGGCGCTCTCGGCCGCCTGCCCCTCGTCGCTCTGCAGCCAGGCCTTGAGGTCGCGCTCGACCTCCTCGCCGCGCTGGTAGCGCTGGCCCGGGTCGCGCTCGAGGAGGCGCCCGAGGACCTTCAGCAGGCCCGGCGACAGCCCGGCCCGGAACTGCGTGGCGTCGGGCGTCGGGCCCGAGACGATCCGCTTGAAGATCTGGTAGGGCACGACGCCCGGGAACGGCCGCCGGCCGGTGAGCGTCTCGAACATGCTCACGCCCACGGCGAACAGGTCGCTCCTCGCGTCGGCCTTCGCCCCCTCGATCACCTCGGGCGCCACGTAGTAGGAGGTCCCCAGGGCGTAGCCGGTCTCCGTCAGCGTGCTGGCCTCGTGCTCGTACTTCGCCAGGCCGAAGTCGACGAGCTTGACCAGGCCGTCGGACGCGCGCCGGATCACGTTGGCCGGCTTCACGTCGCGGTGCACGAGGCCCTGGTCGGAGAGGTCCTGGAGCGCCCGGCACACCTGCCAGAAGATCCGCGCCGTCTCGGTCTCGGACAGCGGCCCGTCGCGCAGGACGATCCGGTCGAGCGCGTCGCCCTCGACCGCCTCCATGACGAGGAAGTAGCGTCCGGCGTCGTAGCCGTGATCGAGCACGCGGACGACGTGCTCGGTCTCGAGCGACGACAGGACGCGGATCTCGCGCAGGAAGCGGGCGATCGCCGTGCGGTTCTCGGAGAGCCGCGGCGCGAGGACCTTGAGCGCGACCGGCGTCTGGTCGTCGCGCCGCATGGCGCGGTAGACGGTCCCCATGCCGCCGCGGCCGTACTCGCCCGTGACCACGTACTGGTCGAAGAAGTAGTGCGGCGCGGCCTGCGGGGGGAACGAGCGCACGGCGGTCTCGTCGGCCGGCGGCTCCGCCGGGGCGGCCGGGGGGGCGGGCGGCGGCGGGGTGACCGCGGTCGCCGGCGACGCCGCCCGCGTCGTCGACCCCGTGGCGGGGCGCTCCTCCTCCGGCGGCAGGACGGGCTCGCTCTCGCGGCGCAGGAACTCGCCCTCGCGCAGGAGGACCGAGACCTTCGCCATGAGCTCCGCCGTGCGGTACGGCTTGATCAGGTAGTCGTTGGCGCCGGCCTCGAAGCCGGCGACGATGTTCTCCTCCTCGCTCAGGACCGACACGAGGACGATCGGCAGGCGGCGCTTGTCGTGGCGCTCGCGCAGGCGCCGCGTCAGCTCCAGGCCGTCCATGTGCGGCATCTGGATGTCCGAGATCACGAGCGCCGGCGGGTCGCGCAGCACGTCGTCGAGGGCGGCCGCGCCGTCGGGGTACTCGACGACGTGGAAGCCCTTGCGCACGAGGAGCTGCTGGGCGAAGCGCCGGACGACGTCGCTGTCCTCGACGAGGACGATCCGGGTGGGCCCCGGCGCGGCGGCGGGCGCGGCGGTCGCTCGCTCTGGCTCTCCGGCTGCGCTCATGCCGCCCCGACGCGGGGCCGTGACCAGCGCCCGCAGCTCCCCTGCCCTCGCACCGGCCAGAGGATAGCCCGGAGCGCCGGGCCGCGCCACGCGCCCCTGGCCCCGTCCAGACGGCCGCGCTACCGTCCTGACCATGAACATCGCCTTCAGCGGCGACGGCGGCCGCTGCGACGGGCTGGCCGTCGACCTCGGGCGCCGGGGGCACGCCCTGCAGACCGTCGACGCCCCGGGGCTGGCCCTCGAGCTGGCGCGCACGCGGCGCATCGACGCCCTGCTGGTCGAGGACGACGACCTGCTGGACGCCGCCCGCGGCGTCGTGCCCGACGTGCCGGTGATCGTGATCGGCCACGACGACACGGCCCGCGCCGCCGCCCGCGCGCGCGCCCGCGGCGCGTTCGGCTACGTGGCCAGCGCCCGCGGCGCGGCGCTCGACGCCGAGGCGCGCGAGGCGCTCTGCGCCCTGGTCGATCGCCTGGCCGCGCGCGCCCGGCTCGAGGCCGAGCGCGCGCAGCGCCTCGAGGAGGGGCAGCGCTCGCGCCGCTTCTACGAGGACGTGCTGACCAACGTCGGCCAGGGGATCGTCGTGATCGACCAGGGCGGGCGCATCCGGTTCCACAACCCGGAGGCGGCGCGGATCCTGGGGGAGGACGACGAGGGCGCCCTGGCGGCCCAGGCGGCCGTGCCGCTCCTGCAGATGCTCGTCGACACGCTCGTCGAGGGGCGGCCGAAGACGCGCATGATCGCGCAGCAGGTCGACGACGAGCAGAAGGTCTTCCTCGACGTGACGACCTCGGTCCTGCGCGGCGCCGACGGCCGCCCGGCCGGCGCGATCGCGATCGTCTCCGACCGCTCGACCGAGAAGCGCCTCGAGGAGCAGCTCATCCACACCGAGCGCCTGGCCACGCTGGGCAGCCTCCTGGCCTCGATCGCCCACGAGATCACCAACACGCTGACGAGCATCACCGGCTGCGCGGAGATGGGCCTCGAGGTGGCCTCGGACGCCGAGCAGGCGGCCGGCGAGGCGCGCGAGCCGGCGACGCGCACGGCGCTCGAGGGCCTGGCCGCCGACATCCGCCAGATCTTCGACACGGTGCTCGAGGCCGGGATCAACACGCAGACGATCGCCAACAACATGCTGCAGTACTCGCGGCAGTCGTCGCCGGCGCGCGTCGTGCGCCAGGACGTCAACGAGCTCATCCGCAAGACGCTCAAGACGCTCGGCAAGCACCTCGGCACCGACAAGGTCACGGTGGAGCTCGACCTCGACGCCTCGGCGCCCTGCGCGCGCCTCGAGCCGAGCAAGCTCCAGCAGGCGCTCGTGAACCTCGTCGTCAACGCGATCCACGCCCTGCAGGAGGTGCCCCCGCCCCGGCGCGTCCTGCGCATCGTCACCCGCGCCGACGCGGCCGCCCGCCTGATCCACCTGCACGTGATCGACCAGGGCCCCGGCATCTCGCCGCGGAAGATGGAGAAGATCTTCCAGCCCTTCTTCACCACGAAGGGCCACGGCACCGGCCTGGGCCTCTACATCAGCCGCAAGGTGCTCCAGGACCAAGGCGGGACGATCACGCTGCAGAGCGAGGTCGGCAAGGGGACGCAGTTCACCATCCAGCTGCCGATGGAGTAGTGATGCGCTCGCGAGGGGCGGGCGATTGGTGATCGTCCCGGACTGGAACGATCCGGCCCGCTTCGCCCGTCCCCATCGCTCGCTCTGGCGGGTCGAGCACGAGGGGCGGGCGATCGGCGCAAGGCCCGGACTGGCACGAGCCGTCCCGCTCCGCCCGTGTCCATCGCGGTGTGATGCGCTCGCGAGGGGCGGGCGATCGGCGAAAGTCCCGGACTGGCACGAACCGTCCCGCTTCGCCCGTCCCCATCGCTCGCTCTGGCGGCCTGAGCACGAGGGGGCGATCGGCGCAACGCCCGGACTGGCGCAAGGCCCGGACAAACTCGGTCCGCCCGCCCGTCCCCACCGCGCAGGGGCCCCGGCGGCCGGGCAGCCGCCCTTTCCCTCGGCCTCCCGGGCGGATTAGAATCCGCCCACGCAAGCGCCGGCGCGGCCAGCGGCTACGGCGCCGACCCGGGGGGACCGGACGGATGACCGACCAGCCGACGACCACGCCCCCCACCCGCGGGCCGGAGACGCGCAGCGTCGTCATCCGCTCGCGCCCCAAGGTCGTGTTCCTCTACCCGACGTTCCTGGCCGCCCTGCTGGCCGGGGTCTGGACGTGGATCCAGCTCGCCCAGGGCGTGCCCCTGGACGCGGTCTCGCTCACGCCCGGCCGCATCTTCTGGTGGGTCTTCGCCATCAACCTCGCCGCCATGGCCTTCGACTTCACGCGCGGCGAGTTCGTGGCCCTGGTCCTGTTCTTCGGCGTGATCGCCCTGGGGATCGTGCTCCTCGACGAGCGCTGGCGCTTCGTCGAGCCCCTGCGGGACGCGCTCGCCCACGTCGAGCTGCGCGCGCATCCGCACCTCTACCTGCTCATGGCCCTGGCCCTGGCGCTGATCTTCCTGCTCGTGTTCGTCAACGGGCGCTTCGACTACTGGGAGATCACCCACAACGAGCTCCTGCACCACCACGGGGTCCTGGGCGACGTCGAGCGCTTCCCCGCGCCGAGCCTGCGCATGACCAAGGAGATCCCGGACCTGTTCGAGTACTGCCTCCTCGGCGCCGGGCGCCTCGTCCTCCAGCCGCAGGGCGCCGCGCGCGCGATCGTGCTCGAGAACGTGATCCTGGTGAACCGCCTCGAGGCCCGGATCCAGCGCATGCTCGCCCAGCTCGCGGTGACGATCGAGGCGCCCCCCGGGCGCGGGGGCCAGCCGTGAGCGGCACCGGCGAGCGGATCGAGGGCTTCATCGAGGCCACGCGCGCGCACACCGACCAGGCCGGCTTCGTGGCCGCGTTCCCGCACCCGTTCCTCGTGCGCGAGGCGACGACGGCGGGCGAGCCCCCCGCCCCGGCGCAGGACCGCCGCACGGCGCGGGTGAGCCGGGTGGCGGCGCCCGTGGGCGACGACTTCGCCCGGCAGGACGTGTGGATCTACCGCGTCCGCCCGCGCGGCCCCGACGCCGCCGGCCCCGTGACGCTCGGTCGCGACGAGGCCTGCGACGTCGTCGTCGACGACCCGACGATCTCGCTCCGCCACGCCCGCTTCACGCGCGCGCCCGGCGACGCCGCCGACCACGACGCCGACCACGACGGGCCGCGCTACCTCGTCGCCGACCTCGGCTCGAGCAACGGCACCTTCGTCGACGGCGCGCCCGCGCCGGCCGAGACGCCCGTGGCCCTGGACGACCAGGACGGCGTGCGCTTCGGCCCGCAGGTCAAGTTCCAGTTCTTCACCGCCGGGGGCTTCTTCCAGTTCCTGGACTTCTACCGCCGCATCAAGAAGAGGGGCACGTGACACCGCTCTGGTCCCGCCTCACCCTCCTGCAGCGCGTCGTGGCGGCATCGCTCCTGGGCCTGGCCATCGGGCTGGCGATCGCCGCCGCCGTCGGCGGGCTCATGACCGGGGCGGGCCTCGGCGCGCAGGTGCTCATGACGGCGATCGCCGCGGCGATCCCCTGGGCGCTCGTCGTCCTGGTGGTCCGCGGCCAGGTCGTCGACCCGATCCGCGGCCTGGCCGCGCTCACGGTCGACCTGGCCCGCGAGGGCGACCTCGGGCGCGCGCGCGAGGGGGTCACCCGCATCCAGGCGCTCCTCGGGCCCGGCGGCCAGAGCGAGCTCGACGAGGCCGTCGCGGCCTTCGAGCGGCTCGTCCGCGCCCAGGAGGTCCTGGCCGCGCAGGCGCGCGCGATCGCCCAGGACGACCTGTGGAACCAGGCGCTCGAGTCGAGCGAGGTCCGGGGCGACCTGGCGCAGGTCTTCCGGCAGATGGTGCAGTTCCTGCGCGGCCTGTCGATCCACGTCAACCGCATCGCCCTGGGCGACCTGTCGGCGCCGGAGCGCCAGCTCGGCATGGGCAGCCTGGGCTCGGCCACGCGCAAGACGACCGAGAAGCTGAAGCTGCTCCTCGACCAGCTGAGCACCGCGAGCAACAAGATCGACGGCTCGGCGCGCTCGCTCCAGGGCGCGTCGCGCGACCAGGCGGCCTCGGCCACGCAGCAGGCGGCGGCGATCACCGAGACCATGGCGACCATGGAGGAGCTGGCCGCGTCGTCGGGCCACATCGCCGACATCGCCAAGAACGTGGTGCAGCTGGCCGACGAGTCGCTCAAGAGCGCGCAGCTCGGCAACCAGGCGGTCGGCGACGTGGGCGCCGGCATGGACGAGGTGCTCCTGGCCACGCAGGAGGGCGCGCAGCGCCTGCTCGACCTGGGCGAGAAGTCGCGCTCGATCGGCAAGGTCGCCGACCTGATCCGCGGGATCGCCGAGCAGTCGAAGTTCCTGGCCCTGAACGCGGCGATCGAGGCCGCGCGCGCCGGCGAGGCCGGGCGCGGCTTCGCCGTCGTCGCCGAGGAGGTGCGGAACCTCGCCAACCACGTCGTCGAGTCGACGACCGAGATCGAGGGGCTGATCGCCGAGATCCAGTCGGAGATCAACGCCGCCGTGATCGCCTCCGAGGAGGGCGTGAAGCGCGCCGAGCGCGGGCGCGAGCTGACCAAGCGCTCGCAGGAGTGCCTGGTGCGGATCACCGGGATCACCGAGCGCTCGACCGACGCCGCGCGGCAGATCGAGCTGGCCACGAACCAGCAGCGCAGCGCGAGCAACCAGGTGGCCACGGCCGTGCGCGAGGTGGCGGGCGCCTCGGAGGAGGTGGCCAACGGCGCCAAGCGGGTGACGAACCTGTCGAACGAGCTGGCGGCGCTGGCCCACGACCTGCAGAACGTGATCCAGACCTTCGAGCGCCCCGACGCCAAGCGCCCGGCGGGCGCCGGCGCCGCGGCCCCGGCGGCCCCGCTCGAGGCGACCTACGACCTCGAGGCGCTCCGGCGTGGGTGAGCGCGGCGCGCGACCGGCCCGGGGGCCCCGGTGACGGGGACCCCGGTCGACGACCTCCTGGCCCGCGCCGACCGCGAGCGCGGCGGCGGCGGCCGCGCCCGCGCGGCCGAGGAGTTCCAGATCATCCGCTTCGTCGCCGGCGGGCGCCCGTACGCCGTGCCGATCGAGGGCGTGGAGCGGACCGAGCGCGTGCCGACGATCACGCCGGTCCCGCGCGCGCCGGCCTTCGTGCGCGGGGTGGCCAGCCTGCGCGGCGGGATCGTGTGCGTCGTCGACCTGCATCGGCTCCTCAGCGCGCAGGAGGCGGCCGGGCCGGGGGAGGCGCGCAGCCTGCTCGTCCTGCAGGACCTGTCGGGGCGGCGCCTGGGGGTCCTCTCCAGCTCGCTGCCAGACTTCGAGCGCGTGCGGCGCGACCAGACCATGCGCGCGCCGGCGGCCGAGGCGGACGTCTACCACGGGGCCGTCGAGCGCGACGCCGAGCTGGTCGGGGTCCTCGACCCCTCGAAGCTGTTCGACCACATGGAGAAGCTGCTGGGCGATGGCGGGGCGTGACCTGCAGCCTGCGTCCCGCGCCCCCGCCCGCCGCCCGGCGCGGGCGGGCGACGGCGTGCACCGCGTCGCCGACGGCGCCGCGCCGCTGCTCCTGTGCACGGCCGGCCCGCACCGGCTCGTGTTCGACCTGCGCTCGCTCATGCACATCGACGTCGTCGAGGCCGACGTGCCGCTCCTCCCCGGCCAGGAGGCGGCGCCGGCGGCCGACGAGGTCGACCTGCGCCGGGCGCTCGGCGCGGAGGGCGGCGCCCCCCAGGCGCTCCTCTACGCGCTCGAGGGCGACCCCCGGCTGCGGCGCATGGTGGTCGACGCGGGGAGCCTGCGCCTGAGGAGCGTGGCCCTGACCCGCGTCCACGCCCTGCCGGCGGTCCTCGCCGGCGCGCCCGGGCTGCGGCTCGTGCGCGGCGTGGTCGAGCTCGACGACGGGGCGCTCGCGTGGCTGGTCGACCCGGCCCGCCTCGCGGAGGGCGCGGCGTGAGCGACGACGAGCTGCAGGAGTTCCTGGAGATCTTCCGCGAGGAGTCGGCCGACCGGCTGGTGAACGTCTCGCGCATGCTCGAGGCGCTCCAGGCCGGCGCCGACCCGGGGCCGCACCTCGACGAGGTCGACCGCGAGCTGCACACGATCAAGGGCTCGGCGCGCCTGCTCGGGTTCGCCGCCCTGGGCAAGCTGGTCCACGACCTCGAGGGGCTGGCGCGCGCCTACCGCGCGCGGCCGGCGCTCGGCCTGGCGCTCCTGGTCGAGGCCACCGACCGGCTCACGGTGCTCGTCGAGGAGGCGGGCACGACCGGCGAGGACCGCACCGACGACGCCCTGCACGCGCGGGTGCGCGCGGCCCTCGACGACGACGCGCCCCCGGCCGGCGGCTCGGCCCCGGCCCCCGCCCCTCCCCCGAGTCCTCCTCCCGGTGGGGGCGGCGACGGCGACCCGGGCGCCCCCCCGCCGCCGCCCTGGGGGGGCGCGCCGGCCTGGTCGCCGACGGGGCCGCCCGACGCGGGCCTCGCGCCCGAGCAGGCGCGCGTCGCCGTCGCCGACCCCGAGGACGACCGGCCGGAGCGCCCGGCGAGCAAGATCACGACCTCGCGCCAGGCCCGCGGGGTGGCGGGCGAGGACGAGCTCGTGCGCGTGCGCGCCTCGCGGCTCGAGGCGCTCGACGGCGTCGTGAGCGACCTCTCGCTCACCCGCCTGCGCCTGGGCGCCTTCGAGGACCGCCTGCGGCGGCTCCTCGGCAGCGTCGAGGAGGGGACCGCCGGCCCCGACGAGGTCGTGCAGACCCTGCGCCACGTGCTGCACGACTACCGCAGCGACACGGTCCAGGTGCACCGCTCGACGCAGCAGCTCCAGCAGCTCGCGGTCGACGTGCGCCTGCGCCCGGTCGAGCACCTGTTCGGCCACGTCCCGCGCGAGGCGCGCGACCTGGCGCGGCGGCTGGGCAAGCAGGTCGCCGTGCGCATCTCGGGCGCCGAGACCGAGATGGACCGCGTGATCCTCGACCAGCTCAAGGCGCCGCTGTCGCACCTGATCAGGAACGCCCTGGACCACGGCCTCGAGGAGCCCGACGAGCGGCGCCGCGCCGGCAAGCCCGAGGAGGGGACCCTGTCGCTGCGCGCCGGGCAGGAGGGGGCGCTGGTCGCCATCCACGTCGAGGACGACGGGCGCGGGATCGACGCCCGCCGGATCCGTCAGATCGCCGTCTCGCGCGGGCTCCTCGACCAGGCGCGGGCCGACGCCATGAGCGACGAGGAGGCGATCCAGCTCGTGTTCATCCCGGGCTTCAGCACGCGGACGGTCGCCTCGGAGATCTCGGGGCGCGGCGTGGGCATGGACGTCGTGCGCAGCTCGGTCGAGGCGCTCAAGGGCGACGTGCGCGTGCTCTCGTGGCCGGGCCGCGGCACGCGCACCACGATCCGCCTGCCGCTGACGCTCCTGATCTCGCGCGTGACGTTCCTGCGCTCGGCGGGCCTCCAGTTCGCGATCCCCACCGAGCAGGTGCACGAGTCGGTGCGCCTGGCGGCCGACCGCGTGATCGAGTTCGCCGGCCAGCCGGCCGTGGTCCACGCCGGGCAGACGCTGCCGCTCGTGCGGCTGGCGCGCGTGCTCGGCCACCGCGAGCTGCCCGACCCGCCGTTCCTGCGCGTGCTGATCGTGCAGCACGCCGAGAACCGCCTGGCCCTCGTCGTCGAGGAGCTGCTCGAGCAGCGGCCGGTGGTCGTCAAGCCGCTCGGCTGGCCGCTCGATCGCGTGCGCTTCATGTCGGGGGCGATCCACATGCCCAGCGGCGAGGTGGCGCTGCTCCTGCACGTCCCCGACCTGTTCGCCGTGGGCCGGCGCGGGGCCGAGGAGGCGCCCGCCCTGCGCCCCGACGACCGGCGCAAGACCGTGCTCGTCGTCGACGACAGCATCGTCAGCCGCCAGATGGTCAGCCGCGTCGTCGAGGCGCTGGGCTTCGACCTGCTCACGGCGCTCGACGGCATGGACGCCCTGCGCGTCCTCGAGCGCGTGCGCCCCGACCTGCTCGTCACCGACGTCGAGATGCCGCGGCTGGGCGGCCTGGGCCTGGCGCGGCGCGTGCGCCAGGAGCAGCGCCTCTCGGGCGTGCCGATCATCGTCGTCAGCAGCCGCGGCTCCGAGGCCGACCGGCAGGCCGGGCTCGAGGCCGGGGCCGACGCCTACCTGGCCAAGGCCGACTTCAACGAGGCCTCGTTCCGCACGATCGTCGAGCGGCTGCTGTGAGCGAGCGCGTGCGCGTCCTCATCGTCGACGACAGCCGCACGCACCGCGCGGCGCTGCGCGCGCTGCTCGAGCGGCAGCCCGACGTCGAGGTCGTCGGCTCGGCCTCGGACGGGCTCGAGGCGCTGGCCGCCGCGCACGACCTGCGGCCGGGCGTGATCCTCATGGACGTGCGCATGCCGCGGCTCGACGGCCTCGAGGCCACGCGGCGGATCATGGCCGACCGGCCCACGCCGATCCTGCTCATGACGGCCGCCGACAACCTGGCGACCGACGTCGACCTGGCCCTGCGGGCCCTGGAGTACGGGGCGCTCGACCTGATCGCCAAGCCCGAGCTGACCCCGGGCGGCGAGGGCCCGGCCGGGCGGGCGCTGGCCGCGCGCCTGCGCCTGCTCGCGGGCGTGCCCGTGATCTCGCACCCGCGCGGCCGCGCGCGCCTGCGCCGCCCGTCGTCGGACGAGGGCTCGGGGCAGGAGAAGACCACCTTCCACAGGCGCGCCAACCGCGTCGTGGGCGTCGTCGCCTCCACGGGCGGCCCGAGCGCGCTCAAGGTCCTCCTCTCGGCCCTGCCCACCGACCTCAAGGCGGCGGTCGTGATCGTGCAGCACATCGACGCCGCCTTCGAGGACGGCCTCGTCCGCTGGCTCGACGAGGAGTGCCCGCTGACGGTCGTCACGCCGCGCGACGGGCAGGACCTGTTCCAGGGGACCGTCTACGTGGCCCCGCAGCGGCGCTTCTGCGAGGTGACCGAGCGGCGGCGCCTGGCGCTGCTCGAGGAGCCCTTCGCCGCCGGCAGCCACTGCCCCAGCGGCGACCGCCTGCTGGAGAGCCTCGCCCGCGCCTACGGCCCCGGCGGCGTGGGCGTGGTCCTCACCGGCATGGGCGCCGACGGGGCGAAGGGCCTCCTGGCCCTGCGGCGCGCCGGGGGCGTGACGATCGTGCAGGACGAGGCCACGTCCGTGATCTGGGGCATGCCGCAGGCGGCGGCGCAGCTCGGCGCGGCGCAGCAGGTGCTGCCGCTCGACCGGATCGCGCGCGCCCTGGTCGAGGCGCTGCCGTGATCGTCCCGGGCGAGGAGGCCTTCCGCGCGTTCCTGCAGCGGCGCACGGGCTTCGTCATGCCCGAGGACCGCTGGCGCTTCCTCGCCCCGCGCTTCCTCGCCCGCCTGGGCGACCGCGGCTTCGCCGACGTGCTGGCGTTCGTGCGCTACCTCGAGCACGACCCGCGCGGGCGCACGGAGCTGGAGGAGATCTACAACATCCTCACCGTGCGGAAGACGAGCTTCTTCCGCAACCCGGGCACGTTCACCGCGCTCGGCCGGGAGGTGCTGCCGCGGCTGCTCTCGGGGCGCAGCTCGCGGCTGCCGATCTCGCTGTGGAGCGCCGGCTGCTCGACCGGCGAGGAGGCGCACTCGCTGGCCATGGTGGCCGAGGCGGCGCTCGGGCCGCACGAGCAGCCCTACCACGTGCTGGCGACGGACATCGTCAAGGAGGCCCTGGCGCGCGGGCGGCAGGCGTCCTACCCCGAGGCGGCGCTGCAGGAGGTGCCGGCGGCCTACCGGGGCTACCTGCAGCGCTCGTCGGGGCACGTGACGGTCGACGAGCGGGTGCGCCGGCACGTCGAGTTCGCCGTGCACAACCTCGTCAACGACGCCGCGCCGCGGCCGGCGACGGGCGCGTGGGACGTGATCTTCTGCCGCAACGTGCTCATCTACTTCTCGCTCGAGCAGGCGCGGGAGATCATCGAGCGCTTCGCGCGCGTCCTGGCGCCCGGCGGGGCGCTGTTCCTCGGCAGCGCCGAGGTGTTCTTCGACATGGAGCCCGAGTACGAGGTCGTCTTCTCGGGCGACACCTTCTTCTACCGGCGGAGGGCCGCGCGCCCGCACCCGGCGAGCGCGCCTACGCCCTGGCCGATCGAGGCCCCGACGCCGGCGCCGCTCGAGGCGCGCGCGGACGCCGAGGCTGCGACGCGCGCCGGGCCGCGGTGGTCAGATACCCGGGCCGCTTCGCGGCCGTCGTCCGAGGCCTCGGTCGCCCCGCGGTCGTCGTCCGAGACCCGGTCCGCGCCGCGGCCCTCGGCCGAGACCCGGTCCGCTCCGCGGCCCTCGGCCGAGACCCGGTCCGCTCCGCGGTCCTCGGCATCCGACACGCCCACGCGCACGGTCCGGCGCCCGCCCTCGCGCGGGCCGCGCGGCGAGAGCGGCCGCTGGCGCCGGCCGTCGGACGCCGCGCGGCCGGCCCGCGACGCCTGGGCGGTCCACGACGCGCCGACGGCGCGCATCCAGGGCGGGACGGGCGACACGCCGACGCGCGCCTTCTCGCGCGGCTGGCCGGCCGCGGGCCCGGGGCCCGACGACGGACCGGACGGCCCCGACGGGCCGGTCGACGAGACGCGGGCCGACCTGCGGCTCGTCGGCGCCTTGCCGCTCGACCAGGTGCTCGAGGCCGAGCGGCGCCTCGAGGCCGACGACCGCGAGGGCGCCGCGCGGGTGCTGCGCGGGGCGATCACGCGCGCGCCGCGCTGGGCCCGGCCGCGCGTGCTCCTGGCGCGCGTCTACCTGCTCTCGGGCCAGGTCGACCACGCCGCACGGCAGCTCGAGACGGCGGCCGAGGTCGAGCCGCTCGACCCGCGGGCGCACTTCCTCCTGGGCAAGCTCCGCGCGGAGCAGGGCGACGGGCCGCGGGCCGAGGAGGCCTTCCGCCGCGCCCTCTACGTCGAGCCCGACTTCGTGGCCGCGCGCGTGGGCCTGGCGCGCGTCTACGAGCAGGCCGGCCGGACCGACCGGGCGTGCAAGGAGCTGCGCACGGTCCTGCGCGCGCTGCGCGCCGGCCGCGTCCCGCCCGACGCCCTCGACGGCGCCACGGCGCCGGACCTCCAGGCCCGCTGCGAGGCGGCCGTGAGCGCGCTCGGCGGACGGCTCGACGAGTCGGGCGACGACCTGGGCCGGCTCTTCTAGCGGGACGCTCGGCGCCCACGAGATCCGCCGGCGCCCCTCCCGCGTAGAGGGGGACGTCGGGAGTGGCGCGCGGGGTGGCAGGGGGCACGCGGACGTGCCGGCCTCGGGTCCCGGTGGCGCGCCCAGGCCGCGAACGCGGCCCTGACGCAAGGAGACGTGACGGTGAGGCAGAAGGCGACGACGACGTCGGGGCTCGCGGCCGCGCTGCTGGTGCTGGCCCTCCCGGGGGCCGCGCAGGCGCAGACCGAGGAGGCGGGCGCGCCCGAGGGTCAGGGCCGCGTGATCGTGAAGCGGTCCGCGGACGGCGAGGAGACCCGCGAGCGGGTGATCATCCGTTGGTCCCGCGACGGCGAGGGCGGCGAGGGGCGGAAGGTGATCGTCCGCGGCGACGGCGACGGGCCGCGCGTCCTCCGCCGGACCGAGGGCGCCGGCGCAGAGGAGGGCCGCTTCGCCCTCCGCGGCGAGGGCGACGGCGTCCGCCGCCTCTTCGACGCCGACGGCAACGAGCTCCGCGTCCTCCGCCGCGGCGCCACCGAGGGCCAGGGCGACGGCGTCCGCCGCCTCTTCGACGCCGACGGCAACGAGCTCCGCGTCCTCCGCCGGGGCGCCACCGAGGGCGACGGCGTCCGCCGCCTCTTCGACGCCGACGGCAACGAGCTCCGCGTCCTCCGCCGCGCCGCCCCCGAGGGCGACGGCGAGGGCGAGGGCCGCATGGCCCTCCGTGGCGAGGGCGACGGCGTCCGCCGCCTCTTCGACGCCGACGGCAACGCGCTGCGCGTCCTCCGCCGTGTCGTCCGGCGCCTCTTCGACGCCGACGGCAGCGAGCTCCGCGTCCTCCGGCGCGGCGACGACCAGCGCGAGGGCGACCGCCGCCTCGTCGGGCCCCGCGGCGACGGCGAGGAGGGCGGGCGCGTCCTGCGCCGGGCCGAGGGCCAGGGCGACGGCGCGCCGCGTCGCCTCGTGCGCGAGGCGGAGTAGAGCAGCTCGACCGGCCGTCACCCTCCCCCGCACGCCGTCCAGCCCGACTGGTGGTGTGTTGAGATCGGACCGGGCGCACGGTCCGTGCGCGGGGAGGGCCGGCCGATGGTGGGAGCGCGCTGGGCGGCGGTGATCGTGGCGCTCGCTGCCGGGGCCGCGCCGCGGGCAGCGGGCTTCGCGTCGGTGACCCGCGAGGAGGCGCCCCCCGCGCCCGTCGTGCGGCCGGCGGCGGGGGGCGTCGACCAGGGCGGCGGCACCCCGCGGCCGCTGCCGCGGATCGAGCCCGAGGCGCCCGACCGAGCTCTCACGCTGCGTGCGAACCGCGTGCGCGTCGTGATCCGGGAGCAGGTCGCGGTCGTGCACGTCGAGCACGTCCTGCAGAGCAACGTCGACCGGATCCTCCAGGCCCGCTACCTCCTCCCCCTCGGCGCTCGCGCGCACGTCACCGGCTACGCGATCTGGGAGCAGGGGGTGCGGCTCGAGGGCGAGCTCATGGACGTCGCCCGCGCGGAGGACCTCTACCGCCGCGTCACCGAGCAGGAGGTCGCGGCGCGGCCTGACGCGAGCGGGGTGACGCACGAGGCGCGCGAGGTGCGCGTCGCGCGCGACCCTGGGCTCATGCGGCAGATGTCGCCGGACGTGTTCGACACGCACGTCTACCCGATCCTCCCCTGGGCGCTGAAGCAGGTCGAGGTGACCTACGGCGAGCTGGTCGCGGCGCGCGACGGCCGCTGCGCCTGGTCGTTCCCGTTCCACCTCGCGGCGGCGTTCGGCGAGCCCGTGGGCGAGGTCGTCTTCGACGTGACGATCGAGGACGCGGCCGGCGTGCAGGACGTGGCCTGCCCCTGGCCCGGCGCGCGCGTCGAGCAGGAGGGCGGGCGCGCGCGCGTGCGCTTCGAGGCCGGCCTCGTCGCGGGCGACGTCGGCCCCTTCGAGCTCACCTGGCGTCAGGGCCTGGCGCCGCTCCAGGCGGCCGCCCTCGCCCACCGGAGCGGCGACGGCCCCGGCCACGTGCTCGTGCGGGTGGCCGCCCCGCCAGCGACCGCGCCCGATGGAGCGCCGCTCGACGTCGTCCTCGCCGTGGACGCGAGCGGCAGCCAGCGCGGCCCGAAGGCGAGCCAGCAGGCGCGCGTCCTGGCCGCGGTGGTCGACGCGCTCCGCGACGACGACCGCGTCGCCCGCCTGGCCTTCGACGCGCGGCCGACGGCGGTCGACCCGGCCCCGGCGGCCGTGGGCGACCGGCGCGACGCGCTGCGCACCTGGCCCGCGGGGCTCACGGGCAAGGGGCGGACGCTCCTGGCTCCGGCGCTCGCACGCGCCGGGGCGCTCCTCGGGGAGCCCTCACCCGGGCGCCGGCGGCTGATCGTCCTGGCGACCGACGGCGTGACCGAGGAGGAGCCCGACGACGTCCTCGCCGCCGCCCGGGCCGTAGGCGCGCGGCTGCTCGTGATCGGCAGCGGCCACGACGACGACCCGGAGCTCCTGGCGCGCCTGGCCGAGGTCACGGGCGGCGCCCTGTGGCTTCCGGGCCTCGGCGAGCGCGACCTCCTGTGGACGGTCGTCCCGCCCGACCTGCTCGGCCGGCCCTACGGCGAGGCCCTCGTGGCCGGCGACGAGGTCGCCCCCGGGGCGGCCCTGCTCGACCGCTTCCGCGACGCCGCGGTCACCGGAGTCGTGCTCGACGACCCTTCCGGGACGCTCGTCGACGTCTTCGCGCCGGCCGTCGTCCCCGCCGGCGGCTCGATCGTGTTCGTCGCCCGCTACGCGGCGCCAGGCGAGCGCCAGGTGACCTTCCGCGCCCGCGTCGACGGACAGCCGGTCGACGCGGCGCTGACGCTCTCGCTCCCGGCGGTCCAGGAGGCGCACGCCTTCGTGGCCGGCCTGTGGGCGCGAGAGCGGGCGCGCGAGCTCCTGCGCCGGCACCCCTGGGGCCCGAGGGACCCGAACCGCGCCGAGGTCGTGGCCCTGTCGCTCGAGCACCGCTTCCTCACCCCTTACACGGCCTTCCTCTCGCTGCCGGACGCCGAGCGCCGGCGCATGCTGCTCGGCGCGCGGCCGCCCGACCGTGACCCGTGGCGGTTCGAGAGCGCGGCCACGCCCGAGGCGGAGACGTGGGCCCTGATCGCGCTCGCCGTCGCCGCGGCCCTGCTCCTCGAGCGCCGCCGGCGCGCCGTGCCGGCCCGGGCGGCGGCGTGAGCCCCGCGGAGCCCGTCCGTCGCGAGGTGCTCTGGACGACGTTCGGCATCGCGGTCCCGTTGCTCGCGTTCCTCCTCGACGCCGGCATGCAGGTGAACCCGGTCCTGTGGGGGCCGTTCGACGGGGTGGGAGGGGCGCGCCCGGCGCTCGACGGGCGGCAGGTGATCGTCTACGGCCTCCTGGCCCTGTCCATGCTTGGCCTCGTCGTGCTGATGACCTCGCGCTCGCGCGGCGCGCGCGCCCTGGCCCTGCCGCTCCTGGGCCTCGGCGTGCTCATGGCAGGCCTGCACGCGCTGGTGTTCGTGCCGCTCGTGCCCCTGAGCTTCTTCGCGGTCCTCTTCCTCGGCCTGGGCCTCCTCGGCTTCACCCCCTTCGCCGCGCTCGTCGTCTACGCCCACGCCCTGAGCGTCGCCGTCCGCGAGCAGCGCGCGGCGTGCCGGGGCCAGGCCGGCCGCTGGCTGGTGGCGCCGCTCCTGGCGACCGCGCTGCCGGTGCTCGGGACCGTCGGCCCCTACTTGCACGCGCGCGCGATCGTCGACGGGCTCCGCGGCGCCGACCCGCCCGCGGTCTCGCGCGGCTTCCGCCAGCTGGGGGCGCTGGCGCACCTCGTCCGCGGTGAGCTGACGACCGTCTACGGCGAGCTCGACGGGCCCGCGCAGGCGCGCATGCGCAACCTGTTCCTCGAGCGCTTCGACCGCGACGTCCACGAGGAGCTGGGCTTCCTGAGGCTGAGGTGATCGCGCGCGTCGTGCTCGGCGTCGCCGCCGCCGCCGCCGTGGCGCGCTCGCTCCCGGCCGTGGGGGCGACCTGGGGCGCGGCCACGCCCGCCTGGGGGCCGCCGGCGCTGGCGCTCGCGGCGCTGGCCGTCGGGGGTGCGGCTGCGGGCGGACCCCGCCCCCGTGCCCGCGTGGGCCGCGGGGCGAGCCTGGCGCTCGGCGCGCTCCTGCACGCCGTCGGCGCGCGCGCCGGCGACGCGTCGCTCGTGGCCCCGGCGCCCCGGCGATCGGGCCTCGGCGCGGCCGCGCTCCTCTGGCCGCGCGCGGGGGCGCTGTGGCCGGCGGCGCTCCTGCTCGCCGCGGCGACGCCGCCGCCGCTGCCGGTCGTGCTCGAGGTGCAGGAGGCGCTCAAGGGCGCGGCGGCCCGGGCGGCGAGCCTCGTCCTGTCGCTCGGCGGGACGCCCGCGTGGAGCGACGGCTGGGTGATCCGCGTCCCGCGCGGCGAGCTGCGCGTGGTCGACGCCTGCAGCGGGGCGCGGACCTGGCTGGGGCTGCTCGTGGCCGCGGCCGTGCTCCTGCAGGCGCGCCCGTCGGGGCCGCTCGCGCGCTGGACCACCCTCGGCGCGTGCCTCCCGGCCGCGTTCCTGGCCACCGTGGCCCGGCTCACGGTGCTCGGGGGCGCCCTGCAGGCGCACGGGGCCGGCTCGACCACCTTCCGGGCGCTGCACGAGGCGGCCGGGCTCCTCGTCGTGGTGCCGGGCGTGGTGGTCCTCCTGGCCGCGAGGCGCGCGGCGGCGATCGTGGAAGGCGAGCCCTCGCCGTCGGCGCCGCGGCGCGTGGCCCCGGCCGGGCCCGGTCGCGCGTGGCTCGCGGCCGCGGTGGTCGCGGCCGCCCTGGGAGCGGGGCTCCTGCCGCCTCCGGCCTGCCCGTGCCGTCCGATGCCGCTGCCAGCGACGCTCGACGGCGCCCCGGCGCGCGCGGCCGAGGACCTCGTCGGGACGGCGGCGCTCGAGGTCGACCACCTCGAGGCGCGCGCCTACGGCGACCTCACGGTCGTCCTCGCCCACGGCCACGGGCTCGGCGGACGCCACGGCGTCCACGGACGTCCGCCCGAGTGGCTGACCCCGCTGTGCCACGCGGCGGTCGCGGCGGAGCAGGTCACCCTCCCGGGCGGCCTGCGCGCCCGCCGGCTGCACCTCGCCCGCGAGGACGGCCGCAGGCTGGCGCTCGCCGTGTGGCTCGACGCCGAGGGGCGCCCCGCGGCCGCGTCGCTGCCCGGGGCCTGGGCGGCGGCCCTCCTGCGCGGCGCCACGGGGCGGCCCGCCGGCGGCGCGTCGCTCATGGCCTGGACCGACGCGACCGGCGCAGGACCCGAGCGCCTCGCGCGCGAGGAGGCCAGGTTCGCCCGGCTGGCCGCGGCGCTCGGCGTCGTGGCGGACGCGAGCGACCCGCCCTGACGCGCGTGGCGTAGGATCGGCGCCCCTGGAGGGACGCCATGACACACGCCCGCCGCGCCGCCGCCCTGGCGGCGCTCGCGCTCGTCGCCGGCTGCGCCACCAACCCGGTCACCGGAGAGCGCGAGCTGATGCTCGTCTCGCAGCGGCAAGAGGACGCCCTCGGCCGCGACGCGGACCGCGAGATCGTGGCGCAGTACGGGCTGCACGAGGACCCGGCCCTGCAGCGCTACGTCGACGAGGTCGGGCGGCGCCTGGTGGCGGTGAGCCACCGGCCGAACATGACGTTCACGTTCCGGATCCTCGACGACCCGGTGGTCAATGCGTTCGCGCTGCCGGGCGGCTTCGTCTACCTGACGCGCGGGATCCTGGCCTACCTGCAGAGCGAGGGCGCCATGGCCATGGTGCTCGGCCACGAGGTCGGCCACGTGACGGCGCGGCACGGGGCGCAGCGGCTCACGCGGCAGCAGCTCATGGGGCTCGGGATCGGGATCACGTCGCTGCTCGGCGACCGCTTCGCCATGGTCACGGGGCTGGCGGCCGGCGGCGGGCAGCTCCTCCTGCTCAAGTACGACCGCGACCAGGAGCGGCAGTCGGACCAGCTCGGCGTGAGCTACGGCACGCGGGCCGGCTTCGACACGACCGAGGGCGCGACGTTCTTCTCCACCCTGCAGCGGCTCTCGGGCGACCGCGGCGCCCTGCCGTCGTGGTTCAGCACGCACCCCGACCCGGGCGAGCGCCACGACACGGTGCGGGCCCAGTCGAAGAAGGCGCAGGCCGAGGCCGGCCTGGCGAGCTACCAGGACGACCGGGCGGGCTACCTGCGGCGGCTGCAGGGGCTGCCCTTCGGCCCCGACCCGCGGCAGGGCTACGTCGAGCGGGGCTGGCTGAACCACCCCGCGCAGCGCTGGCGCGCGCCGGCGCCGGGCGGGTGGTCGCTGCACGTGCAGGCGGGGCGGCTGCAGCTCGCGGCGCCCGACGGCGCGCGGGCCATGCTCGTCGGCCTGGCGCGCGGCGCCGACGCGGCCGAGGCCGCGCGCGCCTTCGCCGAGCAGGAGGGGGTGTCGGTCCGCGAGCGGTCGGAGCTGACGATCTCGGGCTTCCCGGCGGCGCGCGTCGAGTCGACGATCCGCACGTCCGAGGGCGAGCTGGCGGTGCTCTCGACGTTCGTGGCCCGGGAGGGGCGCGTGCACGCGTTCCACGGCTTGGCCTACCCGGCCGACGTCGCGGCGGCGCGCGCGACGCTGCTCGGGATCCCGGACGGGTTCCAGGCGCTCACCGACCCGCAGGCGCTGGCGGTCCAGCCGGCCGAGGTGCACGTGGTCGAGGCCCCGCGCACCGGGACCTTCCGCGCCGTGGTCCGCGACTGGCCGATCCCCGAGGGGGTGGGTCTGGATGTCGAGGGGCTGGCGGTGATGAACGGCGTCGGCGCCGACGAGACCGTCACCCAGGGGACGCTGCTCAAGGTCCTGCGCCGGCGGGGCTGAGCTCACGCTTCCCCGGCCCGGTGGTTGCTCACCCTGATCGCGTGAGCACCCCCGGACGACGACCTCCTGCGCAACCCGCTGGGCGCCCGGCGCCCGCGGCCGCGCCTCCCCCTTCAGGATCCTTTCGCCGGCCGGCCGGTCCGTCCCGCGCGAGCCCGAGCGGGACGGCGCGTCGGTGGGCGGCCGGCCTGGCCCTGCTGCTCCTGCCGGTGGGCTGGTCGGTCCTCGGGGCCGCGACGGGCGACGGCGCCGCGAGCCCTCCGCCGGCGCCGACGGCGCGCGCGTGGTCGA
>JAHBXY010000101.1 GCA_019636275.1 Planctomycetota bacterium | reverse complement strand
ACGACGCGCACCGAGCCGACGCCGCCGCCCGCGCGCGCCGGCGGCATCCAGGGCTCGCTGGCAGACATGCCGCTGCTCGAGATCCTCCAGGGGGTCGAGTTCAACGCCAAGACGGGCCACGTCGAGGTCGAGGGCGGCGGCGTGCAGGGCGTGATCGAGTTCCAGGAGGGCAGCCCCTGGGACGCGCGGGCCTCCGACGGGAGCACGGGGGAGAAGGCGATCCGCCGGCTGCTGGCCGTGGGCGAGGGCTCGTTCGCCCTGCGCAGCGACGCGCCGCGCGACGGCACGCGGCGGGTGAAGGTGAGCTTCACGCGGCTCATGCTCGACGCCAGCCGCGTGAGCGACGAGTCGGGGCGCCACGAGGTCATCGTCGACGAGCCAGGGCCGGCGCCGGACGACCCGGACACGGCCGAGATCCCGCTCGCGCCGCGCAAGGCGCACTCGACCGACGAGGTCAAGGACGCCCTGGCGGCGCTCGAGGCGCTGGCGCTGCCGGACCCCGTGGGCGACCCGTTCCTCGGCTGCACGGTGGGCCTGTTCGAGGTCGAGAAGCTCGTCGGGCTGCATCGCGGCGAGCGCCGCTACCTGGCCCGGGCGGTCGACGACCCCGACGCGCGCTGCCTCCTGCGCATCTTCCCGCTCTTCGGCGCGTCGGAGGCGGAGTTCCGCCGCCTGTCGCGCCGCGCCGACGCCGCGCTGCGCATCGAGCACCCGAACCTCGAGCGCTGCCTCGGCTCGGGGCGCACGCGCGACGCCTACTTCGCCGCGTTCGCGCCGCCGGTCGGCGAGACGGCGGCCGAGGCGCTCGCGCGCCGGGGGCCGCTGCCGGCCGAGCAGGTCCTCGACGTCGTCGAGAGCGTGGCCCAGGCGCTCAAGGGGCTGCACCGGCGCAGCCAGGTGCACGGGGCGGTGTCGCCCGAGGCCGTGCGCCTCGAGCCCGGCGGCGGCGTCGTGCTCTGCGACGCCGGCCTCGTGCGGCCGCATCCGGCGTTC
The DNA here is from genome assembly GCA_019636275.1 of Planctomycetota bacterium. Classification (GTDB taxonomy): domain Bacteria; phylum Planctomycetota; class J058; order J058; family J058; genus JAMLIC01. Next base: position 33,342 of record JAHBXY010000101.1, on the reverse strand, counting down.
GCGTTCCTGGGCGAAGGGGAGCTCGTGGGCGTGCCCGGCTTCGCCGCCCCCGAGGCGCTCGACCAGGGGCTCCTCGGCCCGCAGGCGGACATCTTCGCCCTGGGCTGCCTGGCCTGGACGCTCCTCTCGGGCGCGCCGCCCGTCGACCCGCAGTCGGACCCGCGCGACCTGATCGAGCGCGCGTGGGCCCCCCTCCCGCCGCTCCGGTCGCGCGACCAGGCGCCGCCCGGGCTGGTCGCGCTCCTCGACGCGATGACCGCGCCCGACCCGCGGCGCCGCCACGCCAGCGTCAACGACCTCCTGGCCGACCTGCGCGCCGTGCGCCAGGGCGAAACGATCCAGCCGATCACCCCGCCGCCGCGGCCGAGCCCCGCCGGCCGCGGCGGCCTGGCCCGCCGCTCCCCGCGCCTGTTCGGGCTCGTCCTCGGCGCGCTGGCCCTGGCGCTGGCGGTCGCCCTGGCGGGCGTCGTCGCCTGGTCGCGGAGCATCGCCTTCGAGGACCCGCTCGAGGGCTACCGGCTCGAGCTCGAGGAGACCGGCGGCCGCTGACTCTGTGTGATCGACGGCTGCGGACGCGGATGCCGGGCGAGGGGGGCCGCGCGCGGGTCGTCGGTGTGGCCCGCCTCGCAAGCTCCGTCCCGCGGCTACGGTGCCGCAATCCAGGCGGCCCCTATCGCTCGCGGCCGACCGCAGCCGCGGGCCTCCCGCTCGCTCCGGCGGCCCACCGGGGATCCGGCGATCGATACGACCCGCGCGCGCTCCCCCCTCGCCTCGGCCTCCGCGCCCTCGCCTCGCTCGCGGCTCCGTTCCCCCCGTAGTCGGGCTCCTCGTGTGATCGACGGCTGCGGCGGCCGATGTAAACCCGGCCCGCTCGATCCGGTTCGACGCCGACAGTCGTGCTCGCACGATGGGGCGAGTGGGGGGCGCGTGAGGGTCGTAGCTCCGACGGCCTGCCGGGGCGGCCTTGAGCCGGAGGCCCTCGCCGGCCAGCATCGGCGCGGTGCCCGAGCTCCCGGACGTCGTCGTCTACGTCGAGGCCCTCGAGCGGCGCGTCCTGGGGGCGACCCTGGAGCGCGTGCGCGTCGCCAGCCCCTTCGTCCTGCGCTCGGCCGACCCGCCGATCGGCGCGGCCGAGGGGAAGGCGGTCCGCGGGCTGCGGCGCCTGGGCAAGCGGATCGTCCTGTGCCTCGACGACGACCTGTTCCTCGTCCTGCACCTCATGATCGCGGGCCGTCTGGCCTGGGCGGCCCGGGGGGCCGGGATCCCCGGCAGGGTCGGCCTGGCGGCCTTCGACTTCCCGACGGGCACCCTGCTCTTCCGCGAGGCGAGCACGAAGAAGCGCGCCTCGATCCACCTGGTCCGCGGGGAGGGCGCGCTGGCAGAGTTCGACCGGGGCGGCCTCGAGGTCCTCGACGCGACGCTGGCCGAGTTCCAGGCGGCCCTGACGCGCGAGAACCACACGATCAAGCGGGCCCTCACGGACCCGACGATCCTCTCCGGGATCGGCAACGCCTACTCGGACGAGATCCTGCACCGGGCGCGGCTGTCGCCGGTGAAGCTCACCTCGCGGCTCACCGCCGACGAGGTCGAGGCCCTCTTCGCGGCCGTGACCGGCGTCCTGCGCGAGTGGACCGACCGCCTCCGCCAGGAGACCGGCGACGCGTTCCCGAACCAGGGTGTGACGGCCTTCCGCGAGGGCATGGCGGTCCACGGCCGCTACAAGCAGCCCTGCCCCGTTTGCGGCTCGCCCGTGCAGCGCATCGTGCGCGGCGACCACGAGACGAACTACTGCGTGACCTGCCAGACCGGCGGCAAGCTCCTCGCCGATCGGGCGCTCTCGCGGCTGCTCAAGGGCGACTGGCCGAAGACGCTCGAGGAGATGGAGGAGCGACGCTCGCCGCCACGCGACCGAGGCGAGTGACCCGTCTGCCGCCCGGCGGTCACCGCCCGGCGCCGGGCTCCAGCTCGAGCCGCGCGATCCGCTCGAGCAGCGCGTCGAGGTGCCCGCCCCACTCGGGCAGGGTCCCGACCTCCAGCGCGTCGAAGCAGGCGAGGAGCTCCGCGCGCCGGTCGCCGCGGGCGCGCGCGAGGTCCGCGCGGGCCAGGAGCGTCCAGGTGGGGTCGAAGGCGGAGAAGCCCTCGGCGAGGTGCAGCGCCATGGCCGCCCCGGCGTGGTCGCCGAGGATCGCGAGCGCCTCGCCGCGGACGAGCCAGGCGAGCCAGCGGGTCGGGTCCTCGTCGAGCGCGCGGTTGGCGGCCGCGAGCCCGGCCTCGGCCCCCTCGCGCGTGCCGGTGAGCACGTGGAGCCGCCCCTGGTAGGCGACGTCGCCCACGCCCTGCATGCGGGCGAGCACCTTGGCGTGGTCGGGGTGGTCCGGACGCGGGGGCATCAGGTAGTCCTGCTGCTCGTCCAGGATGGTCTCCACCGGCCCCCGGCTGGGCGGCGGGTCGAGGCGCCGGAGGTTGGCGCGCGCGCCTTCGAGCCGCGCGCGCTCGAGCGGGTCGGCGGTCTCGCCGAGGGCCAGGGCCACCTCGACGGCGGCCTGCTTCCAGGCGGCCCGACGCCGGTCCGCGCGCGCAGCGACCCGCGCGCCGCGGCGGTCCAGGGCGCGCAGCGCGTCGATCCGCTGGGCGATCGCGAAGCGCTCGTCGCCGGTCGCCGCGGCGGCGGGGCGGGCCGCGGCCAGCTCGGCCTCGCGCCGCGCGCGGTCCAGGGCGGCCAGCTCGGCCTGCTCCGCCAGGAGCCGCTCCGCCTCGTGCGCCGCCTGCATGGCTCCCTCCTGCTCGACGCGCGCGACCAGCCACCAGGCGCCGCCGGCGAAGAACAGGAGCGCCGCCGCCAGCGTCACCCCCAGCGCGGCGAGCAGCCCGAGCCCCACCCGCGCGCGCGGCGCCGCCGGGCTCGACTCGCGGCGGAGCCGCTCGCCGTGGCGGCACGAGGCGCAGCGCCCCGTCTCCTGCCAGCAGGCCTCGTGGTGCCGCGCGAGGCACGTGGCGCAGACCACCCCGTCCTTCGCGGCCGCCGGCACGTCGTCGTGGCAGTAGGGGCAGCGGCTCTGCGAGACGACGATGTCGTCGCGCGACTCGGGCTCGGGCGCTCGCGGCGGGCGCGGCTTCTCGTCGGGCTGCATGTCCAGGAGTCTACTCGCCGGGCCGAGGCGTGGGCCACGCGCCCCCCGGACGCTGCTGCGCGCCCGGGGCGCGCTGCCGTACACTGCCCCCGTGACCCGCGCCCTCCGGCCGTCGCTCCTGGCCCTCGCGCTGCTGGCCTTCGCGCTCCTGACCCTCGCCAGCCCCGCGCCGGCGCAGCAGCGCGGGGCCGGCGCGGTCATGGACCGGCTGGCGGAGCTGTTCCGACCCGGCCGCACGATCGGCTTCCAGCTCGTGTTCGAGACGCTCGACACGAAGGACGACCTCGACTTCAACACGACGGTCGCCGAGGCGCGCCGCGTGGACGACGCGCGGGGGCGCAGCCTGGTCGTGTCCACGGCCTCGTACGTGCGCGGCGGCGAGGCGCTCCGCTTCTCGTTCCTGATCCGCGAGGGCGAGCTCCTGCTCGTCGAGCTGCAGCGGCGCAAGGACGACGGCGCCTGGGAGCGCGTCCCGCCGGACGCGTTCTCGTTCCTGCCCGGCGACGACGGGGCCAGCCCGGACTTCCTGGGCGAGGGCGAGGCGGTGCTCGTCACCCGGGGGCTGTGCACACCAGGCCGCGGGGCCGCGGGGCGGCGCCGGGCCGTCGTGGTCCTGCGCACGTTCCACACGGCCGCGGGCCGCGAGCTGGACTACTGAGCGCGCTCACCGGTCGATCTGAGAGCGAAGCGAGCAGATCGACCGGGTGAGCGCGCATCCCCGAGCGTAGGCCGCGAAGCGGCCGGAGCGAGGGCGACAGGTGCGTCACTGCGGATCGGAGCAAGGGTCCCGCTCCTGGACGTGGGCGTCACGACAAGCGACGGCCGCTGTGACCCGACGACGCGTCGGACTTGCGGCTGACGAGCTTGTTGAAGTTGCTCTTCTCGCCCCTGGCGGTCTGCTCCTGGTAGAGCAGCGCCAGCCCGGCCTCTTCGAACTTGCGGAACCAGTCGTCCCAGGAGATGGGCTCGAGCGACTTCTCGCCGCTGTAGCCCGGGAAGTCGATGCGGATCATGCCGGGGTCGTCGGGGCCGCGCTCCGTGCCCTTGACCCGGGCGGGCTTGCCGTCCCGCTCCTCCGCCCACTTGCGGATGAACGCGTGGTCGGTCGTGACGTTCGAGGTGCGCGCCGTGCGCGCCATGGGTCTCCTCCGGTCCCCCGGAGAGAGACGGGCGCAAACGGCCGGCCCGCAGGGGCCCGGGGCGCGAGGCCCGGCCTGGAGACGGCGCCGTCCCGCGCAGGGGACCGTCAGGCCCCGATCAGGCTCCGATCAGGCCCCGATGCGCAGGTTCCCCGTGCTCTTGGAGACCGGCTTGCCGCCGCCAGCGACCCGGCGACGCGCCAGCACCACGCAGGCGTTCTCGTACTCGGCCGCGCTGTCGCGCGTGACCGCCTCGGCGCGCTGGCTGACGCTCTCGGAGAGCTCCGCCTGCTCCTTGCGCACCGCCTCGACCCGGGCCACGGCCTCGTCGATCGCGTCGTAGGAGGGCGCCTTCACCGCCGGCAGCCCGCGACGCGGGGTGCCCTGGGAGGCCGAGTCGTCGAGGAGCGTCGCCGCGGCGGACTGGCTGGCCGAGTCGCCCGTGGAGAGCTTGGCCACGCGGCTGCGGATGCGCCGGTCCTCGTCCTGCGTGAGGTGGCCCTGCTTGATCAGGATCGCGCCGATGCGCAGGCACTCGCGCCGGTCCTCGAAGCGGCGGCGCTGCAGGTCGAGGGCGGCCGAGACCGTGGCCTCGTCGACGACGCGCGCCTTCACGGCCATGCGGCCGTACGCCTTGTCCACCTTGCGCAGGCTCCGGTAGCGCACGTGCAGGACGAGCCGCTCGACGCGCCTGGCGCTGAGCAGCCCCCGCTCGACCAGGAGGGCCTCGGGGACCTTGCCGACCCGGCGGGCCTCGGCCGCCAGCTCCTCGGCCTTGCGCGGCTCGAGGTAGCGCCGGTCGACCGCGACCGCGAGCACCGCTGGCAACGCCTCGTGCGTCATTCGGCTGACCTCTCCTCGGCGTGCCGTCGAGCAACGCACGGTCCGGCCGCCTCACAACGGTGCGAAAACGACTTGCGCTGATCAGAGCGGAGTCCGCACCGAACGTGAGACGCAAATGCGGCTCACTTTCGAGGCACCCCGGCCCTGTCGGGGGTTGCAGCTAAAGTCCTGAGCCGTCGCATCCACCTCCCCCGGGCGGACCCCTGTGACCGTCTCCCTCACCTTCGACCGCGGGAGCCTGCTCCTGCGCGGCCCCGTCGACGACGGCGTGCGCGACCACGTGCCCGAGGCGCGCGAGGACGGCCGCGTCGGCGCCCTGCGCGTGCCGGCGCACCGCTATCACCTGGTCGTGCGCGCGCTGACGGCGCGGGCGCAGGCCTACGAGGATCGCGCGCGGGCCTACGGTGTGCTCGACCTGCCGGCGCCGTCGGTGGCCGCGCGCGACTACCAGCGGCAGGCGGTCGACGCCTGGCGCGCCGGCGGGCGGCGGGGGGTCGTCGTCTTGCCGACGGGGGCCGGCAAGACGGTCGTCGCCGCCCTGGCCATCGCCGACACGGCGCGGAGCACGCTCGTGGTCGTGCCGACGCTCGACCTCCTGCACCAGTGGTTCGACATGCTGGCGCTCCACTTCGGCGCCGAGCGCGTCGGCGCCGTGGGCGGCGGCGAGCACCGCCCGGCCGACCTCACGGTGACCACCTACGACTCGGCCTACCTGCACCTCGACCGCCTGGGCGACCGCTTCGGCCTCGTCGTATGGGACGAGGCGCACCACCTCGCGGCGCCCTCGGCCGTGCAGGCGGCGCGCATGGCGCTGGCGCCGTTCGCGCTCGGGCTCACCGCCACGCCCGTCGACGACGGCGACGAGCGCGCCGGCGCCGTGGCCGACGTCGCCGGGCCGGTCGTGTTCCGGCGCGAGATCGGCGACCTCGCCGGCGACTTCCTCAGCCCCTACGAGGTCGTGCGCGAGAAGGTGCGCCTGGGCCCCGACGAGCGCGCCGCCTACGACGAGGCCAGCCGCCGCTTCCGCGACTTCGTGGCGGCGCGCGGGATCCGCCTGGGCGGGCAGCACGGCTGGCGGCGCTTCCTCGAGGCGGCCAGCCGCTCGAGCGAGGGGCGGGCGGCGTTCGCCGCCTGGCGCGAGCAGCGGCGCCTGGCCCTGGCCGCGCCGCAGAAGCTCGAGGTGCTCGAGCGCCTGCTCGCGCGCCACGCGGCCGACCGCGTGCTCGTGTTCACCAACGACAACGGCGCCGCCTACGAGGTGTCGCGGCGCTTCCTCGTGCCGGCGATCACGCACCAGACGCGGCCGAGCGAGCGGCGGGCGACGCTGCAGGCGCTGCGCGACGGGCGCCTGCCGGTGGTCGTGACGTCGCGGGTGCTCAACGAGGGCGTCGACGTGCCGAGCGTCGGCGTGGGCGTGGTCCTCTCCGGCACGGCGACGGTGCGCGAGCACGTGCAGCGGCTCGGGCGCATCCTGCGCAAGGTCGAGGGCAAGCGCGCCGTGCTCTACGAGGTCGTGACCGAGGGCACGAGCGAGGAGGCCGTGAGCGCGCGGCGGCGGGACCACGATGCTTACCGCTGACCTCCTGCGCGCGACCGTCCGCGGCGGCCTCGTGCGCCCGCGCTGGCTGCCGACGGCCGGGCAGGGCGGCGACGAGGCGCGGGCGCGGGCGGCCGAGCTGATCGCGGCGTTCGAGGCGCACGTCGGCCGGCGGCGCGGCGAGCTCGACGAGGCGCTCGACGCGCTGGTCGCGGGGCGACCCGACCCGAAGCTCGACCGCGGGCTGATCAAGCTCCTCGAGGACCGCTCGCGCTTCGCCGGGCTGCCGCCCGACGAGGCCGGCCTCCGGCGCGAGGCGGTGTTCGCGGCGGCGGCGGCGGCGCGCCGCGCGGGCGGCTTCGACCGGACGGCCGTCCTGTCGCAGGTCGCCGAGGGCCTCGGGACGACGGCGACGGCCCTCGACGACGCGCTCTACGGCGACCTGCGCGACCGCGAGGTGCTCGAGGCGCTCGAGCCGCTCGGCCCCGACGAGCTCGTCGAGCGCTACAACCTCTCGCTGGCCCAGGCGGTGCTCCTGCGGGCGCTGTCCCTGCGAGTGACCGTCGAGCGCGCCGACCCGCCGCGCCTGCGGCAGCTCCTGCGCCACGTGAAGTTCCACGGGCTCCTGCAGGCGGCGCGGCGCGAGGGCGACGTCGTCCTGCTCGACCTCGACGGGCCGCTGTCGATCTTCTCGGCCACGCCGCGCTACGGCGTGAAGATGGCCGGCTTCCTCCCGGCGCTGCTCCTGTGCGACGCCTGGCGCCTCGAGGCCGAGGTCCAGCTCGGCCACGCGCGCCACCGCCGCCGCTTCACGCTCGACCCGTCGGCCGGGCTGCGCACGCGCGCGCGCGACGCCGGCGCCTGGCTGCCCGAGCTCGTCGAGGCGTTCGAGCGGCGCTTCGCCGAGGTCGCGCCCGAGTGGGCCGTCGACCGCAAGGTGCCGCTCCTGAACCTCGGCGGCGAGGTGGTGGTCCCCGACTTCCGCTTCGAGCACCGCGCGTCGGGCTTCGAGGCCTGGCTGGAGGTGCTCGGCTACTGGCGCCGCGGCGCCGTCGACCGGCGCCTGACGGCGCTGCGCGCCCACGGCGCGCCGCGCCTCGTCCTGGCGCTCGACCCGGGGCTGAAGGTCGGGACTGAGAAGCTCCGCGGCCTGGAGGGACCCGTGGTCACCTTCCGCGAGGTGCCCGATGCGCGGAAGGTCCGGCGGATCCTCGACGACCTGCGCAGCTCCGGCGCTTCATGAGAGCCCTCTCATGCAGCCGCTCGCGCGCCCCTTGACCCGCGGGCCTCTCCCTGACGATGATCCCCTTCTGTCGGGGGGGGTGATGACGACGGCGGCGCTCTTGCGTTCCGACGGCCTCTCGGCCGTGGACTCGGCGCTCGTCCACGCGGCGAGCGCTGACGAGGTGGCCCAGCGCGTCGCGGCGGCGGCGCGCGTCGCCCTGGACGCGCGGCTCGCGTTCGTGTGGCTGCTCGACGCGCGGCGCACGCACCTGGTGCTCGAGGGGCGAGCAGAGGCGACGCCGTTCTTCACGGCCGAGTACCTGCGGCGCTTCTCGGCGATCCCGCTCGAGGCCGACCTGCCGGCCGCCTGGAGCCTCCGCACGGGGGCGCCGGTCTGGCTCCGCTCGCGGGCCGAGGTCCTGGCGCGGTACCCGGCGATCGCCCCGGCCCTGGAGGCCACGGACCTCGCCATCGCCTGCGTCCCCGTGCCCGCCCCGGGCGGGCCGCTCGGCGTGCTCGCGGTGCGCCTCTCGGGACCTCACGACTTCGAGGCGGACGAGCGCGGGTTCCTCGCGCGCCTGGCGGCCGTCGCCGGTCGGGCGCTCGAGCGCTCCGGGCTGCAGCGGGCCCTCGGCCCCTCCGACCCGCACGCGCTCCGGTGGGAGGAGGACGACGACGGCTGCGCCCGGCTCTGGTCCGAGGGGCCGGTGCTGGGGCACCCGGCGCTCGTGGACCCGCAGCCGCGCGCCTGGTGGCGTGAGCGGCTGCATCCCGATGACGCCGCGCGCACGCTCGCCAGCCTGGAGGCCTTCCGGTCGGGCGGCGACGAGGCCTGGACCGAGCGCTACCGCCTGCGCCGCGCAGACGGCGACTACGTGCTCGTGGAGGACCACGCGCGCGCGCTGCGCCGCGACGGCGCGGCGCGGCGGATGGTCGGCGCGCTCGTCGAGCGGCCCTCGCCGGGCGCGGCGGGCGACCTGCGCGCGCTGCTCGACGACCTCCCCGGCGCGATCGCCTGGGAGCGCGACGCCGAGACGCTGCGGCTCACCTACGCCAGCCAGGCCGCGACCGAGGTCCTCGGGACGAGGACCCCCGACGCCGCGCTGCGCGACCCGTGCTGGCTCGAGCACGTCCACGTCGACGACCGCGCCCGCGTGGCGTCGGCCCTGCGCGACCACGGGCGCGACGGCCGGGGGGACCTCGAGCTGCGCTATCGGGCGTGGAGGTCGGACGGGCGGCAGGTGCGGCTGCGCGACCGGGTGCGCCGCGTGAGCGAGGGGCCCGGCCGCTGGCTGCGCGGGCTGACGCTCGACGCCACGGCGCTCGAGACCCTCGAGGAGGAGCGGGCGCGCGCCGCGCGCCGCGTCGCGCTCCTGGTGGAGGCCGGGCGCGCGCTCGGCGGGTCGCTCGACCGCGACGAGACGCTCGGCGCGCTGGCGCGCCTGGTCGTCCCGGCGCTGGCCGACGGCTGCTGCGTCCACCTGGCCGAGCCGGGCGGGCTGCGCCTGGCCGCGGCGGTGTCGGAGGACCCGGCGCTCCTGGCGGCGCCGCACGAGCTCGAGCGCCGCTGGGCGCTCGGCGGGAGCGGCGCGACCGCGGTCCTGCGGACGGGGCGCGCCGACGCGGCCAACGACCTGCCGGGCGCGGTGCGCGCCTACCTGTGCGTCCCGCTGGCGGCGCGCGGGCGCGTCCTCGGGGTGCTGAGCCTGCTCTCCCGCGACGGCGGCCTCGACGCCGAGGTCGCGGGGGTCGCCGAGGAGCTGGCGGCGCGGGCGGGGCTGGCCCTCGACAACGCGGCGCTGTTCCGCGCCCAGGCCGACGAGCGCGCGCTGCTCGCGGCGGTCCTCGAGCAGCTCCCCGCCGGGGTCGTCGTCGTCGACCCGGAGGGGACGCTGCACGCCCACAACCCGGAGGCGGAGCGCCTCTGCGGGCGCACGTTCGTGCCGGCGACGGCGCCCGGGGAGTACTACCGCGGGCTCCGGGCCTTCACGCCGGACGGCCGTCAGCTCGAGGCGCACGAGTGGCCGCTCGCGCGGGCGGTGCGGGGGGAGGCGGTCGCGCTGGAGGAGCTCGACTTCGTCGGCGCCGACGGCGGCCGCCAGCCGCTGCGGGTCCGTGCCACGCCGGTGCGGGACGAGGCCGGGCGCCAGCTCGCGGCCGTCGTGGTGTTCACCGACGAGCGCGAGGCGGTCGCGCGGCGCCGGGCGCTCGAGGACACGAACCGGACGCTGGAGGCGCTCGTGCGCGCCTCGCCGCTGGCGACCGTGCTCCTCGACGCGACGGCGACCGTGTGGCTGTGGAACCCGGCGGCCGAGCGCATGTTCGGCTGGTCCGCCGGCGAGGTGCTCGGCCGACCCTTCCCGGCCGCCGACCCGGCCGCGTGCGGCGAGCTCGGCGACGCGCTGCGCCACGTGCTCGCCGGGACGGCGCTCCTGGAGCTGCACACGCGGGGGCGTCACCGGGAGGGGGGCGCGCTGGAGCTGTGCACCTGGGCCGCCCCCGTCCCGGGCCCGGGCGGCGAGGCGCGCTGCCTGGCGCTCGTGGCGGACGTGTCGAACGCCCGGCGCATGGAGCGCGAGCTCCTGGCCCACGCGCACGCGCTGGACGACCGCGACCGGCGCAAGGACGAGTTCCTGGCCTTGCTCGGCCACGAGCTTCGCAACCCGATCGCGGCCATCATCGCCACGACGGCCCTCCTCGGCGCCGGCGACCCGCTCCGGGCGCAGCAGGCGCGCGCGGTCCTCGAGCGGCAGGCGCGGCACATGGCGCGCCTGGTCGACGACCTGCTCGACGCGGCCCGCCTGACCCGGGGGGCGATCTCCTTGCGCCTCGAGCCGGTGCCGCTCGCGGGCGCGATCGACTCGGCGCTGGCGACGGTCGGGCCGCTCCTGACGGCCCGGGAGCACCACGTCGTCCGTCGCGCGCGCGGGGCGCCCGTGGCCCTGGCCGACCCGGTTCGCCTCGAGCAGGTGCTCGTGAACCTGCTCACGAACGCGGCCCGCTACACGCCGCCGGGGGGGCGGATCGAGGTCGAGGCGCGGCGCCGGGGCGACGAGGCGGAGGTGGCGGTGCGCGACTCCGGCGTGGGGATCGCGGCCGACCTGCTCCCGCACGTCTTCGACCCGTTCATCCGGGGCGACGCCGGCCCCGGGCGGCACGACGGCGGGCTGGGGCTCGGGCTCACGGTCGTGCGCCGGCTGATCGAGCTGCACGGCGGCCGCGTGGAGGCGCGCAGCCCCGGCCCGGGGGCCGGGAGCGAGCTCGTCTTCTGGCTGCCGCTCGCCCTGGTCCCGGAGGCCGCCGCGCCGGCGCCCGCCACCGCGGCGCCGGCGGCGCCGCGCCGGGTGCTCATCGTCGACGACAACCTGGACGCGGGGGGGGCCCTGGCGATCGTCCTGGCCGACGCAGGCCACGCGGTCAGGTCCGCCGCCGACGCCGAGGCCGCCCTGCGGGCGCTCGACGAGGCGCCGGCCGACGTCGCGCTCCTGGACATCGGGCTCCCCGGCCTCGACGGCTACGAACTCGCCCGCCGCATCCGCGCCCGGCCGGCCGACGCGCGCATGTTGCTGGTGGCGGTGACGGGCTACGGCGGCGCGAGCCACCGGACGCGGGCCCTCGCGGCCGGGTTCGACCACCATCTCCTCAAGCCGGTCGACATGGCCGCGCTCGAGCTGCTCCTCGCGGCGCCGCCGCGCTGACGCCCGGCCGCGCTGTCCCGGGGCCCGGCGCCGCCGCGCCACGCCTGTCCCGGGCGCCCGCCCCGCCGCGGGTTGCGGGCGGCACGACGCTCGCGGCGATGACGCGGCGGGAGCGCCGAGCGACGGTCACGGACCAGGCCAGAGGAGGTCCCCGTGGCGCGGGCGGTCGGTTGGGTCGGAGGGTTCGGCGTGCTGGCGGCGACCGCAGTCGTCGCCGGGTGCGCCACATCGCCGTATCAGGCGCAGATCGACACGGCCGAGCGCCGCCTCGACCGCGCCGAGGACGCCGGGGTGCCTGACAAGCGCCTCGCGCAGGTCGAAGATCACATGCGGATCGCCAGGCGGGCCGAGCGCCGGGCGGACCGCGAGCGCGAACGCGCCACCGAGGACGTGGTCCGCGCGCGCGAGCACGAGCGCGAGGCGCACCAGCGCCTGCAGGCGCGCCGCGGCCGCCTGGAGTCCACGATCGCGGAGCTCTCGGCGAGCCAGGACGAGCTCCAGCCCGCGCAGCGGGAGTACCACCAGCTGCGGGAGCGGCAGCTCACCTCGGCCGAGGCCCGTCAGCTCGTCGGTCCGCGCCTGGCCTACCTGCAGCAACGGGTGAGCTCGCTCGAGCTGGCCCGGCGCGCTCAGGAGCTGCAGGTCGAGATGGCCGAGCACGAGCACCGCGCGGCCCGCGCGACCGCCGAGGCCGCCCGCGCGCGCCTGGACGCCGCCGAGCAGCAGATGACGCTGGCCGGCGCGCTCTACGAGCTCGCGGCCGAGGACGCGCGGACGCTCGAGCTCGAGCGGCTCACCGGCGAGCAGGAGCGCATCCGGGAGCGGCTCCGAGAGCTCAACTAGTGTGATCGACGGCTGCGGCCGCGGATGCCGGGCGAGGGGGGGCGCGCGCGGGTCGTCGGTGTGGCCCGCCTCCGCGAGCTCCGTCCCGCGGCTGCGGTGCTGCAGCCCAGGCGAACCCTACCGCTCGCGGCCGTCCGCAGCCGCGGGCCTCCCGCTCGCTCCGGCGGCCCACCGGGGATCCGGCGATCGATACGACCCGCGCGCGCTCCCCCCTCGCCTCGGCCTCCGCGCCCTCGCCTCGCTTGCGGTTCCATTCCCCCCGTGGGTTCGAGCGTGTCGATCACACGTTGGCGCACCCGAGGACAGGCGTCCCTCGGACCGAATCGAGCGGGCCCGGTACGCACCCGCGGCCGAAGCCCCCTCGCTCGTACAAGAAGACGGCCGCGGCGATCTGGGATCGCCGCGGCCGTCGTGGCGCCTCGATGCGCCGGGTCAGGCCCGGCGCCGACGGCTAGTCGTCGTCGAGGTCGGGCCGCCCGCCGCCGTTGCCGTCGCCATCGCCGAGCGAGCCCGGCGTGGCGCCCAGGCTCTGCAGGGTCTGCAGCGTCTGCTGGGCGATGTCGGCGGCGTTCTGGTTGGCGAGCTGGATCTCCTGCTCGGCCCGCTCCGCGGCGAGCTGCGCGCGCAGCTCCTCCTCGGAGACCAGCTTCTCGACCACCTTCTCGTTGTAGACCCGGTGGCCGGTGCCGGCCGGGACGAGGTGGCCCAGGATCACGTTCTCCTTCAGGCCGAGGAGCTCGTCGGTCTTGCCGGCGAGGGCCGCCTCGGTGAGGACCTTCGTCGTCTCCTGGAACGACGCCGCGGAGATGAACGAGTCGGAGAACAGCGACGCCTTCGTGATGCCCAGCAGCAGCGGCTCGGCCGTGGCCGGCTTGCCGCCGCGCCGCTTCACCTGCTCGTTGCCCTGCTTGAACTGGAACTTGTCCACCACCTGGCCGGGCAGGAACTCGGTGTCACCCGGGTCGGCGACCTGCACCTTGCGGAGCATCTGCATGATGATGATCTCGATGTGCTTGTCGTCGATCGTCACGTTCTGCGAGCGGTAGACGCCCTGCACCTCCTGCAGGAGGTACTGCTGCAGCGCCTCCGGGCCCGAGATGCGCAGGATGTCGTGCGGGATGAACGAGCCCTTCGTCAGCGGCTCGCCCGCGCGCACCCGGTCGCCCGTGTGCACGCGCAGGTGGCGGCCGTGCTGGTAGATGTGCTCGCGCTCCTCGCCCGACTCGCTGCGGACGATGATCGTGCCCTTGCCGCGCTTCTTCGGGCCGATCTCGACCATGCCGTCGATCTCGGCGATCACGGCCGTCTGCTTGGGCTTGCGCACCTCGAAGACCTCGCTCACGCGCGGCAGACCGCCCGTGATGTCCTGCGTGCCGCCCATCTCGCGCGGGGTCTTCGCCAGGAGCGTGCCGGGGACGATCTCGTCGCCCTCGGACACCTCGATGTGCGCCCGCTCCGGGATCGGGTAGCTCGAGATCGTCGTCTCGGTCTTGGCGTCGCGCACGAGGATCATCGGGTGGTGGTCACCCTTGTGCTCGATGATCACCTTGCGCTCGAAGCCCGTCGCCCGGTCGATCTCCTTCTTGTAGGTGACGCCCTCGATGATGCCCTCGTAGGAGACGATGCCGCCCTTAAGGGCCAGGATCGGCTCCATGTGCGGGTCCCACTCGAAGAGCACGGGGTTCTTCTTGCCCTTGAGCTTGAGCTCCTCGCCGTCCTTCACGCGCACGAGCGCGCCGAGCGGGACGTCGTGGGTCTCGAGGTTGCGGCCCTTCTTGTCGAGGACGTGGATGCGCCCCTTGCCCTCGATCTCGACCATGTCCTTCTCGACCTGGGCGAGGAGGACCCGCTCGAACGAGACGAAGCCCAGGTTGCCGGCGCGGATCTCGGGCTCCTCGCGCGCGCGCTGCGACACGCCGCCGATGTGGAACGTGCGCATGGTGAGCTGGGTGCCCGGCTCGCCGATCGACTGGGCGGCGATGATCCCGACGGCCATGCCCTCCTCGACGAGCTTGCCGACCGACAGGTCCGCGCCGTAGCAGAGGACGCACACGCCGATGGGGGTCTCGCAGGTCAGGGCCGACCGCACGCGGATCTTGCCCTTCTTGCCCACGACCTCCTCGATGCGCTTGGCCTTCTCCTCGGTGATGAACTCGTTGGCGTTGATCACCGTCTCGCCGCTGACCAGGTCGGCGATGGCGTCGCACGCCGTGCGGCCGCGGATCTGCCGCCACAGCGGGACGATCGTCCGCTCGCCCGAGATCACCTGGCCCTTGGTGATGCCGCGCACCGTGCCGCAGTCACGCTCGTTGACGACGACGTTCTGGGCCACGTCGGCCAGCTTGCGCGTCAGGTAGCCCGAGTCGGCCGTCTTGAGCGCCGTGTCGGCCAGGCCCTTGCGGGCGCCGTGCGTGGAGCTGAAGTACTCCAGCACGTGCAGGCCCTCGCGGAAGTTGGCCTTGATCGGCGTCTCGATGATCTTGCCCGACGGCTTGGCCATGAGGCCGCGCATGCCGGCGAGCTGGCGCACCTGCTGCGCCGAACCACGCGCGCCCGACCCGCTCATCATGTAGATCGGGTTGAGGTAGCGCTTGCCCTCGCGCTGGTCGCTCTTCATCTCCTCCATCATCGCCTCGCCGACCTGCTCGGTGGCCTCGGTCCAGCGGTCGATGATCTGGTTGTAGCGCTCGAGCTCGGTGATGACGCCCTTCTCGTACTGCTTCTGGATGGCGTCGACCTGCTTCTGCGTGCGGTCGAGGATCTCGACCTTCGACGGCGGCATCTTCAGGTCGTAGGTCGAGAACGACAGGCCGCCCAGCGTCGAGTAGGTGAAGCCGGCGTCCTTGAGGTCGTCGAGCAGGCGCAGGGTCGCGTCGCGGCCCAGCGTCTTGTGGCAGTCGGCGATGATCTCGCTGATGCGCGGCTTCCGCAGCGGGTAGTTGTAGAGCGGCATGCCCTGCGGCAGCACGTCGAAGAAGATGCACCGGCCGACGGTCGTCTCGACGATGCGGCTCTTGTCCAGCTTCTTCAGCTCGCGCTCACCCTGCGGCGAGAGCTCCATGACCTTGACGCCCTCGGGCAGGCGCACCTTGACGCGCGTGTGCAGCTTGACCTTGCGCTCGTCGTAGGCCATGAACACCTCGTTCAGGCCGGCGTAGACCTTCTCGAGGGCCTCGCCCGTCTCGCCGTGGACCACCTCGGTCATGTAGTAGATGCCGAGGACGATCTCCTGCGAGGGGGCGATGATCGGCTGCCCGTTGGCCGGCGAGAAGATGTTGTTCGTCGCCAGCATGAGCGTGCAGGCCTCGACCTGCGCCTCGAGCGAGAGCGGCAGGTGCACGGCCATCTGGTCGCCGTCGAAGTCGGCGTTGAAGCCCGTGCACACGAGCGGGTGGAGCTTGATCGCGTTGCCCTCGACGAGCATCGGCTCGAAGGCCTGGATGCCGACGCGGTGCAGCGTGGGCGCGCGGTTCAGCAGGACCGGGTGCTCGAAGATCACCTCCTCGAGGATGTCCCAGACCTCCTCGTCCTTGCGCTCGAGCATCTTCTTGGCCGACTTGATCGTGTCGGCGTGGCCCATCTCCTTCAGCCGGCGGATGATGAACGGCTGGAACAGCTCGAGCGCGATCTTCTTCGGCAGGCCGCACTGGTGCAGGCGCAGCTCAGGGCCGACGACGATCACCGAGCGCGCGCTGTAGTCGACGCGCTTGCCCAGCAGGTTCTCGCGGAAGCGGCCCTGCTTGCCCTTGATCATGTCGGTGATCGACTTGAGCGGCCGGTTGTTCGACCCGAGCACCGGGCGGCGGCAGCGGTTGTTGTCGAACAGCGCATCCACCGACTGCTGCAGCATGCGCTTCTCGTTGCGGATGATGACCTCGGGCGCGTTGAGGTCGAGCAGCTTCTTCAGGCGGTTGTTGCGGTTGATGAGCCGCCGGTAGAGGTCGTTGAGGTCCGACGTGGCGAAGCTGCCGCTCTCGAGGAGCACCAGCGGCCGCAGGTCCGGCGGGATCACCGGGATCACGTCGAGGATCATCCACTCGGGGCGGTTGCCCGAGTCCTTGAGCGCCTTGACCGTCTTCAGGCGCTTGATGATGTCCTTCTGCTTCTGCTTCGACCGCGTCTCGCGCAGCTCGACGTAGAGCTGGTCGAGCAGCTCGTCCATGTCGAGGCGCTCGAGGAGCTTCTTCACCGCCTCGGCGCCCATGCCCGCCTCGAACGCGTCGCCGTACTGCTCGCGGTTCTTGCGGTACTCCTCCTCGGTGAGGAGCTGCTTGGCCTGGAGCGGGGTGTCACCCGGGTCGGTGACGATGTAGTCCTGGAAGTAGACCACCCGCTCGAGCGACGAGGTCTTCTTGGCCAGGAGCGAGCCCAGGCGGCTGGGCATGGCCTTGAAGAACCAGATATGCGCCACCGGCGCGGCCAGGTTGATGTGGCCCATGCGCTTGCGGCGCACGCGGCTGTGGGTGATCTCCACGCCGCAGCGGTCGCACTTGATGCCCTTGTGCTTGATGCCCTTGTACTTCCCGCAGAAGCACTCCCAGTCACGCTCGGGGCCGAAGATCCGCTCGCAGAACAGACCCTCCTTCTCCGAGCGGTAGGTGCGGTAGTTGATCGTCTCGGGCTTCTTGACCTCGCCGTACGACCAGCGCCGGATGTCGTCGGGCGACGCCAGCTTGATCGTGACGCTCTTGATCTCGTTGAGCCGGGCGTAGGGGTCGACGAACGACGCGGTCGCCGCGCCGCCCCTCGCCTCGGTGCTGGCCCCGGCCGTCGTCGTCGGGAACAGAGGTGCGTCCACCATGGTGATCTCCTCCGTGTCTTTCTTTGCTTGCCGGGGTTCTTAGATGGTCGGGTTGGCGGGGTTGACGCCGAGGTTGCGCCGGTTGAGCTCGATGTTGATCGCGAGCCCCTTGATCTCGTTGCACAGCACGTCGAACGAGACCGGGGTGCCCGGCTCGAGGACGTTCTCGCCCTTGACCATCGACTCGTAGATCTTCGTCCGGCCGTCGACGTCGTCCGACTTCACGGTCAGGAGCTCCTGGAGGATGTTCGCCGCGCCGTAGGCCTCGAGCGCCCACACCTCCATCTCGCCGAAGCGCTGGCCGCCGAAGCGCGCCTTGCCGCCCAGCGGCTGCTGGGTGATCAGCGAGTAGGGGCCGGTCGCGCGCGCGTGCACCTTGTCGTCGACGAGGTGGTGCAGCTTGAGCATGTAGGCGTAGCCGACCGTGACGTCCTGGTCGAACGGCTCGCCCGTGCGGCCGTCGTAGAGGATGTGCTTGCAGGTCGTGTCACGCCACCCGGGCCGCCCGTCGTCGGTGTCGGCCTTGGTCTCGGGGACCTTCTCGGTCCCCTCGATGACCTGGTCGACGCCCTTCATGGCGTCCTCCTTGGTCATCCGCCCGTGCCGCATCTCCTCGGCGAGCCAGAAGATCTTGCGGATCTGCTCCTCCGAGGCGCCGTCGAAGACCGGCGTGACGGCCTGGAAGCCCATGATCTTGGCCGCCCAGCCCAGGTGCGTCTCGAAGATCTGACCCACGTTCATGCGCGACGGCACGCCCAGCGGGTTCAGCAGGATCTGCACCGGGGTGCCGTCCGCCAGGAACGGCATGTCCTCCTTGGGCATGATCTTGGCGATGACGCCCTTGTTGCCGTGGCGACCGGCCATCTTGTCGCCGACCGACAGCGTGCGGCGCGTGGCCACGTAGACCTTGACCATCTCGAGCACGCCCGTCGGCAGCTCGTCGCCGCGCTGCAGGCGGTTGCGCTTGCGCTCCCGCTCCGCGTCCAGGTCCTCGATGCGGTCGCAGTAGCGGGTCACGACCTGGCGGAAGTTCTTCTTGCTCGGGCGGCCGTCGAACTCGAGGTCCTTGAAGGCCAGGAACCCGCGCAGGTCGCGCGGCGGGAGCTGCGCCAGGAGCTGGGCGTCGATGAGCTCGCCCGTGTCCTTGCGCCGCACGTCGCCCTGCGCCACCTCGTGCATGGAGCTGACCAGGCGCTCGATCTGCGCGTTGATCAGGGCGTCGTACTCGTCCTCCAGCCGACGGATCTCCCGCTTGATGCGCACGCGCTCCTCCTCGGGGAGGTGCGTCTTGCGCTGGAACTTCTGCGCGTCGATGACGATGCCCGCCACGCCCGACGGCACCTCGAGCGAGTCGTTCTTCACGTCCTCGCCCATGCGCCCGAAGATCGCGTGGAGGAGCTTCTCCTCGGGGCTGAGCTCCGACTTCGACTTGGGCACGACCTTGCCCACGAGGATGTCGCCCGGCGCGACGCGGGTGCCGACGCGGATCACGCCGTCCTCGGCGAGGTTGCGCAGCGCCTTCTCCGAGACGTTCGGGATGTCCCGGGTGAACTCCTCCTTGCCCAGCTTCGTCTCGCGGATCTCGATCTCGAACTCGTCGATGTGGATCGAGGTGTACGCCTCCATGTGGAGGAGCTCCTCGGAGACGATGATCGCGTCCTCGAAGTTGAAGCCGTCGAAGGTCATGAAGGCGATGAGGATGTTCCGCCCCACCGAGAGCTCGGCCTGGTGCGTGGCGGCGCCGTCGGCGATGACCTCGCCCTTCTTCACCTTCTGGCCGGGGATGACGATCGGCTTCTGGTTCAGGCAGGTGCGCTCGTTCAGGCCGACGAACTTGCGCATCTTGTAGACGTCGTCGTTGTCGATCTCGATCACGTCGGCCGTGGCGCGCGTGACCGTGCCGCCGCGCTGGGCGGTGACGACCATGCCGCTGTTGGCGGCCACGACGCGCTCCATGCCCGTGCAGATGGCCGGCGGCTCGGTGCGCAGGAGCGGCACCGCCTGGCGCTGCATGTTGGCGCCCATGAGCGCGCGGTTGGCGTCGTCGTGCTCGAGGAAGGGGATCAGCGACGCCGACACGCCGACGAGCTGGCGCGGCGAGATGTCGATGTACTGCACGTCCTTCGGGTCGACGAGCTCGAACTCGCCGCGGTCGCGCGCCATCGTGTTGTCGTCGAGGATCTTCTTCGACTTCTGGTCGATGTCCGTGTCGGCCGGCGCGAGGATGAGCTGGTCCTCCTCGTCGGCGCGCAGCCACTGGATCTCGCCCGTCAGCTTGGCCCCGCGCACGACCTGGTAGGGCGTGACGAGGAAGCCGTAGTCGTCGAGCCGGGCGTAGATCGACAGCGACGCGATCAGGCCGATGTTCGAGCCTTCCGGCGTCTCGATCGGGCAGATGCGGCCGTAGTGCGAGATGTGCACGTCGCGCACCTCGAACGAGGCGCGCTTGCGGTTGAGGCCGCCCGGGCCGAGGGCCGACAGGCGCCGCTCGTGGGTGAGCTGCGCCAGCGGGTTCGTCTGGTCGACGACCTGGCTCAGCTCGCCGCGGCCGAAGAAGTAGTCGATCGCCGACGAGATCGTCTTGCTGTTGATGATCGAGCGCGGGGTGAGGTTCTGCTCCTCGAGGATCTGCATGCGCTCGCGGACGGTGCGCTTGAGCTTGAGGAAGCCCTTGCGGAACTCGTCGGCGGCCAGCTCGTCGACCGTGCGGATGCGCCGGTTGCCGAGGTGGTCGATGTCGTCCAGCTCCGCGCCCGAGTTCGGGTCGCGCAGGTTGATCAGGTAGCGGATCGCCGCCACGAAGTCGTCCTCGGTCAGCACCTGCTGGTCGAGGGGCACGTCGAGGTCGAACTTCCGGTTGATGCGGAAGCGGCCGACGCGGCCGAGGCGGTACTTGTTGTCGTTGCGGAACTTGTCGGCGAAGAGCTCCTTGGCCTTCTCGAGCTGGGGCGGGTTGCCCGGGCGCAGGCGCAGGTAGATCTTCAGCAGCGCCTCCTCGTGGCTGCGCGTGCCGTCCTCCTTGAGCGTGTTGAGGATCAGCCAGTCCTTGACCTCGTCGATGACCTCGACGGTCTCGAGCTGCAGCTCCTCCTTGAGCTCGCTGGCCAGGCGCTCGGAGATCTCGCCGCCGCCCTCCAGCTTGATCTCGCCCGTCTCCGGGTCGACGATGTCGCTGACGACGACCTTGCCCTTGATCTTCTCCACCGCGTCCTTGCTGGACATCTTCACGGTGGTGGTCGAGTAGAAGCGCCGGATGATCTCCTCGTTGGTGTCGTAGCGCTCGAACAGCGCGCGCAGGAGCGTCGTCACCGGGAACTTGCCCGACTGGTCGATGCGGACCGTCAGGGTGTCCTTGCGCGAGACGATGAGCTCGATCCAGCTGCCGCGCTCGGGGATGATGCGGCACTTGTGGTGGATGCGGTCGGAGGTGTGGATCTCCTTGTCGAAGTCCACGCCCGGCGAGCGGTGGAGCTGCGACACGATCACGCGCTCGGCGCCGTTCACGATGAACTCGCCGCCGCCGATCATCTTCGGGATCTCGCCCAGGTAGACCGTCTCCTCGATCTCCTCCTCGCCGCGGACCAGGCGCACCTTGATCTTGAAGGGCATGCCGTAGGTCAGGCGCAGCATGCGGCACTCGTCCGACGAGTAGCGCGGGCGGCCCAGCTCGTAGCCGAGGTACTCCAGCTTGTTGCGGCCCTCGTAGCTCTCGATCGGGAAGATCTCGCGGAGGATCGCCTCGAGCCCGATGTTCTCCCGCTCCTCCTCGGGGACGTCGATCTGCAGGAACCGCTCATAGCTGGCGGTCTGCAGCTCCATCAGGTTGGGCGGGGGCATGACCTCGGTCACCTTGCCGAACCGCTTGATCTCCATGAGGGATCTCCCTGGGTCGCCGGACGGCCGAGGGCCGCCCGGGCGTCGCACGAGTTTTTCTGAGGGGCGCGGGGGGCGCGCCGGGGGGACTCAGGTGCGCCGGGCCCGGCGCACCGCGAACGGATGACGAAACAGCGGGGCGGTCGGAGCCGCCGCTCGAGGGTGAGGGACACTTCGCGGCTCGCGCTGCGCCGCCATCGTGTCGCCTTCACTCCGAGCGGCCGCGCCGACCGCGACCCGCTGCCGAGCTGCTGAGGTTGTCGGCCCCACGTCGGCCTGCCTGGCAGGCCCGGGAGTCGCCGGGTCGGTTGCGCTGGACCGACCCGGACGTTCCCTGCGCGGAGCTCAAGAGGCTACCGGAGGGCGCCACCCTGTCAAGGGGGTCGCCGCCCGGAAAGTGAGACCAGGTACTCGACGGGAGCGCGCGCGGCCTCGCCGCGCGCGCTCGTCGTCATGACCAGGTCGTTGTCGAGACCGAGCCGAACTACTTGATCTCGATGACCGCGCCGGCCTCCTCGAGGACCGCCTTGGCCTTCTCCGCCTCGTCCTTGCTCATCTTGGGCTTGATCGTGACGGGCGCCTTGTCGACGAGCTCCTTGGCGTCCTTCAGGTTGAGGTTCGTGATGCCACGGACCTCCTTGATGACGGCGATCTTCTTCTGGCCGGCGTCCTTGAGGACGAGGTCGAACTCGGTCTTCTCGACCTCCTCCGCCGGGGCCGCGCCGCCGCCACCGCCCGCCATGGGCATGGCCATCATCATGCCGCCGCCCGACGCCTTGACGTCGAACTTCGTCTCGATCGCCTTGACCAGGTTCGAGAGGCCGAGGACCGTCATCTTCTCGACGACCCCGACGATCAGCTCGTTCTTCTCGGCGTCACCCAGCGAGTGCGCCTTCTCCAGCAGCTCCGCAACGGCCATGACTTCCTCCAACGACCGGGCCGCCCAGCGGCCGGGTATCTATGACCCGACCGCTCTGCGACCGGGGTGACGGGCCAGCGACCCGCACGGGTTTGGGTGCCGGCCCGGGGGCCGGCGGTCTCGCGTCGGACCCACGAGGGGCCCGGCGCCTGTCCTGACGGACGCGCCTCGTCGCGAGACGAGCGCGCCCTTATACCATCGGCGCGGCGACGCGCCACATCGGAAACGCCGGGCCACGCCCGGCGCGGCCGACGGCGCGCGCTAGGCCGCGCCGCCCTCGGCCGGGGCCGCCTCGCCCTTGCCGCCCCGCTTCTCCTCGAGGGCGTTGATGGCGTAGGCGAAGCGCGCGTACATCTCCTTGAAGGTGGCCGCGAGCTTGACGATCGGCGCCTGCAGGGCGCCGGCCAGCATGGCCCGCACCTCCTGCTTGCCCGGCGCATTGCGCAGGGCCTCGGCGTCCTTGGCGTTCAGCACCTGGCCGTCGACGAAGGCGCCCTTCCACTCGACGACCTTGTCGCGGGTGTCCTTCTTCCACTCGAAGACCGTCTTGGCGGCGAGGACCGCCCCGCCCTCGTCCCTCGAGTAGACGAGGCCGACCGGCCCCTTGAGGACCTTGTCCAGCTCGCCCTTCTTGTAGCCCTTGTCCACGAAGGCGCGGGCGGCGATGGCGTTGCGCAGGACCGTGTACTTGAGCTTCCGCGCGTGCATGGCCTTGCGGAAGGCGTACGTCTGCTCGCTGTTCAGGGCCTGCGTGTTGATGAGCACGCCGCCCTCGACCCCCTCGAACTTGACCTCGAGGGCCTCACGCATGAGCGTCTTGAGCTGCTTCGACATGGTGCTGCTGCCCTCTACTGCGCGGCCAGGAAGCCGAGGTCCACGGTCACGCCGGGGCTCATGGTCGAGGAGATCGACCCGCCGAGCACGAACGTGCCCTTGGCGCCCGTCGGCTTGAGCGTCTTGACGTGCTCGAGGAACGCGCTGATGTTCTCCTCGAGCTTCTGGTCGGGGAAGCTGCGCTTGCCGCAGACGACGTGCAGGTTGCCGCCGTCGTCGACGCGGTACTTGGCCTTGCCGCCGCCGAACTCCTTCACGGCCACCCCGACGTTCGGGGTCACCGAGCCTTCCTTCGGGTTGGGCATGAGCTTCTTCGGGCCGAGGACCTTACCCAGGCGGCCGACGATGCGCATCATGCCCGGGTGGGCGACGACGACGTCGAAGTCGAACCAGCCGCCCTCGATCTTCTTGGCCAGCTCCTCGCCGCCGACCTCGAGCGCGCCGGCGTCGCGCGCCTGCTGGGCCGCCGGGCCCTCGGCGAAGCACACGACCCTCTTGCTCTGGCCGATGCCGTGCGGGAAGACGAAGGTGCCGCGGACCTGCTGGTCCGACTTCTTCGTGTCGACGCCGAGCAGCAGGTGCAGCTCCATCGACTCGTCGAACTTGGCCGCCTTGAGGGTCTTGACCAGCTTGATCGCGTCGCCGATCGAGTGCTTCTTCAGCCGGTCGCCGCGGGCCGTCTTCGCGCCGCGGTAGCGCTTGCTCGGCTTGAACTTCCGGTTGAAGCGCTTCTTCTTCTTCGGCTTCTCGGCCGTGGCCTGGGTCGCCGCCTCGATGGCGGCCTCGGCGGCCGCCTTGGCCGCGTTCCGCGCGCGGATCTCGTCGCGGATGTCGTCGCTCTCTGACATTCAGCTCTCCTGCCCGGTCCAGACGCACCCGGCGGTCACCCGCCGGACGCTCCCGGGGCACGGTTGTCGTGAAAACGGTCGGTCTAGCCGACCACCTCGATGCCCATCGACCGCGCGGTCCCGACGACCTGCCGGTAGGCGGCCTCCTCGTCGAAGGAGTTCATGTCCTGGAGCTTCGTCTTCACGATCTCCATGACCTGCGCCTTGGTGACCTTGCCGATCTTGTCGCGGTTCGGCACGGCCGCGCCCTTGGCCACCTGCGCGTGCTTCTTCAGGAGCACGCTCGCCGGCGGGCTCTTGCAGATGAACGTGAAGGTGCGGTCGGCGAAGACGGTGATCTCGACCGGGATGGTCATCCCGGCGGCGTCCTTCGTCCGATCGTTGAACTGCTTCACGAACTGGCCGATGTTCACGCCGTGCTGGCCGAGCGCCGGGCCGACCGGCGGGGCCGGGGTGGCCTGCCCGCCGGGGCACTGGAGCTTGATCTTGGCCTTGACTTCCTTCGGAGGAGCCATGTCGCTCGCCTCGTCCTTCGCGCGCCCGCCCGGGCGCTAATCCTGCTTCTTCTCGACCTTCCAGGACTCGAAGTCGATCGGGGTCGGCCGACCGAACACCATGATCGAGACCTTGAGCATGCCCTTCTCGGGCTGGAGCTCCTCGACCGTGCCCTCGAAGTTCTCGAACGACCCCTCACGGATGACGACGTGCTCGCCGATCGTGAAGTCCATGGTCGTCTTGCCCGGCTCCTCGGCCTTCAGCCGCTCGACCTGGGCCAGCATCTTCGTCACCTCGTCCGGCCCCAGCGGCTGCGGCTTGTCGGGGTCGTCCGGATTGCCGACGAACTTGATCTGGCCGGGCATGTCCCGGATCAGGTGCCACACCTCGGGCGGGACCTTGCCGGTCTCGTCGTCGACCTCGATCTCCGCCATGACGTAGCCCGGGTAGACCTTGCGCTCGACCGTCCGGCGCTGGCCGCCCTTGATCTCCGTCACCCGCTCCGTCACGACGAGGAGCTGCGTGACCTTCTCGGTGAGGTCGTGCGTCTGGACGCGGGTCCAGAGCGTCTTCTTGACCCGGTTCTCCCGGTTGGTCCCCACCCTGAGCACGAACCAGCGCTTCGCCACGGCTACGACCCCAGGACCCGATCCCAGAGGGCGTCCCACGCCACCTGGTCCTTGGCCCACACCAGACCGTAGTCGACCACGCCCAGGTAGGCGGCCATGATCAGCACGGTGATCACGACGACGATCGACGACGAGATCACCTCGTGCTTCGGCGCCCAGGAGACGTTCTGCATCTCCTTCTCGGTGTCGATGAGGAAGTCGACGACCTTGGCGTGGTTGCAGAGCAGGTAGATCGACGCAGCGGTGAGGATGCCCATCACCGCGATGAGGATCACGCGCGGGCTGATCGGGAACTCGGGCCCGAGCGCCCCGCCGACCAGGTCGTCCTTCCAGTAGTTCCACCCGCCCAGGAACTCGTACAGGTGGAACAGGCCGTAGCCGAGGAGGGCGGCCAGGAGGACGCCGATCAGACCGCGGGTCCGCGTCGCCTCCTCCGGCTTGTAGAGCTCCAGCGCCATGGGCTTCCTGTCCGTCCTCGACGGGGTGGTACGGGTGCGGCCGCAGTCGTCCTGCAGGCCGGGTCTCGCGGCCGGGGCCGCGCTGTTCAGGGGCGCAGGGATTCGAACCCTGAACCTACGGATTTGGAATCCGTCGCTCTAGCCGTTAGAGCTACACCCCTTCGTGTGCGTCGCGTGCGGCCCCCGTCCCGGAGGACGGCGGCCGGACTACTTCTTCCGCTCCTTGTGGGCGGTGTGCTTCCGGCAGCGGTTGCAGAACTTCGGCAGCTCCAGCTTGGGCAGGCCGCCCGAGAGCCGCTTCGACGTGCGGTAGTTGCGCTCGGCGCACTCACCGCACTCGAGCGTCACGTAGCCGCGCTGACCCTGCTTCTTCTTGGCCACGACGGGCCCTCCTGTGATCGGTCGAACCTGGCGCCCGGGCCGTCTCGGACCCGGACGCCGTACCCTTCGGGCCGTGTGCGGCCCACACGACCTCGGGCCCGCGCGGGTGCGCGAGCCCGAGACCACCTTCCGGGACGGGGAAGATCCTACTCGAGGATCTTCACCACCGAGCCGGCGCCGACCGTCTTGCCACCCTCACGGATGGCGAAGCGGAGGCTCTCCTCCATGGCGATCGGCGTGATCAGCTCCACCTCGACCTCGACGTGGTCGCCGGGCATGCACATCTCGGCGCCGCCGAGGAGCTTGGCCGCGCCGGTCACGTCCGTCGTGCGGAAGTAGAACTGCGGGCGGTAGCCGCTGAAGAACGGCGTGTGACGGCCGCCCTCGTCCTTCTTGAGCACGTAGATCTGCGCCGTGAACTTCTTGTGCGGCGTGATCGTGCCCGGCTTGGCGAGCACCTGGCCGCGCTCGATGTCCTCCTTCTTCATGCCGCGGAGGAGGAGGCCGACGTTGTCGCCGGTGATGCCCTCGTCGAGCTCCTTGCGGAACATCTCGACGCCGGTGCAGGTCGTCTTCTTGATCTCGGTCGACAGGCCGATCAGGTCGAGCTCCTCGCCCTTCTTGACCTTGCCGCGCTCGATGCGGCCCGTGGCCACCGTGCCACGACCCTCGATCGAGAACACGTCCTCGACCGGCATGAGGAACGGCTTGTCGACCTCACGCACGGGCGTCGGGATGTAGTCGTCGATCTGCTTGAGCAGGTCGAGGATCTGCTGCTCGGCCTCGGCGTCGCCCTGCATGGCCTTGAGGGCCGAGATGCGGACGACCGGGCACTTGTCGCCCGGGAACTCGTACTTCTTGAGGAGCTCGCGGATCTCCTCCTCGACGAGGTCGATCAGGTCGGGGTCGTCGACCGCGTCGACCATGTTCAGCGCCACGACGATGGCCGGCACGCCGACCTGACGGGCGAGGAGGATGTGCTCGCGGGTCTGCGGCATGGGGCCGTCGACCGCCGACACGACCAGGATCGCGCCGTCCATCTGGGCGGCGCCGGTGATCATGTTCTTGATGTAGTCGGCGTGGCCGGGGCAGTCGACGTGCGCGTAGTGGCGGTTGTCGGTCTCGTACTCGACGTGCGACACGGCGATCGTGATCACCTTCGAGTCCGACCGCACCGTGCCGCCCTTGGCGATCGTGGCGTAGTCCTTGACCTCGACGGTCTTGAACTTCTTGGCCGACACGCGGGTCAGGGCCGACGTCAGCGTCGTCTTGCCGTGCGAAATGTGGCCGATGGTGCCCACGTTCACGTGCGGCTTCGTGCGCTCGAACTTTTCCTTGGCCATTACAACCTCGTGATTCCTGGACTGCCTGTTCTTGCCTGATTCACGGCGAAGCTGCTGATGGGACTCGGACCCATGACCTCGTCCTTACCAAGGACGTGCTCTACCAACTGAGCTACAGCAGCCTACCTGTGCGGTGGAGCCCCGCGCGGACCGACGCTCGGTCCGTGACGAGGCGCCACCTCTTCTCTTCCTTCACGCCACTTCACGCCGCGATGGGCGCCGGAGTGCGAGAGCGGGCGATGGGACTCGAACCCACGACGAACGGCTTGGAAGGCCGACGCTCTACCACTGAGCTACGCCCGCCTGTGGGCCTCGTGATCTCTCTTCTCTCTCGGAGGGCGTCGAGACGCCCCGTCACCTGTGTTGATGGGCCGAGGAGGATTTGAACCTCCGAAGGCGTGAGCCATCAGATTTACAGTCTGACCCGTTTGGCCACTTCGGTATCGACCCAAGCCTGTCTGCATGAGCTAGCGGCGGGACCCGAACCCGCAACCTTCCGCTTACAAGGCGGATGCTCTACCAGTTGAGCTACGCTAGCGGACCCTCTGTCATGCGTTCCGTCATGTGTACACTCCGTCGGGTCCCCTGCGAGAGGGGGCGCCGATGGAAGGGTCCACCTATACCAGATGAGGTCCCCCACGCAAGGGGCAACCCAGCCGGCCTCCGGGCGGGATCATCCCCCCGTGAGGGCCCACAAGTTACCTGATGCCGGGGCGGCGGCAACGGGAAACTGCGCGCCGGCCAGGAACGCCTGGCCGGCCGGGCACGACGGCCGATGCGGGCAGCCTCGGCAGCCGGCGTGCGGCCGGGGCGGCAAGTCCAGCGCCCGCCGAGCCTCGACGAACTCGGCCAGGAGCCGCCCGGCCTCCGCCAAGGCCTCGGCGCCCAGGTCGACCCGGACGGCGACCCCCGGAGCCAGGAACATCACCTGCCCCTCGGCCGGCGGCCGGCCGTCGGCGGCGAGGGCCAGGGCGTAGAGGCGAAGCTGCAGCTCCGGCTGCTCGAGGCGCCCCGGCACCTGCAAGGCCGTGACCTCGGCCGCCTTGTGGTCGACGACGGTCCAGCGGTCCCCCTCGCGCAGGAGGAGGTCGATCGTCCCGCGCAGGAGGACCGGCTCGTCGCCGCCCACGCCCGGAACCGCCACGAGGAACGGGCGCTCGACCTCCACCTCGTCGGCCGCCGCCACCCGACGCCCCAGCTCCGAGCGCTCGAACTCGGCCCGCAGCTCGACCGCGCGCGCGGCCGCCCGCTCGAGCGCCCCGCGCGAGGCGACGCGCGGCAGGAGGAGCTGCGCCAGGCGCTGCGTCAGCTTGCCGGGCAGCGGACGCGCGCCGTGCAGCCCGGCGACGACCTCGTGCGTCAGCGTCCCCGCGACGTCGGCCGGCACCTCGTCGGCCTCGGGCAGGAACGGCGCGTCGCCCGGCGTGGCGTCCTCCGACCAGGGCTCGCGGTCGCCGACGACGTGCTCGAGCAGGTGGCGCCGCGCGCAGGCGCGCCAGGTGAGGACCTCGCTCACCGTGTAGACGGACGCCCCCAGGTCGGGGTCGGGGAGCCCCGGCGCGTCGGCGCGCGCGAGGAGCCGCCGCGCCGCCTCGGCCGCCTCGAGCGGCACGCCCGGCAGGCGCGGCGCCGCCGCGGGCCAGCGTCGCCTCGAGCGGCGCGTCGAGCACCGGGCGCGCGCCGGCGGCCGGGCCGCGCAGACCCGCGGATCAGTGCCGTCGACGTCGTCGGTCACCTCGAGGAGCCGCACGGCGATCCGCCGCGCGTCGCCGCCGGAAGCGCGCCACGCCGCCCGCGACGTCTCGGCCGTGGCGCGCTGGCCCGGGGCGAGCGGCCCGCGCGCCCACGCGAGCCAGTCGCCGGCCGCCCGCGCCCCCTGCGCCCCGGCCAGAACGAGGTGGTCCTGCGCGCGCGTCATGGCCACGTAGAGGAGGCGCTTGCTCTCCTCTCGCGCGCGCGCGCGGCTCTCCGCCGTGCGCCGCTGCATCGAGCCGCAGGTGATCGCCGCCTCCGGCCGGTCGGGGTCGCGCAGGTCGACGAGGACGCCCGTGCGCTCGCACCACACGACGGGGTCGCTCTCGGGGCGCGCGTGGCGGCCCAGGTCGGCCACGACGACGAGCGGCCACTCGAGGCCCTTGGCCGCGTGCACGGTGAGGACGCTCACCGCGTCCTCCTCCTCCGACGACACGTTGGCCTCGGGCTCGCGCGCGCCGCTGTGCCGCAGGTCGGTGAGCACCGCCGCCACCTCGGCCGGGCCGACGGCCCCCTCGCGCTCGAGGTCCTCGACGACGACGAGCAGCTTGTGCAGGTTGGCGTGGCCGCGCAGGTCGCCGCCGCGCAGGAGCGCGCCGTCCATGAGGCCGCAGCGCTCGAGCGCGCCCGCCAGCAGGTCGCGCACCGTCGTGCGCCCGCGCGTGGCCCGCAGCCAGGCGACGAGGTCGCGCGCGCGCAGCGCCCGCGCCAGGTCGAGCGCCGACAGGTCCGCGTCGTCCTCGCCCACCTGCTCGAGCGCGTCGGCCAGGCTCGCCCGCGCCGGGAGCTCGCGCCGGCGGTCGGCCAGGACCTGCAGGGCCGTGTCGGAGAGCCCGACCGCCGGCGAGCGCAGGAGCGCGGCCAGGGCCAGGTCGTCGTGCGCGGCCGCCGCCACCTCGAGCAGCCCCACGGCGTCGACCACCTCGCGCGCCCCGTAGAAGCCGCGGCCGCTGGCCACGCGGTAAGGGACGCCGCGCTCGCGCAGGGCGCGCTCGTAGGCGGGCAGCGCGGTCGTCGCCGGCAGGAGCACCGCGCAGTCGCGGTAGCGCAGGGGCTGGCCGAACGTGTCCTTGCGCAAGGGGTTCGTGCCCGTGAGCACGCGCCCCTCGATGAGCGTCGCCAGCCGCGCGGCCACGGCGCGGGCCTCGTGCGCGCGCGCCCGCTCGAGGGTCTCGCCCCGGCCGACGACGAGCTCGACCACCGGCCGGCCGGCCGGCGGCGGGCCGAACGGCGCGCCCGCGCGCAGCGGCTGGTGCGGCACCTCGCTGCCCGGCTCGGACCACGCCAGCGCGAACACCTCGTCGACGAACCCGAGCACCTCGGGGCGCGTGCGGAACGACAGGTCGAGCGCCACGACCTCGCCGCCCTGCGCGCGCACCGCCGCCTCGAGGTCGAGGAGGCCGCGCACCTCGGCGTGGCGGAAGGCGTAGATGCTCTGCTTGACGTCGCCGACGGCGAAGAAGCCGCCGTAGCCGGGCGCGGGCGGCGCGCGGCGCACGAGGTCGACGATCCGCTGCTGCAGCCGCGACGTGTCCTGGAACTCGTCGACGAGCACGGCCTGGAAGCGCCCCTGCACCTCCTCGCGCACGTCGGCCCGCCCCTCGAGCAGCTCGCGCGTGCGCTCCTCGAGGTCCGAGAAGTCCAGCGCCGACTGCGCGGCCTTCAGCGCCCGGAAGCGCGCGTCGAAGCGCCGCAGCAGGTCCTCGAGGCCCCGCCCGAGCGCCCGCGCCGGGCCCTCGGCATACGCGCCGGCCGCCGCCAGCGCCGCCTCGCGCAGGCCGGCCAGCTCGTCGGCGAGGGCGCCCGCGCCCTTGGCCGCGTCGGCCAGCGCCGCGAGGTCGTGGTAGGCCTCGGCGCGGAACGGCCCGTCGAGGTCGACCTCGGCCAGGCGCGCCGCGGCCTCGCGCACGGCCACGACCTGCCGCTCGAGGCGCACGGTCCGCCGCGCCCCGCCCGACGCGGCCAGGAAGCGCGCGCTCGCCGCCGCCAGGCGCGCGAACGCGGGGCGCACGCCCTCGAGCCACAGCGCGTCGAGCGGCTCGTCGGCGGCGGCCGGGCCGGTGAGCGACACGCCCGCCGCGCGCAGCTCGTCGTACAGCTCGAGCACGCGGCGGCGGATCGACGTGGCGCCGTCCTGGTCGCGCCCCCAGCGCACGCGCTCGACCAGCCCGTCGTAGGCGCCGGGGCGCTCGGCGCGGAACAGGCGCTGCGCCTCGAGGAGCGCCTGGCGCCGCACGCGCGCGGCCGGCACGTCGGTCAGGACCCCGAAGGCCGGGTCGACGCCCGACTCGATCGCCTTCTCGCGCAGGAGCCGCGCGCAGAAGCCGTGGATCGTCGAGATCCACGCGCCCTCGACCGACTTCCCGTCCGCCTGCAGGGCCCGGCCGATGCGCTCGGCCATCTCGCTGGCGGCCTTCTCGGTGAAGGTGATCGTCAGGATGCGCTCGGGCGGGATCCCGTCGCGCACGAGGCCGACGAAGCGCTCGACGAGGACGAACGTCTTGCCCGAGCCCGCGCCGGCGGCGACGCACACGTCGCCGCCGCGGGCGGTGATGGCGCGCTGCTGGGCCTCGGTCGCGGCGGTCGTCATGGGGCTCCGGAACCCGGACCGTAGACGATGGGTGCGACAGGGCGCGCTAAGTCCTGGCGCGGCTCAGCGGAACGCCCGCGCCGCGGGATCCCAGCGCAGGCCGGCGCCGACGTCGCGCCACCAGCGGGTCCACGCCGCCGCGGCGGCCGCGCGGGCCGCCTCGTCGGCGAACGGGTCGAAGTCGAAGTCCTGCCCGCCGGTCAGGGGGACGAGGACCTCGAGGGCGAGCTCCGCCTGCACGAAGGGGACCTCGCCCCCGGTGAGCGCCCGGACGAGCGCCTCGAGCCCGCGCGGGTCGCCGAGGGCGGCGAGCGCGCGGGCGGCCGGGACGCGGCGCTCGACCTCGTCGCCGGCGGCGTGGTCGGCCAGGCGCTCGACGACGAGCGGGCCGCCGTCGAGCCGCGCGATCGCCGCCAGGGCCGCCGCGCGGACCTCCGGCTCCTCGTCGAGGACGGCCAGCAGCAGCGGCTCGAGGGCCACGGGGCCGAGGCGAGCCAGCGCGTCGACCGCCGCGCCGCGCGCCGCCGCCGAGGGCGCCTCGAGCGCGTGCGTGGCCTCCTCGAGGGCCCGGGCCAGCCCCCGCGGCGGGGTCGGGCCGACGTCGACGGGCGCCGGGGTCAGCGGCCCGGGGCCGTGGTGGTGGTGGTGCCCGCCGACCGCGACCTCCTGCCGCGCCGGCTGCGCCAGCCAGGCCGCCGGCAGGGCCACGAGGGCCGCGGCGCCCAGGGCCAGGATCGCCCCACGCAGGGCCGGCGCCGCCGCCGGGACCGCCTGGCCCAGGCCGGCGAGGCCGAGCAGGGCGAGCTGCGCGGCGGCGATCGTCGGCGCGACGGGCAGGTCGAGGCCGATCGCCAGGAGGAAGCCGAGGAGCGACGACCCGGCGGCGATCGCCAGGGCCAGCCACGTGGCCGCGTCGAGCGTCCGGCCGAGGACCAGCCCGGCCGCCGGCGGCAGGACGAGGAACGAGAAGACGAGCAGCAGGCCGCCGGCCTTGAGCGACAGGGCCACGGCCACGGCGAGCGTCACGAGGAGCAGGCGCTGGTGCCGCCGCTCGGGCGCGCCCATGGCGCGCGCGAACTCCGGGTCGAACGAGACGAGCAGGAACTCGCGCCGCCGCGCGGCGT
Source organism: Planctomycetota bacterium (assembly GCA_019636275.1). GTDB lineage: Bacteria > Planctomycetota > J058 > J058 > J058 > JAMLIC01. Next base: position 880 of record JAHBXY010000101.1, on the reverse strand, counting down.
GGACGATGGCGACCGCCGCCAGGCCGACCCACAGCCAGAGCCGCTCGCCCTCGCGCGCGAGGAGGACCTCGCCCGCGAGGATGTCGCGCAGCTCCGAGAGCCCGCGCGCGCTGCGCCACACGAGGAGGATCGCCAGCGCGGAGGCCGCGGCGTAGGCGATCCCGACGACCGCGTCGGGGGCGACGCGCTTCTGCGACGGCCGCGCCTGGAGGCCGAGGGCGCCGAGGAGGGCCAGCCCCAGGCTGCCGACCGTGGCCCCGTGGCGCGCGGCCAGGTCGGCCAGCGGCCGCGGGGTGGCGGGGTGGTCGGCGACGAAGAACGCGCCGGCGACCCCGGCGGCGGCGAGCTGTGCCAGGGCCACGCCCGTGAACACGATCCGGCGCAGGACCGTGAACAGGCCCAGGTAGCTGCAGGCGCAGCCCATGGCGACGGTCGCCGCGTAGCTGCCGAAGAACGTGGCCAGCGCGTCGAGGAGCCCCATGGTCAGGCGCCCCCGCCGACGACGCCGGCCGCCCGGAGGAGCGCGCCCACGCGGGCGGCGGCGCCGGCCGGGAGCGGCAGCGCCTGCACCTCCGCGCGGCGGCCGGCCCGGCCGCCGACGAGCCGCAGGCGGCCGTCGGGCGGCAGGTCGTCGCTCAGGACCCAGAAGCGCAGCCCCGGGCCGGCGTCGCCGGGCGCGGGCCACAGGAGCCGCCCGCCGGCCTCGAGCCGGGGCTCGCCCGCCGCGGACGCATCCGGAAGGTGGAGCTCGATCAGGGCGCCGCGCGGCAGGTCGAGGCGCGTCAGGTCGAGGGCGTCGTCATGGACCTCGAGCTCGCGCGGCGCGCCGGGCTCCGCGCGCAGGGCCGCGACCTCCCGCGCGAGCGCGTCGCGGGCCCTG
>JAHBXY010000100.1 GCA_019636275.1 Planctomycetota bacterium | reverse complement strand
TCGCCCGCGGCGCCGCCCGGCTGCGGCTCACGGCGCGGCCGGTCGACGCGCCGCCCCGCGCCGTGGACCCGCGCACCGGGGCGTGGTGGGCCTACTCGACGCCGGCGCCCGGGATGATCCGCTCCAGCAGGTAGCGCAGGCGGGGCTCGTCGGCGAGCGGGTTCACGCTCACGTGCAGCCCCTCGTGCGCGCCGCCCTTGGCCGACTGCGCCTGGAAGATCGTCAGGAGCGACCAGCGCCGGCCGACGGAGAACGTGTCGGTCAGCGGGTCGTAGGCGGCGTCGGTCGCGTGGTGGAAGAGGAGGTCGAGGGGCAGGAGCCCGAAGTGCGAGCGCACGTGGTTGGCCTGGTAGCCCCACAGGAGCAGGAGGCCCGAGTCGCGCGGCGCGCGCGGCGGCGTGAGCTCCAGCGCCGTGCTGCGGCCGTCGGTCCGGCGCACGGTCGTCAGGCGCGCGGCCGGGTCGCGGTCGAGGGCGGCGCGGAGCTGCTCGGCCACGGCGGCCAGCTCCGGCGGGATGTTCCCCAGCCGCAGGTCGAACAGGCCCTCGTCGTTGTCGATCACGTCGAGCGGCCGCAGCCCGGCCACGGCGGCGGGCGACCCGGCCTGGACGCGCACGACCAGGTAGTCCTCGGGGCCGGCCTCGGCGGGGAGGCGCGAGGCCGGCCAGTCGTCGAGCCGCGCCAGCTCGATCCCGAGCTCGGCCGCGATCGCGGGCGCCCAGGGCCGCGTGGCGACGAGGGTCGGACGCCGCAGCGGCTGGCGCAGGAGCACCTCGCGGTCGCCGCGCCGCACGCGCAGCCCCAGCTCGAGGCCCTCGACGGCGGCGAGGCCGCGCAGGTCGTCGAGCTCGCGCACCTCGATCCCGGGCGCGCCCTCGACGCGCAGCTCGGCCGGCAGCCACGGGGCCAGCGGCCGCGCCTCGAGCAGCACGTCGCCCGGCTCGAGCGCCACGACGTGCCCCTCGGTCCCCTGGCGCAGCTCGGTCACGGTCAGGCCGTCGGGGCCCGGCTCGAGCGACACGCCGAGCGCCGCCTCGATGTCATCGGGGGCGTGGCCGAGCACGAGGCCGCCGGCCGCGTCGACGTCGAGGCGCTGCCCGCCGCGCGTGAGCACGAAGCCGGCCGCGGGCAGGGGCGACGTGTCGCCGGGGCGCACGTAGCTGTAGCAGCCGGCGACGAGCGGCAGGAGCAGGACGAGCGCCCTCACGCGCCACCTCCGCGGGGGGTGAGCTCGTCGCCGAACGACAGGACCCAGAAGAGGCGGAAGCGGCCGCGCTCCTCGCCGGTCTGCAGGTCGACGTCCGACTCCCACAGGAACATGTTCAGCAGCGCCCCCCACTCGAAGCGCCGCCCGAAGCGCGAGCGCGAGGCGATCGCCAGGTCCTGGTCGACCGGCGGGAACGGCGACGCGTCGGGGGCGGGCGCGCCGCGGGGGACGGCCCAGTGCTCGAGGGCGCTGCGGTAGTAGAACAGCGCGTCGAGCGGGCCGAGGCCCAGCGCGTGGCCCGCGCCGCTCGACTGGCGCTCGACGAGCAGCGGCACGCGGAAGCCGCCCGAGCTGACGACGCGCTCGGCCGCCTCGGCCGTGACCTCCGCCGTCTGCCCGCCGGGGCGCACGACGGAGAGGCGCGCGGCCTCGCCGGGCTCCTTGGCGCCGAGGCGCGTGACGAGGTCGTCGAGCGACTCGACCGGGCGGCCGTCGAGCGCCGTGACGGCGTCGAACGGGCGCAGGCCGGCCGCGGCCAGCGGCGACGGCCGCTCGATCGAGGAGACGACGAGGCGGTGCTCGAGCAGGTGCGGCGGCGCGAGGCGGTGCAGCGAGGTGACGTCGACGACGGTCAGGCCGAAGCGCTCCACCTCGCGCCGCTTGGGCAGGTCGATCCGCCGCTCCGCGATGCGCACGTCGCCGAGGCGGTCGAACGACATGGGCAGCCCGCCGGGCAGCGGCTGGCGGCCGGGGTCCACGGCGCCGCTCTCCTGCACCTGGAGGTTGCCGCAGCCGGCGAGGGCGAGGAGCGCGAGCGCCGGCGCGGCGGCGGCGCGGGGTCGGGTCATGTGGTTCACCTCGGCGGGAGGGAGGTTCTACCAGACGCGCCGCGGCGCGCGCGGCCTGCCTTGTGCTCAGCCAAGCCACGACCGCCGACGCGTTTACTGGCCCGCACCGTCGACGACGTTTACACTCTGCCGCGTGACCAGGGTCGTCGTCGAGGTCGGGCAGAGCGCGTGGGTCCAGGAGGTCGCGGACGACGCCCGCATCTCGATCGGCCGCGCCCTGACCAACACGATCATCATCGAGGACACGTCGGCGTCGCGCGAGCACTGCGCGATCGAGCGCGACGACGAGCGCCGCTACTGGCTGCTCGACCTCGGCAGCCGCAACGGCACGCGCCTCAACGGGCGGTTCGTGTCGCGCGCCCTGATCAACCCGGGCGACCGGATCGAGATCGGCGCGACGACGATCACCTTCACCGGCGCCGGCGAGGAGGGCGCGAAGGCGGCCGAGGCGCTGGAGAAGGAGGCGCGGGCCCGCGCCGACCAGCTCCGCTCGGCCGAGGCGCTGGACGCGCTGGCGAAGGACCCGCTCACGGGGCTGGCCTCGTTCCCGGCCGTGATCCTCGAGCTGCGGCGCCTCCTGGCCGCGTCGTCGGACGCCGCGGCCACCACGGCGCCCGACATCGAGGCCGCGCCGCTCGTCGGGCTGATCAAGCTGGACATCGACTACCTGGGCCTGCTCAACGACATGTTCGGCCTGCGCGCGGGCGACGACGTGATCGCGCAGGTGGCCCGCGCGCTCGTGTCGGCGCTCGCCGAGCGGCCCGAGCAGCGCGCGTTCGCCGGGCGCGAGGCGGGCGGCAAGTTCGTCGTCGTGCTGCCGGGCGCCGAGGCGCCGGTGGCCGAGGGCGTCGCCGAGCGCGTGCGGCAGCGCGTCGCCGCGCAGGTCCTCGAGGGGTCCATGCGCGAGGCGCGCGTGACCCTCAGCGCCGGCGTGGCCGTCGCGCCGGGCGACGACCGCGCCTGGGACGGGCTCCTGCGCCGCGCCGAGGCGGCGCTGGCCGAGGCCAAGCGCCACGGGCGCGACCGGGTGTCCCGGCCGCCGCAGAAGGACGGCGAGGAGCTGTCGCGCGTGGCGGCGCTCACCGACACGCGCGGCTCGGGGCTGTGGGCGGCCTCGGACGTGTGGGACCCGCAGGTCGCGCGCGGCGCGCCCGCCGCCCCCGGCGCGCCCTCGTCGGCGGCCGTCCGGGCGCGCGAGCACGCGCAGACGCAGGCGCTGCGGCTCGAGGAGCCGCAGCTCGCGCCGCTGATCCTCGGCCACGCCGGGCAGTCGATCCTGGGCCTGGTCGCGCAGGCGCTCGGCTCCGACCTCGAGCTCGACACGCTCCTCGAGCTGACCCTCGGGATCATCGTCGACGCGACCAAGGCGCGGCGCGGGTTCATCCTCCTGCGCGAGGCGGGCGGGGCCCTGCGCCTGCGCATGGCGCTCGACCGCGACGTCCCGGGGCTCCCCTCCCGCGACACGGCGCTCAGCCAGGGGGTCGTGGGCGAGGTCCTGCGCACGCGGTCGGCCGTGCTCGTGGGCGACGCGCAGCTCGACGACCGCTTCAAGGGGCGCGAGAGCATCGTCGCGCAGGGGCTCCGATCGGTGATCGCCGCCCCGATCCTGTGGGCCAAGGAGGTCGTCGGGGTGATCTACCTCGACAACCGCTCGGCCGTCGACCGCTTCGCCGAGCCCCAGCGCGACCTGCTCCTGGCCTTCGGCCGCCTCGTCGCCGGGCCGATCCGCCGGCAGGCGCTGCACCAGGCGCAGGCCTCCGAGCTGGAGCGGGCGCGCCTGGCGCTGGCCCGCACGTCCGAGCTCGAGGCGCGGCGCCGCCACCGCTACGCCAACATCATCGGCGAGTCGGCGGCGATCAAGAAGCTGTTCCGCTTCCTCGACCGGCTCTCCGAGTCGCACCACCCGATCCTGATCCACGGCGAGTCGGGCACCGGCAAGGAGCTGGTCGCGGCGGCGATCCACTACAACTCGCCGCGGCGCGCCGGGCCGTTCATCGCCGAGAACGTGGCCGCCGTCTCCGAGACGCTGCTCGAGGCCGAGCTCTTCGGCCACGTGCGCGGCGCCTTCACCGGCGCCGACCAGGACCGCGTCGGCCTGTTCGAGGCCGCCGATGGCGGGACGCTGTTCCTGGACGAGATCGGCGAGATGTCCGAGCGCATGCAGGCCAAGCTGCTGCGCGTGCTGCAGGAGGGCGAGCTGCGCCCGGTCGGCGGCCGCGACATCAAGAAGGTCGACGTGCGGCTCGTCTGCGCGACGAACAAGAACCTGCTGCAGATGTCGCGCGAGGGGGGCTTCCGCGAGGACCTCTACTACCGGATCGCGGTGATGACGATCGAGCTGCCGCCGCTGCGCGAGCGCAAGGAGGACGTGCCGCTCCTCCTCGACCACTTCCTGCGGCAGATCGCGCAGCAGGAGCGGCGGCCGGCGCCGGAGGTGAGCCGGGAGGCGCTGCAGCTCCTCGTGCACCACGACTGGCCGGGCAACGTGCGCGAGCTGGAGAACACGACCAAGGCGCTGTTCACGCTCGCGGGCGAGCGGATCCTGCCCGCGCACCTGCCGCCCAAGCTCCTCGGCGGGGCGGGGCCGGACCGGGCGCAGTCGGCGATCCGGCGCGTGGCCGTGACCGACGGCGCGGACGCCATGATGCTCATGGTCGAGCGCGGCCGACCCCTCGAGGAGATCGTCTCCATGTTCGAGCGCGAGGCGATCGCCCGCGTGCTGGCCGCGGCCGGGGGCAACCGGAGCGAGACGGCGCGGCGGCTCGGCCTCTCGCGGCCCGGCCTGCTCAAGAAGATGAAGCGCTACGGCATCACCTAGTGGCAGCCGCGCGCGACGTCGCCCAGGTCCGGCGCCTGGTCCCCTTCTTCCGCCCCCAGGCCCCGCGGATCGCCTTCGTCCTGGCCCTGACGGCCGTCACGGCCCTGGCCGAGGGCGGGCAGGCCTACCTGCTGCAGCCGCTCCTCAACCAGGTGCTCCTGCGCGGCGGCGACGAGGCGGCCGAGGCCGGGGACGTGGCCCACGTCGGGTCGCTCCGGGCCACGCACGGGTCGGCCGTCGACGCGGCGGTGGAGGAGGCGCTCGAGCGCCCGGCCCCGGGCGACCCGATCGACGCGGCCGCCCTGCCGCCGTTCGCCGGGCGGACCGTCGAGGTCCCGGCCTGGGCGCAGGACCCGGTGTGCCAGCTCCTCGAGCGCACGCGGCGCGTCCTCGTCGAGGCCCGGCCCGGCGACGACCCGACCGAACAGGCGGCCCTCGCCCGGGCGGTGGCGCTCCAGGCCGAGGCCGGTCGCGTGCTCCTGGCGGCGGGCGACCCGCGCGCGGCCCCGCCGGAGGCGCGGGCGGTGGCGGCGGCGCTGTCGCTCGAGGCGCGCGAGCAGGGGCGCGAGCGGGGCCTGCGCGCGGTCAAGGACACGCTCCTGAGGATCCTGCTCCTGGCCCTGGGCCTGGCGGCCGTCCTCGGCGTCTCGCGCTACCTGACGGCGGCGATCTCGGCCGAGGTCGTGGCGCGCGTCTACATGGACCTGCAGCTCCGCGTCGTCCGGCACGTCCTGTCGCTCTCGCTCGGGCAGCTCCAGGACCAGCGCCGCGGCGACCTGCTCACGCGCCTCGTGGGCGACCTGGCCCGCACCGCCAACGGCGTCCTCCTGCCGCTCGTGCAGGTGCTGCTGCTCCAGCCGGTGCGCATCCTGCTCCTCTACTGCGTGGCGCTGGTCGTCTCCTGGCAGCTCTCGCTGTGCCTGCTCCTGCTCTCGGCCGTGGTCATGCTCCCGATCCGCTGGTGGGGCAAGTTCATCCGGCGCAGCGCCCGCCGCCGCCAGGGCGCCATGGCCGAGGTGATCGAGGCCATGCACCAGATGCTCTCGGGCGTGCGCGTGGTGAAGGTCTTCCGCCGCGAGGCGTTCGAGCTCGAGCGCTTCAAGGCCTCGACCGGCCAGGCCTACCAGGCCGAGGTGTCGGTCGTCCGCGCGCGCACGGGGTCGCGCACGTGGATCCACCTGGTCAACGACGTCACCTTCCCGCTCGTGCTGCTCGCCGGCGGCTACATCGTCGTGAGCCGCCTGTGGGGGCTCGACGCCGGCCGCTTCGCCACGTTCGCCGGGCTGATCATCCTCATGTACCGGCCGACGAAGTCGATGGTCACGGCCTACAACACGCTGCAGGACTCGCTCCCGTCGCTGCACCGGGCGCTCGAGGTCCTCGACACGCCGCCGCGGATCGTGGTCGACCCGGCGGCGCCGCCGCTCGAGCGCCTCGCGGCGGAGATCGCCGTCGACGGCGTGAGCTTCTCCTACGACGGCGAGACCGACGTCCTGCGCGACGTGAGCTTCACGGCGAAGGTCGGCACGACGACGGCCTTCGTCGGGCGCACGGGCAGCGGCAAGTCGACCCTCATGGACCTGCTGGCGCGGTTCATCGACCCGACGGCCGGCCGCGTGCTCGTCGACGGGCGGCCGCTCACGGGCGTGCACCTCGACTCGTGGCGCTCGCGGCTGGGGCTCGTGTCGCAGGACGTGTTCCTCTTCAACGACACGGTGCGCGAGAACATCCGCTACGGCCGCCTCGACGCCAGCGACGAGGAGGTGGAGGAGGCGGCGCGGAAGGCGCGCATCCACGAGGAGATCCAGCGGCTGCCGGGCGGCTACGACTACGTCGTGGGCGAGCGCGGGGCGCGGCTCTCGGGCGGGCAGATCCAGCGGCTGACGATCGCCCGGGCGATCCTGCGCCGGGCAGAGGTGCTGCTCCTCGACGAGGCCATGAGCGCGCTGGACGCCGAGACCGAGCGGCTGGTCCAGGCGGCGCTCGAGGACGTCGAGAAGGACCGCACGACCTTCGCCATCGCGCACCGCCTGTCGACCGTGCGCCACGCCGACCAGATCCTCGTCCTGGCGGCCGGGCGGATCGTCGAGCGCGGCACGCACGAGGAGCTCGTCGCCCGCGGCGGCCACTACGCGGAGCTGGTCAAGCACATGGAGGATCCGGAGCACCGCGCGACCGCTTGATGTAGACGATCACGCGCTCGCTCTCGGACCAGGTCGTGAGCACGCGCGCGCGGCCGACCTCCTCGAAGCGCTCCTGCCAGGGCGAGGGCAGGGCGCGCGTGGTCAGGAGCGCCCGGAGGCGCGGGGCGGCGTGGGCGCGCGCGGCGAGGTGGGCGCGGACGGCGTCGGGGGAAGCAGTTCGAGCAGGCGTAGACGACGGTCGCCGGGGTCAGGTCGACCGCGCGCAGGTCGCCCCGGACGAGGCGCACGCGGGAACGCAGGGCGGCCGCGTCGCCCGGCGGGAGGCCGGCGAGCAGGCCGCCGAGCACGCCCTGGGCGACGGCGTGGTGGTGGGTAGAGAGCTCGACGCCGACCGCCAGGCCCACGGGCGTGGTCGCGGCGGCCCACAGGACGAGCTTGCCCGTGCCGGCGCCGAGGTCGAACAGGGCGTCGTCGGGCCCGAGTCGCAGCCAGCGCAGGAGGCGCAGCGCCTCGGCCTCGCGCAGCTCGCCGTAGGCCTGCGCCCCCTCGCCGGCCGCGCGCTCGACCGCCAGGCGGTCGTCGACCGGGGCGTCGAAGCCCGAGGGGGCGGCGGCGTAAAGCTCGCGCAGGCGCGTCAACACGCGGGCATCCTCGCCCGACGGCGGCGGGCCACAAGCGGCGCCGGCGCGCGGCGCGCCCGGGCCTGTCGGTGGCGGGGGGTAGCCTCTCGGCCGTCGAGGGCGAGCCGCCCCGGCGGGAGGTCGCGCGTGCAGCCGCTGAGGATCTACGTGTGCGGGGCCCACAGCACGGGCAAGACGACCCTGGCGCGGCACATCGCGCGCGAGCTCGGCCTGCCGCTGATCAACGAGGTCGCCCGGCAGGTGATCGCCGAGATGGAGCTCTCGTTCGAGACCCTGCGCGTCGACGTCGTGCGCGCCGGCGAGTACCAGCGCGAGGTGTTCCGCCGGCAGATGGAGGTCGAGGAGCGCTACCCGGGCGGCTTCGTCTCCGACCGGACGTTCGACAACCTGGCCTACGCGGCGCGCCACTCGATGGTCATCCCGCAGCTCCTCGACGGCGACTGCATGCGCTACTTCGGGCGGGTGCGCGACAGCCTGGTGCTCTTCGTGCGGCCGCACCGCGAGTGCATGGTCAACGACGGCTTCCGCGAGCAGGTCGAGTGGGACGAGATCAACCGGATCGACGGGATCCTCGACTTCCTCCTCGCGTGGCAGCAGATCCCGAGCGTCGGGATCTCCGAGCTGAACATGAAGGATCGCGTGCGCACGGCGATGACCGCCGTGAAGCTCTACCAGCGGGCCTGCGCGGCCGCGCCCGACCCGGTCCCGGCGCCGGCGCCGGCGCGGCGCTCGAACGGCAACGGCAACGGCAACGGGCACGCCCACCCGGAGCTGGTCGCCTACCGGGCCTGAGCTCCCGGGCGTAGCACGTCGCGTCCCTGCGGCGGTGGGGTAGGCGCGTCTGAAGCGCGGGCCTCTGCCCGCGGAGGGGGAAAGACGGAGCCGCCGCGGGGGCGCGGCGTGCTGCGCCCGGAGGGCTTGCGGGGGTGACGCGGGGCGGGCGGCCGTGAGGCCGGCGCGGGGCGCTGCTATCCTGCCCCCCATGAACCACCCGACCGGCTTCACGCCGCACAGCTCTGGCCGCCGCGGGCACGGCTCGAAGCTGCTCACGGCCGTGTTCCTGATCGTGGGCGTCGTGGGCGTCGGCGGGGCCATCGCCTTCTGGAGCGACCGCAAGCGCCTCGTGAAGCACGTGGCGGAGCGCGACCACCTGGCCGTCCCGGCGGCGTGGGTCCTGGGCGTGCAGGGCCCGCCGCCCGAGGCGCGCGAGCCGCTCGTCGCGGCGCTCGAGCAGGGCGAGCCGCGGCTGCGGGCGGCGGCGGCGCGCGCCCTCGGCGCCTACAAGAAGCGCGACGTGGTGGCCGAGCTGGGCCGCGCGGCGGTGAAGGACGAGGCCCCGGCCGTGCGCGCGGCGGCGGTCGAGGCGCTGGGGACGGTCGGCGAGTCGAACGGGCGGACCTTCGTCGAGCGCGCCTTCCACGACGACGCCCTCGAGGTGCGCCTCGCCGCATGCGACGCCGTGGCCTCGCTCCACATGGTCGACCACGTGCCGACGCTCGTCGGGCTCCTCGCCTCGACCGACCTGAAGCTGCGCCAGGCCGCCAAGCGCGCGCTGGACCGCTTCCTCCCCGAGGGCGACGCGAGCTTCGAATTCGACCAGCGCGCCTGGCTCGAGTGGTACCACCGCGGCGGCGCCCGCTGAGGGCCGCGGCCCTCGCGCCCGCGACCTTGCGGACCGGATCGCCGGATTGACTCCACGGCGCCCTCGGGGGTCGAATGCCGGCATGCCACGCCCCGCCGTCCTCGCCGCCGCCGCGCTCCTCGGCCTCGTCGGTTGCGAGTCCACCCCCGAGCCCGTGCCGCCCGTCCGGGAGACCCTCCGGCGGACCTTCCCCGACGGGCTGACGCCCCTCACGCCCGGCCCGGTGGTGGAGGTGGGCGGCCACCGGCTGGCCGTGTTCGAGGCCGAGCCGGCGCAGGCCGGAGGGCGGCTGACCTACACCGTCGCGATCCCAGGGGGGGAGGTCCGCGGCGCGAGCCCCGACTCGACCTTCGGCACCCCGGACCACGCGTTCCACGAGCTGCGCGACGCGAGCACGGGCCAGGTCCTCCTGCCGCTCGGCTACCACGCCATGACCGCGATCCCCGGGCACGGCGTGTTCGTGCTCCCGGCGGACGAGCGCCTCCGCCGCCGCGACGACGCGTCGCAGGTGCCCTGGCGCCTGAAGGGCCTGCGCGAGCGCCCCTGCCCGCCGGAGCAGCTCCCGCGCTGGCGCTGGTTCGACCCGCAGGCGCGGCGGCTCGTGGACACGGACATCGTCATGATCGAGCGCTACCTCGAGCCGCCGCGCGGCCGCGAGGCCGACGAGCCGTCGTGGGTCTTCCGGCGTAAGACCCGCGGCTGGCTCATCGTGCACCGCAAGCTCGACGAGGTGCACGCGGGCGCCACGGTCGGTCGCCTCGACGCGTCTCTCCTGGCGCCCGACGGGGCGCTCCTGGGCTACTACGAGCGCTTCGCGCCCGCGTGCGGCCTCGACCTCGGCTCCTACCGCTTCCAGCTCCTGGACGGGCGCGGGCGCTTCACCGTGCTCTCCACCCACACGCCCGACGGGCGCGTGCAGGACCACCTGCTCGGCGAGGGCTTCGAGCTCCTGGCCGCGCCGGAGTACCGCATCGTGGCGCTCGGGGACTACCTGGCCCGACCCGCGCCCGGCACCTCGCCGGAGGAGGGGCTGTGGGAGCTCCTGCAGCGCGACGGCCACTTCGCCGCCCTGCCCGGCGCGGTCGGGCTGCGCCCCGTGCACCCGGATGGCCCGGGCCCGGTGGCCGGCGTGGACCTGCGCGCCGGGACCAGCATGCCCAACGTGGCCTGGTGGCTGGTGCGCCACGCCCGGCCCGGCGAGCCGGGCCACGTCGCGGGGACCCCCGCGCCGGCGCACGCCTGGGGCTACGCCTCCGCGGACTTCCGGCACCTGAGCGGGCCCGTGTGGGACGCGGCCGAAGTCCTGCCGCCGCCCGATCTGAAGAAGCGTCCGCAGGAGACCCCCGGCGTGCGGCGCCTCTACCACTTCCCCGCGCTCCTCGTGCAGGAGGGCGGCCGCTGGCTGGCGCGGCCGCTCAGCGTGGTCAAGGTCGTCGAGCGCGGCACCACCGTCTTCCACCACCTGTGGCCGGCCGACCCGTCGAGCGAGCTGCTGCGCGTCACCGGGACGACGGCGCGCGAGGCCACCCAGCGGCTGTTCGACGCCTACGCCGAGAACCACGCGCGCGAGGGCGCGGCCCTCGAGGCCGAGGCGCAGCGCGCGCGCGAGGCGGAGGCGGCGGCGCGGCGGCGGGACTTCGAGCGGCGCTGGGCCGCGGCGGTGCACGCGCGGAGCGAGCGCACCATGCGCGCCCTGCTCTTCGCGCTGGGCGACGACGAGCACTGGTTCACCTACGCGACCGTCCTGCACAAGCCCTCGGCCGAGACGTTGAGCGAGGCGGCGTCGCACATCGTGGACCGCGAGAAGGCGGACCACGTGCGCGCGCTGGCCGAGCGCCGGCGGGCCGAGGTCGCCGCCGAGGTGGCCGAGGCGAAGAAGCGGGAGCGAGAGCGGCTGGAGGCGCAGGCCCGGGCCGCGGAGCGCCACGAGAGCGCGGGCAGCTACACGCGCGCCTGGGCGCCCTCGGCGAGCTTCGACTACAAGCCCCCGCCGCTCTCGGAGCAGCAGCGGCGCTACGCCTACGAGACGACGCTCAACCGGCAGATCTACGGCACGCCCTGGGACCCCTACAAGCGCTGACGCTACCCCCGCATGGCGGAGCCGAGGACGCGCGCTCAGGCCACGGGAGGAGCGCCGCAGGAGGCGAAGCCTGGCCTCGTCTCGTCTCGCCTCGTCTCGCCTCGCCTCGCCTCGCCTCGCTTCGCTTCGCCTCGCCTCGTCTCGCCTCGCTTCGTCTCGCCTCGCTTCGCTTCGCCAGGCCTAACCGTCGATCGCACTGCGCGCCAAGGCCACGGGAGGAACGCAGCAACAAGCGAGGCGAGGCTGCGGAGGCCGAGGCGAGGGGGGAGCGCGCGCGGCCGATATCGATCGCCGATCCTATCGGCCGCGCGCGCCCCCCCTCGCCCGGCATCCGCGGCCGCAGCCGTCGATCACACCGCGCGCCAAGGCCACGGGAGGAACGCAGCAACAAGCGAGGCGAGGCTGCGGAGGCCGAGGCGAGGGGGGAGCGCGCGCGGCCGATATCGATCGCCGGATCCTATCGGCCGCGCGCGCCCCCCCTCGCCCGGCATCCGCGGCCGCAGCCGTCGATCAACCTCGCATGGCGGAGGCGAGGACGTAGAGGCGCTCGCGCGGGAGGGCCTCGCAGCCGATCACGCACCACAGCCCGCCGTCGCCGCCCTGCCAGCCCACGAGCTTCGCGCCCTCGTGCTCGACGACCACGTAGCTGCGGCCGTCGGCGAGGCGCCGCACGTCGCGCCCGTGGACGTGGACGCCGGGGACCCGCGCCACGACGACGACCTTGCCGTCGCAGTCGCACCGGTAGCGGAGCAGCGGCGCGCGCTGGCCGTCGATCGTCAGGGTGTTGCCGCCGAGGAGCGTCAGCCCGGCCGGCGCGGGCGCGTCGAAGCGCTCGCCCAGGCGCTCGTAGAGGTCCTCGAGCGGCAGCGGCGGCTCGAGCTGGGCCTGCGCGCGGGCCCACGCGAGGAGGCTGCGCGTGCTGCAGTCGCTGCCGGGGCACGGGGCCCGGAGCGCCCAGGCGCCGGCGCCGCCGATCAGCGCGACGACGGCCGCGGCCGCCGACCAGCGACGCCAGCGGCGGGAGGGGACCCGCGGCGCGGCGGCCGCCGGGGCGTCGCCACCCAGGGCGTCGGGGCCCGGGCGGCAGGCGGCCGCCAGGAGCGCGCGCGCGCGCTCGGGCGCGACCGGCTCGCAGCAGGCGCGGACGACGACCTCGCGCAGCTCCTGCTCGCATCCCGAGCGCTCCCGGCAAGGCGGGCAGAGCTCGAGGTGCTTGAGCATGGCGACGTTCTTGTCGACCTCGAGCTCGCCGTCGAGGAAGGCGTGGAGCAGGTCGCGCACCTCGGGGCAGCGCATCAGGCCTCCTCCACGCGCCCGACGGCGATCCCGCGGGCGAGGGCGTAGTCGCGCAGGGCGCGGCGCAGGCGCTGGCGGGCGCGGAACAGGCGGGACATGACCGTGCCGATCGGGATGCGCAGCACGTCGGCGATCTCCTGGTAGCGCAGCCCCCCGAGGCCCGAGAGCAGGAGCGGCAGGCGGAACTCGAGCGGCAGCTCGTCGAGCGCCTGCTTCACATCGTCGTCGACGTGCTCGGCGTAGACCCGCCGCCAGTCGGTCGTCGCGTCCACGAGCTCCTCGCGCAGGGCCTCCGCCTGGTCGGGCGCGGGCTCGGCGCCGGGGTCGACCGCGTCGAGGTCGACGAGGCGCGGGGCGCGGGCGTCCGAGCGACGGCGCGAGATGAACGCGTTGGTGATGATCCGGAACATCCAGGCCTTGAAGTTCGTGCCCCGCTCGAAGCCGCCGAGGCCGCGGTAGGCGCGGTAGAGCGCGTCCTGGAGCAGGTCGTCGGCGTCGGCGCGGTTGCGGGTGAGGCGCAGGGCGAAGCCCTGGAGCAGGTCGAGGTGCGGGAGGACGAGCTCCTCGAACTCGGCCTGGCTGCCGGCGGCGGACGGCTGTCCGCCACGGCCTCCACGGCTTCCACGGCCTCCACTGCTTCCATCGCCGACGGCGTCGCCGCTCGGCTCGCCACGTGAACTCGTGACCACGTCCTCTCCCACGTGCTCCCATACCACGGAACCACCGGCGCTGCGTCCCTATTCCAACCGCGTGCCGGCGGTTTATCCTGGTGCGGGACGAGCTCATCATGTCTGCCCACGAGGACGGTCACAACGCCGGCGCCGAGCGAACGCCGCCCGCCGGGGAGGGCGACGGCGACGACGGCACGAGCGCCATGGACCTGCTGACCCTCACGCGCAACCGCTTCGTATGGGTGGGGCTCGCCGCGCCGCGCAAGGAGGCCGCGATCGAGCAGCTCCTCGACTGCCTGCTGTCGGAGGGGGCCGTCCCCGGCGACGCGCGCGACGAGCTGCTCGAGGCCATCATGACCCGCGAGCGCCGGCTCTCCACGGGGCTCGAGTGCGGGATCGCGATCCCGCACGGGACGACGTCGCGCGTCGAGCGCGAGGTCGCGGCCCTGGGCGTGTTCCCCGAGGGGGTGCACTTCGAGGCGGTCGACAACTCGATCACGCGGATCGTGATCCTGCTGATCACGCCGCTGCGCAAGCGGCACCGCCACGTGACGAACCTGGCCGCGATCGCGCGCCAGCTCCTGCGGCCGGAGGTGCGGGGCGCCCTCCTGTCCGCGACGAACGCCGACGAGGCGGTCGAGGCCATGAAGCGGCAGGGCGCCTGACGTGCCCCCGGTGCTCGATTCGCTCCCCGCCATGCTCCTGCCGGCGCTCGTGCTCGCCGCGCTCGCGTTCGGCATGCCGTTCACCGGTCGGCGCGAGGCGGCGCGCCGCCAGGCGTGGAGCCGGTTCAACGCGGCCGCCGCCCAGCGCGGGCTCTCGGGGCTCGACCGCGAGCTCCTGGCCGCGTGGGCGCGCGAGGAGCTGCCCGACGCCCCCTACCTGGTCCTGGCGCGGCGGCGCGACTTCGACCGCTTCGCCCGCGCCGAGGTGCAGCGGCTCGGGGGCGGACGGGCGCACCTCGAGCGCCTCGCGGCGCTCCGCCGCCAGCTCGGGTTCGACGGCGTCGCCGGGCCGGCCCAGTCGACCCACGACGTGCGCTCGGGTGAGCGCGTCGAGCTGCGCTACGACGACGGCGCGCGCGCCGACGCGCGCGTGGTGGCCGTCGACGAGGCGGCCGTGACGATCGAGCCGCTCGGCCGCGCGCGCGCCCTCCCCGCGGCGCCCGCGTGGGCCTCGTTCAGCCGCGATGGCGACGGGACCTACCGCTTCCGCACCGCCGTGCGCCCGCGTCGCAGCCCGGCCGGGGAGCGGCCGCGCCACGAGCTCGCGCACGGCGACTTCCTCCTGCGAGAGGAGCGCCGGCGCGCGCCGCGCGCGCCGCTGGGGCAGGCGCCCTTCTGGGTGGCCGTCGAGCGCCTGCCGGACGGCTTCGCCCCCGACGATCCGGAGGGGGTCGAGGTCGAGGCGCTCGACGTCTCGACGGGCGGCCTGGCGCTGCTGGCCGACCGCGACGTGCGCCGCGGCAGCGAGCTCGGCCTCGACCTGGCCCTCGGCGGCGGGGTGATCCGCGACCTGCGCGCCCGCGTGCTCGGCCGCGGCTACCGCGAGGGCGGCGGCCGGCGCGCCCACTTCCTCCATTGCGCGTTCGTGGACCTCGACCCGGTGCAGCGCCGGCAGCTCGAGGAGTACGTGCTGGAGCACGCCCCGGCCTGAGCTCGCACGTGCCTTGGACAATCGTGGGGGGGCGGCTATAGTGGGTCCGCTTCGTAGGGGGCCATCAGCTTCCACAGCAGGATAAATCCATGGCGCGCAAGAAGATCAACGAGTCATCCGAAGAGACGCGCGTGCCCGAGCGGGTCACCGCCGAGGTCATCGAGGAGATCAAGGTCGCCCTCGTGCAGAAGAAGGCCGCCCTGAGCCGGAACATCAACTCCGAGCTCGACGAGATGCGGACCGCGGCCGAGGGGCACCACCTCGCCGACATGGATGACCTGGGCGGCGACGCCAACGACGAGGAGACCAACTACAAGATCCTCGAGATCGAGAGCGCCGAGCTCGACCAGATCGACTACGCGCTCGAGCGCATCGACAACGGCAGCTACGGCGTGTGCGAGGAGTGCGAGAAGCCGATCAACCCCGAGCGCCTGCGGGCCCTGCCGTTCGCGAGCCTGTGCATCACCTGCAAGCGCTCGCAGGAGGCGGCGGAGGGCTGAGCCCGTGAGCGGCCGCCGCGAGCACCACGAGCGCGGGGACGTCGCCCGACGCCGCGCCGGCGGGCGGCGGCCGTGATCAAGCTCCAGTGCCCGTGCGGCCACCTGCTCAACCTGCCCGAGTCGCTGGCCGGCAAGCAGGTGCGCTGCAAGCGCTGCAACAAGGTGCTCAAGGTGCGCGGCGGGTCCGTGGCGGACGGGCAGGCGCTCACCGAGTCGCAGCGGCTGCGGGTGGAGCAGGAGTTCGTGGTGCAGGGCTCCCGGCCCTGCCCGGGGTGCGGGAAGATGCACCCGCCGGCGATCGTCGTGTGCGTCGCCTGTGGCCTCAACATCGACAGCGGGGCTATGCTGTACGCGAGCCTCGATGAGCAGCAGGCCGCGGCCGGGGGCGCGCCCGAGGACCGACGGGCCCCACCGGGCTCCCTCTGGCAGCGCGTGCTCCGGTCGCTCGGCCTCGGTCGGAAGTGAGCGGTGATGGTCCCTGACGAGCTCGAGCGCATGAACCACGCGCTCGCCAAGATCGAGGGCGGCAAGATCAAGGCGATCACCGACGGCGACCGGGTCTACCTCATGATCCAGGACGCCCCGGAGGAGCTGCGCCGCCTGGCCGACGCCCTCGAGAAGCTGAACGTCAACGAGATCAAGGCGCTCGTGGCCTACGCCAACCCGACGCGCCGCGAGAGCCAGCGGCTGCTCAAGGCGATCGACGCGCCGCCGGTGACCCCGCCGCCCAAGCCGCCGCGGCCCGGCGACCCCGTCGGCGGCGGGCCGTAGTGTGATCGCGCTGCGCTCGCGGCTGCGTTCCACCTGTCTCCGTTGAACCGCCACGTCACGCCTCGACCTGGACTCTCTCGGCGAGCCGTCAGTCTTCGCGAAGCAGGCGGCGCTCGATCGCGCGGAGCCGCTTCCGGAGCCCCTTCGTCGCCATCCTGTCGCCGTAGACCTCGAGCAGGGTCCGCCACCGGCGGGCCTCCTTCTCCAGCTCCGCCGGCGTGAGCTCGTGGACCGGCTTGCCCCGCTCCTTCGACCGTCCCATGCTCGCGCTCCGACAGCGCCGCTCCCCCGCGTCGTCCCAGGGGCATCATGACCGCGCGAACGATCGTCGTCGGCGACCTGCACGGCTGTCACGAGGAGGCCCTCGACCTCCTCGACCGCCTGGCCGTCACGTCCAGCGACCGGGTGATCTTCGCCGGCGACCTCGTCGACCGCGGGCCGAAGCCGCGCGAGTGCGTCGAGCTGGCCATGCGGCACGAGGCGATCCTCGGCAACCACGAGGAGAAGCACCTGCAGCAGCGGCGGCGCGCTCCCGAGCGGCTGAGCCCCGACCACGCGCGCACCCGCGCGGCGCTCGACGAGCGACACCTCGACTGGCTGGCCGGGCTGCCGCTGCTCCTGCGCCTCCCCGAGCACGGCGCCGCCGTCGTCCACGCGGGCGTCCTGCCCGGGCGGGCGCTCGAGGAGCAGCTCCCGCACACGCTCCTGCACGCCCAGTGCGTGTCCCCCCCGGCGACGAAGAGCCACTGGCCGTCGAAGGCGCCGCCCGGGTGGCGCTTCTGGACGCAGCACTGGCGCGGCCCCGAGCGGGTGATCTTCGGCCACACCGTCCTCGACCGCCCGCTCCTGGGCGCCCACGCGGTGGGGATCGACACCGGCTGCGTCCACGGCCGCGCGCTCACGGCCGTCGTGCTGCCCGGCTGGGAGCTCGTGTCGGTGCCGGCCCGCCGCGACTGGTGGGGCCCGAAGGGCGGCGGCGTGGCGCGCTACGAGGTGCAGGACGGCGTCTCCTGCTTCTCGTAGGTCGACGCCCTGCACGGGCGGCCTACGATGGACCCGTCAGGGGGGCGCGGAGCACGCGGCCATGCCCCACAACGTCACCCGGAAGCTGATCGCCTCGCACCTCGTCGGCCGCGGCGACCTGCCGCCGCCCGGCGAGGAGGTGGCCCTGCGGATCGACCAGACGCTGGCGCAGGACGCGACCGGGACCCTCGTCATGCTCGAGCTCGAGGCCATGGGGCTCGAGCGCGTGGCGACCGAGGTCTCGGCGCAGTACGTCGACCACAACATCACGCAGGTCGACCACCGCAACGCCGACGACCACCTGTTCCTCGAGAGCGCCGCGCGGCGCTTCGGCGTGTGGTTCAGCCGCGCCGGCAACGGCGTGAGCCACCCGGTGCACATGGAGCGGCTCGGGGTGCCGGGCAAGACGCTCCTCGGCGCCGACAGCCACACCTGCGCCGCCGGCGCCCTCGGCATGCTGGCGATCGGCGCCGGCGGCCTCGAGGTGGCGCTGGCGATGACCGGCGAGCCGTTCCACGTGCGCATGCCGCGGGTGTGGGGCGTGCGCCTCGAGGGGCGGCTGCCCGACTGGGTCAGCGCCAAGGACGTGATCCTCGAGCTCCTGCGGCGGCACGGCGTCGAGGGCGGGCTCGGCCGCGTGATCGAGTACCACGGCCCGGGGCTCCAGCACCTCACGGCCATGGACCGCCACGTGATCGCCAACATGGGGGCGGAGCTGGGGGCCACGACGAGCGTGTTCCCCTCGGACGAGGTCACGCGCGCGTTCCTGCGCCAGCAGGGGCGCGAGGGGGACTGGGTCGAGCTGGCGCCCGACGCGGGCGCGGACTACGACCTCGAGGAGGTGCTCGACCTCTCGGCGCTCGAGCCGCTGATCGCGCGGCCCTCGAGCCCGGGCGACGTCGTCCCGGTGCGGGAGGTCGAGGGCGCGCCGATCTACCAGGCCTACGTGGGCTCCTCGGCCAACCCGGGCTACCGCGACTTCGCCGTGGCCGCGCTCATGCTCGAGGGCCGGCAGGTGGCGCCCGGGGTGTCGTTCGACGTCAACCCGTCGTCGCGGCAGGTGCTGCAGAACCTGGTCGCCGACGGGCACATCGGCCGGTTCATCGCCGCCGGCGCGCGGCTGCACCAGGCGGGCTGCAACGGGTGCATCGGCATGGGCCAGGCGCCGGCGAGCGGGCGCAACAGCCTGCGCACGGTGCCGCGCAACTTCCCCGGGCGCAGCGGCACGAAGGACGACCGCGTGTGGCTGTGCAGCCCCGAGACGGCGACGGCGGCGGGGCTCACGGGCGAGATCACCGACCCGCGGCGGCTGGGCGAGCGCCTGGGGCTGGCCTACCCGCGCGTGGCCGAGCCCGAGCGGCCGGTGCTGAACCTGTCGCAGCTCGCGCCGCCGCTGCCGCCGGAGGCGGCGTGGCGCGTGCGACTGGTGAAGGGCCCGAACATCGCGAGCCTGCCCGAGGTGCCGCCGATCGCCGACGCGCTCGAGGTGGAGGTCGCGCTGAAGGTCGGCGACGACGTGTCGACCGACGAGATCATCCCGGCCGGCAGCCGCGTGCTGCCCTTCCGCAGCAACATCGTCAAGATCAGCGAGTTCCTCTTCGAGCCGGTCGACCCCACTTACCCCGCGCGCGCGCAGGCGAGCCGCGACCGGGGCGGGCACGCGATCGTCGCCGGCGACAACTACGGGCAGGGCTCGAGCCGCGAGCACGCCGCGCTCGCGCCGCGCTTCCTCGGCCTGCAGGTGGTGCTCGCCCGGGGCTTCGCGCGCATCCACGCGCAGAACCTGGTGAACTTCGGCGTCCTGCCCCTGCGCTTCGCGCACGCGGCCGACCTCGACGCCGTGGCGCAGGGCGACGTGCTCGTCGTGCGCGGGCTCCGCCGCGCCCTCGCCGCCGGCCGCGAGGTGCGGGTCGAGCACCGGCCGAGCGGCCGCACGTTCCTGGCCCTGCACGACCTCTCGCCGCGGCAGGTCGAGGTCCTCCTCGCCGGCGGGCTGATCCCCTGGATCCGGCGACGCAAGGGCGCGCGGCCGATGTCGCCGAGCGACTTCGAGCGAGGGGTGGCCCTGCGCCCGAACGGCTGAGTGGTGTGATCGACGGCTGCGGGCGACGATGCTGGCCGCGGCGGCGCGCGCGCGGGCTCGAAGTAGGTCGCTACGTCGTCGCCCGCGCGCCTCGCCGCCGCGGCTCAGCCTCGTCGCCCTCGACCTCGCGTGCTGCTCCGATCGAAGGCTGGCCACCAGGACTCGCCTTCGAGCGCCGATGGCTTCATGGCTCTGAGGTGCTCGCTGCTCCGGTCGAAGGCTGGTCACCCTCGGAGGGCGCGTTCGCGAGCCCCCCCTTCACACTGGCCCCGCCGTGCCGGACGATCGGGGCGATGCACGACCACGCCGGGCACGGCCACGAGCACGGTCACGGCCACGACCACCGGCGCACGCGCGACCGGCGGCGGCTCCTGCTCACGGTCGTGCTCACCGCCAGCTACATGCTGGCGGAGGTCGTCGGCGGCTGGCTCTCGGGGTCGCTCGCGCTCCTGGCGGACGCCGGGCACATGCTCTCGGACGTGGCCGCCCTGACGCTGTCGCTCTTCGCCATCTGGATCGCGCAGCAGCGCCCGCGGGACCCGCAGCGGACGTGGGGTTACTACCGCCTCGAGGTGCTCGCCGCGCTGGTGAACGGCGCCGCCCTCCTGGCGATCTCGGGCGCGATCATCGCCGCGGCCGTCGACCGCCTGCAGGCGCCGCGCCCGATCCTGGGCCCGGTGGTCACGGGCGTCGCCCTGGGCGGCCTGGTCGTGAACCTGATCGCCCTCGCGCTCCTGAACCGCGGCCGGACCGAGAGCGTGAACATCCGCGGCGCGTGGCTGCACGTGCTCACGGACACCCTGGGCAGCGTAGGCGCCGCGACCGCCGGGGCCCTCGTGTGGGCGTTCGGCTGGCTGTGGGTCGACCCGGCCGTGTCGATCGTGATCGGCCTCCTGATCATCTACTCGGCCTGGCACCTGCTGAGGGACGTCGTCTCGGTCCTCATGGAGCACGCGCCCGCCCACATCGACATCGCCGAGGTGCGCGCGGCCCTCGCGGGGACGCCCGGCGTGCGCGACGTCCACGACCTGCACGTGTGGGTGATCACGAGCGGGCTCGAGGCGCTCTCCTGCCACGTGGTCGCCGACGAGGGGCGGCCGCCGGGCGAGCTCCTGCGCGCGCTGTGCGACGTGCTCCACGAGCGCTTCGGGATCGACCACGTGACGATCCAGATCGAGCCCGAGGGCTTCGTCGAGCGCCTGCCGGTCTGACGCCGCTCACAGCGGCCGTCGCTTGTTCTGATGTCCACGTCCGGGCGCGCGGCTCGATGCTCCGATCCGCAGTGAGGCACCTGTCGCCCTCGCTCCGGCCGCTTCGCGGCCTTCGCTCGGGGATGCGCGCCACCGCTCGATCTGCTCGCTTCGCTCTCAGATCAAGCGGTGAGCGCGGTCAGAGCCCTTGGGCCACGGCCCGGCGCCAGCGCGCGTGCGGCAGGTCGAAGCCGCGGAACGTCTTCACCGCCCGCGCCCCGGGGACGAAGCCCGCGCGGGCGTAGAAGCGCGCGGCGAGGGCGTTGCCCTCGAGCGCCCAGAGCGTCACCTCGACCGCGTCGGGGCGCGTCCGGGCCAGGTCCTCGAGGGCGTGGTCGAGGAGGCGCCGGCCCAGCCCCCGGCCCACGAGGTCGGGGCGCAGGTAGAGGGCGTGGACCTCGGCCGCGCGCACGGGGTCGAGGTCGTCGTCGCGCGCCGGCCCGGTCACGGCGAACCCGCCGAGCGCGCCGTCCAGGTCGAGCGCCCACGTGCGCACACCGGCGGCGGGCGCGCGCAGGCGCTCGTGGCGCTCGGCCGCCCACTCGGCCACCGAGAGCGCGTCGAGCAGGGCGTCGGGCACGAGGCCGCGGTAAGCCGTCCGCCACGCGGCGACGTGCAGGGCCGCGATCGCCGGCGCGTCCTCGAGCGTGGCCAGCCTCACCCGGGCGTCCACGCCCGGGCGCTACGCGGTCGGGCCGGGCGGCTCGGCCGGCTTGTCGCCCGGCGGCGCCGGCGCGGGGCCGTACTCGAACGGCTGCTCGTCGGGGTCCTCGGCCTCCTCCTCGAGCATGATCTCCGTGTAGTCCTCGCCCTCGACCTCCTTGCGCAGGAGGAAGTAGACGGTCGTCTGCGCGCTGAAGAAGTAGGCGATGCAGTAGCCGTAGAGGAGCAGGCGCGCGATGTTGATCCAGATGCTGGCCGCGCGCGCGGTGAACTGGAGGCCGCCCTCGACGAAGGGGGCGATGTTCAGCTCCTCGCCCATGCCCACGGCGATCCCCTTGCCCTGCAGGCCGTGGACGTCGTCGTGCGTCGCCTCGGGCCCGGGCTCCTTGCCGCGTGAGAACAGGTCGTAGGGCTGCCCGCCCCGGCCCTCCTTGCGGTAGCCGTAGGGGTTGCCCCAGGCGTCGCGCGGCGGGCCGTCCATGAACAGGTAGGGCCCGCGCCAGCCCGCGATCGGCTGGCCGGCGCGCGCGTTGGCCAGGAGCTCCTCGAGCGCCTCGGGGTAGTCGCCCGTGTGCTCCTTGAAGCGCTCGAGCGCGTACTCGATGCCCTGGCGGTAGAAGATGTTCCCCGCCTCGTCGGGGCGGTAGCGGCGCCCGATCACCTGCCCGTAGAGGAAGTCGGCCCGGCCGGGGACGTAGACCACCTCGAGGTCGCGCGGGATGCGGGTCGTCTCCGCCTTGCGCATGCCCTCGTCGACGGCGATCGTCCGCGGCGCCTCGCCGAGCCCCCACCAGCCGACCGCCAGGCTGCGCACGCTCACCTCGATGAACGTGAGCCCGAGGAACACGACGATCCCCAGGTAGAGGAACGTCGTCAGGTAGGTGAGGAGCAGGTTCCACGGGCGGGTGAGCACGTAGTCCCAGGCCCGGCTCACCCCGTCGAACGCGTCGGAGACCTCGGTCGAGATCGCGGCCGCCGCGAGGTTGAAGCCGAGGACGCCCAGGGCGCCGGCCAGCACGATCAGGAACGACGAGGCGAGCACGAGGACGAAGAACAGGCCCAGGAGCACGCCGCCGACGTAGGGGATGCGGCCGATCCAGCCGGCGAGCGTGGCGTTCGTCACCAGGTAGAAGAAGCCGATGATGATCAGGACGAAGGCGATCGAGCCCACGTTCGAGAGGAACTTCTTGGCGCCGAAGCGCAGGGCGTCCTTGAGCTCGAGCCCCTCCTCGCGGGCGATCTTCATCGCGGCGATGCGCGTGATCGACCCGGCCAGGAAGGCCCACACCGACACGGACCAGACGGCGAACGCCACCCACACGTAGCCGGCGTACTCGGTCCAGGTGGCGCTCCAGCCGCCGATCCGCGCCACGACGTGGCCCGGGTAGCCGAAGAAGCTGGAGAGGTTGCCCAGCATGCCGGCGAGCAGCCGGCACGACCCCTCGCCCGGGACGCCCAGGCCCCCCTCGATGGCGCGGATCCCGGCGTAGTAGACCAGGAGCCCCAGCGCGGCGATGAGCACCGCGTTGCCGTTGTGCGGCACCTTCAGGCCATCGAAGAGCCCGCGCCGCTCCTGGCTGAAGCCCTCCACCGGTCCACCTTCCTCGGAGTGCGGTGCCCTCGCCCGGGGGGGCGGGGGCACGCGAGAGAGAGTCGAAGCGCCGCCGGACGCGTGCGCGCGGGTGGCCCCGCGCGGCAGGGCGCGAATGTTATCACCCCCGGCGCGCCCTTGGCAAACAAGCGCGCCGGGCCCCGCGTGCGAGGACAGGGCCGAGACGACGCGGCGCGCGCGGGTCGTATCGATCGATCGCCGGACCTTACGACCCGCGGCCGCAGCCGACGATCACACGACTCAGGCGCTGGCCTGCTCCGGCGCGCCCTGCGGCGGCGTCGGGGCGGGCTTCCTCACGCCGACCTGCGCCGGCCGCAGGACGACGTCGGCGATCGTGTAGCCGGCGCGGGCGACGAAGGAGACCTCCTCGCGCGCGAGCCCCGCGACCTCCTCGACCGCGATCGCCTGGTGGCGCTCCGGGTCGAAGGGGGTCCCCTTGGCCACGTCCATGGCCGTGACGCCCTGGTGGCCGAGCTGCCGCCGCAGCTCCTCGCGCACCATCTCGACCCCCTGCTTGACGGCCTGCGGATCGGCGCCGCGCTCGATCGAGCCGGCGGCCAGGTCGATGGCGTCGAACACCGAGAGGAGCCCCGAGAGCACGTCGCGCACGGCGTCCTGGGTCCACTTCGCCCGGTCGCGCTGGACGCGCTTCTGGAAGTTCTGGAACTCCGCGCTGACCCGCGCGAGCCGGTCGAACAGCTCGTCGCGCTCCCTCTTCAGCGCCGCGGCGTCGCCGCCGCCCTGCCCCGCGTCGGGCTGGGCCGCGTCGCCCCCCTCGGCGGGGGTCTCCGGCTGGTCGTCGGTGGGCGTCGCATCCGCGCTCATGGTGGATCTCGCTGTCCTCAGCCCTCGAAGTAGCCCTTGAGCTTCTCGAAGAACGACTTCCGCTGCGGGCTGACGTGGGCGTCCTCGGTCTCGGCGAGCTGCCGCAGCAGCTCCTCCTGCTTCTTGGTGAGCTTTCGCGGCACCTCGACGGCGACCCGGATCACCTCGTCGCCGCGGACGCCGGTGTGCGGGTCGACGATCCCCTTCCCGGGGAGCGTGTAGAGGTCGCCCGACTGCGTGCCGCGCTTGACCTTCAGCGTCTCCTTGCCGTCGATCGTCGGCACCTCGATCGTGGCGCCGAGGGCCGCCTGGGTGAAGGTGATCGGCAGCTCGAGGAGGACGTGGCTCTCCTGGCGGGCGAAGAACTCGTGCGGGCGGACGCGGATCACGCACTGCAGGTCGCCGTTGGGCGCGCCCGGGTCGCCCGGCTCGCCCTCGCCCGGGACGCGCAGGAGCGTCCCCTCGTCGACGCCGGCCGGCACGCGCACCTCGACCTCGCGGCGCCGGCCGATCCGGCCCTGCCCCTCGCACTCCTGGCAGGGGTCGCGCACGACCTTGCCCTCGCCGCGGCAGCGCGGGCAGCCCGTCTGGATCTGGAAGAAGCCCGTCGACTGGATCACCGAGCCGCGGCCGCCGCACAGCTCGCAGGTCGAGGGCGACGTGCCGCGCTTCGCGCCGCTGCCCTGGCAGTCGAGGCAGCGCTCGGCGCGGTTGTAGACGACGCTCTTGGTCGTCCCGCGGGCCGCCTCGAGGAAGTCGAGGGTCAGCTCGATCCGCAGCGTCGCGCCCGGGCGCGGCCCGCCGCGCCGCCCGCCGCGGCCGCCGAAGAAGCTCTCGAAGATCCCGCCGCCGAAGATGTCGGCGAACGACTCGAAGATGCTCTCGTACGAGGCGCTGCCGGCCGACGTCGCGCCGACGCCGGCGTGCCCGAAGCGGTCGTAGCGGGCCCGCTTCTCGGGGTCCGACAGGACCTCGTAGGCCTCGGCGGCCTCCTTGAAGCGCGCCTCGGCCTCGGCGTCGCCGGGGTTCTTGTCGGGGTGGTTCTTGATCGCCGCCTGGCGGAAGGCCTTCTTGATCGTGGCCTCGTCGGCGCCCCGCTCGACCCCGAGGACCTCGTAGTAGTCGCGCTTGCTGCTCACCTGGGGTGCCACCCGCTCCCTCCGTCCCGCCGACGACGCCCCGGCGGCGAAAACGCCGCGAGCGGCCACGGTCGGCCGCTCGCGACAGCCCGTCCGGGCCCGACGATACTGACACGCGCCGCGCGCGCTGAGAACCGACGCGCGCGGCGCGCCGGGCCCGGCGCGCGCCGGGCCCGGGCGCGGCGGTCACAGCGGCCGTCGCTTGGTCTGATGCCCACGTCCGGCAGCGGGACCCTTGCTCCGATCCGCAGTGACGCACCTGCCGCCCTCGCTTCGGCCGCTTCGCGGCCTCCGCTCGGGGATGCGCGCCACCGGTTGATCTGCTCGCTTCGCTCTCAGATCAACCGGTGAGCGCGGTCAGACGACCGCGCCCTCGATGGACTTCTTCTTGTCCTTGAGGTCCGTGATCAGCGTCTCGGTCGTGAGCATGAGGCCCGCGACGCTGGCCGCGTTCTGCAGCGCCGAGCGCGTGACCTTGGTCGGGTCGACGATGCCGGCCTGGAACATGTCGACGTACCGGTCGCCCAGGGCGTCATAGCCCATCGTCGCCGCGAGGCCCGAGACCTCCTCGACGACGACCGCCCCGTTCTTCCCCGTGTTCTCGGCGATCTGCCGCAGGGGCCACTCGAGCGCCCGGCGGATGATCCCCGCGCCCACGAGCTCGTCGCCCTTGAGCGAGGCCTCGAGCTCCTTCACCTTGGCGATCGCGCGCACGAGCGCGACGCCGCCGCCGGGGACGATGCCCTCCTCGACCGCCGCGCGGGTGGCGTGGAGCGCGTCCTCCACGCGGGCCTTCTTCTCCTTCATCTCGGTCTCGGTCGCGGCCCCGACCTTGATCACGGCCACGCCGCCCGAGAGCTTCGCCAGCCGCTCCTCGAGCTTCTCGCGGTCGTAGTCGGAGGTCGACTGCCCGATCTGGGCGCGGATCTGCTCGCAGCGCTGCTTGATCGCGCTGCTCTGCCCGCCGCCGCCGATGATCGTCGTCTTCTCCTTGTCGATCGTGACCTTCTTCGCCGTGCCGAGCATGTCGACGGTCGTGTTCTCGAGCTTGGCGCCGAGGTCCTCCGACACGAGCGTGCCGCCGGTGAGGATCCCCATGTCCTCGAGCATGGCCTTGCGGCGGTCACCGAAGCCGGGGGCCTTGACCGCGGCCACCTTGAGCACGCCGCGCAGCCGGTTGATCACCAGCGTCGCGAGCGCCTCGCCCTCGAGGTCCTCGGCGATGATCACCAGCGCCCGGCCGGTCTGGGCGACCTTCTCGAGCACCGGCAGCATGTCGCGCAGGGCCGAGATCTTCTTCTCGTAGAGGAGGATGAACGGGTCCTCCAGCTCGCAGATCATGCTCTCCGGCTGGTTGACGAAGTAGGGCGAGATGTAGCCCTTGTCGAACTGCATGCCGTCGACGACGTCCAGGTGGGTCTCGATCCCCTGGGCCTCCTCGACCGTGATCACGCCGTCCTTGCCGGCCTTCGACATGGCCTGCGAGAGCAGGTTCCCGATCTCCTGGTCGTGGTTGGCCGAGATCGCGCCGACCTGGGCGATCTGGGCGTCGCTCTCGACCTTGCGCGAGATCGCCTTGACGGCCTCGACCGCCGTCGTGACCGCGCGATCGATCCCGCGCTTCATCATCATCGGGTTGACCCCGGCGGCGAGCGCCTTGAGGCCCTCCGAGTAGATGGCCTCGGCCAGCACGGTCGCCGTCGTCGTGCCGTCACCCGCCACGTCCGAGGTCTTCGAGGCGACCTCGTTGACCATGCGGGCGCCCATGTTCTCGAACGGGTCCTCGAGCTCGATCTCCTTGGAGACCGTGACCCCGTCCTTGGTGACCGTCGGGCTGCCGAACGACTTCTGCAGGATCACGTGCCGGCCGCTGGGGCCGAGCGTGACCTTGACCGCCCTCGCGAGCTTCGAGGCGCCGAGCTTGATCTTCTTGCGCGCGTCCTCGTCGAAGATGAGCTGCTTCGCCATGTCTCTATGCCTCCTCGAGCACGGCCAGGATCTCGTGCTCGCGCATGATCTGGTGCTGGGTCCCCTCGATCTTGATCTCCGTGCCGGCGTACTTGCCGAACACGACGCGGTCGCCCTTCTTCACGGACAGGGCCGCGCGGTCGCCGGTCTCGAGGAGCTTGCCGGCGCCGACCTCGACCACCTCCCCGCGCTGCGACTTCTCCTTGGCGGTGTCGGGGAGGACGATCCCGCCGGCGGTCTTGTCCTCGGCCTCGATGGGCTTGATGAGGACGCGGTCATCGAGCGGACGGATCCGCATGGTGGACTCCAGGGTTGGGCCATTGGCCCGGTAGTGGTTTCTTGGCGTGTATGGGGTTCGTGACGCGACGGGGCCCGGCGCGCGGCCGCGGCCCCGCCGCGCCGCCGGCTAGAAGTCGTCGTGGTCGTGGTGGTGACCGTCGTCGTCCTTCTCCTCCTCCTTCTTCACCTCGGCGATCGCGCACGAGGTGGTGAGGAGGAGGCCCGAGACCGACGTCGCGTTCACCAGCGCGCTCTTGGTGACCTTGAGCGGGTCGATCACGCCGCGCTCGATCAGGTCGCAGTAGTCCTCGGAGAGCGCGTCGTAGCCGAAGCTCGGGCTCGGGTTCTTGAGGATCCGGTTGACGACGATCTCGCCGTCGATCCCCGCGTTGGCCGCGATCTGGCTGATCGGCGCCGCCAGCGAGCGGGCCAGCGCCTCGGCGCCCAGCCGCTCGTCGCCCTCGAGCTCCTTGGCCGCCTGCCGCGCGGCCTCGATGCAGCGCAGGAGCGCCACGCCGCCGCCGGGCAGGATCCCGGTCTCGACGGCCGCCTGGGTGGCCGACAGCGCGTCGTCCAGGCGGTCCTTCTTCTCCTTCAGCTCGGTCTCGGTGGCCGCGCCGACGTTGATGCGCGCGATCCCGCCGGCCAGGCGCGCCAGGCGCTCCTGCAGCTTCTCGCGGTCGTAGTCGGAGTCGGACGCGTCGATCTCCTTCTTGATCTGCGCGCAGCGGCCCTCGATGGCCTTCTTGTCGCCGGCGCCCTCGAGGACGATCGTGTTGTCCTTGTCGACGCGGACGCGGCGCGCGCGACCCAGGTCCTTCAGCGTGACCTTCTCCAGGTCGACGCCGAGGTCCTTGCTCAGGACCTGCCCGCCGGTGAGCACGGCGATGTCCTCGAGCATGGCCTTGCGGCGGTCGCCGTAGCCGGGCGCCTTGACCGCGCAGGCCTCGACGATGCCCTTGAGCTTGTTGACGACGAACGTGGCCAGGACCTCGCCCTCGACGTCCTCGGCGATCACCAGCAGCGGCTTCTTGGCCTTGTTGATGGCCTCGAGCAGCGGGATCAGCGGGCGGATCGCGGAGAGCTTCTGGTCGTAGATGAAGATGTAGGCGTCCTCGAGGACGGCCTCCATCGTCTCCTGGTTGTTGACGAAGTGCGGCGAGAGGAAGCCGCGGTCGAACTTCATGCCCTCGACGATCTGCACCTCGGTGTCGAGGCTCTTGCCCTCCTCGATCGTGATCACGCCGTTCTCGCCCACCTGCTTCATGGCGTCGGCGATGTAGCGGCCGATCTGGGCGTCGTTGTTCGCCGCCACCGTGGCGATCTGCAGGCGCTGGTCGTGGGTCGTGATCTTCTTGGCCATGCCGTCGAGCTTGTCGACGACCGCCTCGGCGGCGCGCTGGATGCCGCGCGACAGCGACATGGGGTCGGCGCCGGCCGTGATCGACTTGAGCCCCTCGACGAAGATCGCCTCGGCGAGCACGGTCGCCGTCGTCGTGCCGTCGCCGGCGTCGTCCGACGTCTTGGACGAGGCCACCTTCACCAGCTGCGCCCCGATGTTCTCATAGGGGTCGGTCAGCTCCACCTCCTCGGCGACGGTCACCCCGTCCTTCGTCACCTTCGGCCCGCCCCAGCTCTTGTCGATGACCGCGTTGCGGCCGCGGGGGCCGAGGGTCACCTTCACCGCGCGCGCCAGCTTCTGGACGCCGCCCTTGAGCTTCTCCCGAGCTTCGTGGTCGAAGGCGAGCTGCTTGGCCATGGAGGCCCTCCCTGCAGTGCGTGTTGGTCGAGCGCCGTCCGGCGCGAGTTTGGGCGGGCGCCCGGCGGGCGCCCCACGATCCCTGGCGTCCAGCGGCTGTACCGCCAGCGGCACGCCCTGAAGCCAGGCACGGCAGCGCCCCGATGCAACGCTGGTGCCGCCCTGCTCGGCGCATAAGTCCAACGAAAACACGGACACGACGGCTGACGACCGCTGCCAATTCGATCGAGGGTCGCGGGCCGGGGCTGTCACTTTGGCGGAGCCGGCGTGGTTGCGGGCGCTCCCGGGCCTCGGCTATAGTCCGGCTCGTTGCACGACTTGTGCGTGCCGACCCGGCTCCGACAGCCGAGGTCGGCTCCGAGGACCGCCCCAGCCGATGCCGACGCCTGCTCCGCGCCCTTCGCTCGTGGTCCTCGAGGCAGGCGATCAGGCCGACAAGGGCAAGGTCTACCCGCTCGACGGCAAGACGGTCTACACGCTGGGCCGCGGCCACCAGGTCGACATCCCGGTCATGGACATCAAGTGCTCGCGCGAGCACTGCCGGATCGAGAGGCGCGCCGACGGCTACTACCTGGTCGACCTGGGCTCGACCAACGGCACGAAGGTCAACGGCAAGCGCCTGAAGAAGAAGTCGGAGCGGCCGCTGGCGCCGGGCGATCAGGTCCAGCTCGGCCTGTGGACGCTCTCCTTCGAGGGGCCGCGGCCGGCGGCGGCCGTGCAGGCTCCGGCGCCCGCGACCGCGAGGGTGGCCGCGCCCGCGGCGAAGGGGCCCGACCCGTTCGACTTCGACTTCGGCGACCTCGCCCCGGCGGCGCCGGCGACCCCGCCGCCAGCGCCGAAGCAGCCGGCGCCACCGCCGCCAGCGCCGAAGCAGCCGGCGACCCGCTCCGCGCCGCGGCCTCCCTCCCCGGCGCCGCCGCCGGAGGCGGCCGACGCGGCCGCGCTGCGCACGTTCGTCTTCGACGAGCAGCCGGAGTTCACGCCGCCGGTCGAGGCGGTGGCCGACGCGGCCGATGCGGCGGCCCTGAGGGACTTCGTCTTCGACGGCGTCCCCTCGGCCGCCGCCACCTCCGGCCCGGCGCGCGCCGCCGCGCAGGGTCCGCCCCCGGTCACCGACGACCCGTTCGCGTTCGACTTCGAGTCCGCGCTCTCCGCGCCGGCCCCCCCGCCGCCGCCCGCCGCGGCGGCCCCCAGGACCCAGCGGGTCGAGCCGCCGACGCCCCCCGCGGCGGACCGGACCCTGCTCCTCGACGACATGCCGGCCTTCGAACCCGCGCCGGCGGCGCCGCCGCCCGGGCCGGCCGCCATCGACCGGACGATCGTCCTCGACGACATGCCGGCCTTCGAGCCGGCGCCGGCGCCGCCGCCGCCCGGGCCGGCCGCCATCGACCGGACGATCGTCCTCGACGACGTGCCGGCCTTCGAGCCGGCGCCGGCCCCGCCGCCGCCCGGGCCGGCCGCCATCGACCGGACGATCATCCTCGACGACATGCCGGCCTTCGAGCCGGCGCCGGCCCCGCCGCCGCCCGGGCCGGCCGCCATCGACCGGACGATCATCCTCGACGACATGCCGGCCTTCGAGCCGGCGCCGGCCCCGCCGCCGCCGCCCGACCCGGCCGCCATCGATCGGACGATCATCCTCGACGACATGCCGGCCTTCGAACCGGCCCCGCCGCCGCCCGGCCCGGCCGCCGTCGACCGGACGATGATCCTCGACGACATGCCGGCCTTCGACGAACCGGCGCCGCCAGCCGGCCCGGCCGCCATCGACCGGACGATCATCCTCGACGACATGCCGGCCTTCGACGAACCGGCGCCGGCCGTCCCGCCGCCGCCGTCCGGGCCGGCCGCCATCGACCGGACGATGATCCTCGACGACATGCCATCGTTCGACCCTGCCCCGGCGGAGCCGGTGGGGGTCGAACGGACGATGGTCATGGACGACATGCCGTCGTTCGAGCCTGCGCCGGAGCCGGCCGGCTTCGACCGCACGCTCGTGCTCGACGACATGCCGTCGTTCGAGCCGGCGCCGCCGCCTCCACCGGAGGAGGCGGGCGGGCGGACGCTCGTGCTCGACGCCGTCCCCGAGTTCCCCGACCTCCAGACGGAGGCGGAGCCCGCCGCCGCACCTCCCCCGCGGCCCGCGCCTCCTCCGCGGCCGGCCGTGCCGCCCCCGATGCCGTCGCTGGCCCTGCCGAGGCCCCCGGCGCTGCCGCCGCCGCCGCCTCGCCTCGTCTCGCCGCCCCCTGCGCCGTCCTCGCCCGTGTTCGAGCTCGAGCCGGTGTTCGAGGCGGAGCCCGCCGACGACGAGATGTCGCCCGGACGCACCATGATGCTCGAGGCGGCCCCCGACTTCGGGGAGCTGGCGGCGGATGAGGAGGCGGCCGGCCGGACGCTCATGTTCGACGGTCCGCCCGAGTTCGATCAGGCGGACGACGACGAGCTCGAGGTGGGCGGCGGCGGCCGGACGATGGTCCTCGAGACGCCCGACTTCGGCGCGCCGGAGCCGCAGGACGACGACGCGCCGTCGCGGACGCTGCTCCTGGGCGACGGGCCCGAGTTCGACCTTCCGGGGGCCGAGGACGAGCAGGAGGGCGGCGGCCGGACGATGGTCCTCGACACGCCGCCCGAGTTCGGCGGCGCCGATGGCGACGACGAGGACGCGCCGAGCCGGACGTTGATGCTCGAGGGCCCCCCGGAGTTCGACGCGACGCCGGACGCCGACGAAGACGACGAGCCCGCCAGCCGCACGATGATGCTCGACGGCCTGCCGGAGTTCGACGCGACGCCGGACGCCGACGAGGACGACGAGCCCGCCAGCCGCACGATGATGCTCGACGGCCTGCCGGAGTTCGACGCGACGCCGGACGCCGACGAGGACGACGGGCCCGCCAGCCGCACGATGATGCTCGACGGCCCGCCGGAGTTCGACGCGGCGCAGGGCGACGACGACGACGAGCCCGCCAGCCGCACGATGATCCTCGACGAGCCGCCGGAGTTCGACGCGGCGCAGGGCAACGACGACGACGAGCCCGCGAGCCGCACGATGATCCTCGACGAGCCGCCCGAGTTCGACGGCGGCGGGGCGCAGGACGAAGACGACGAGCCCGCCAGTCGCACGATGATCCTCGACGAGCCGCCCGACTTCGACGGCGGGGCCGATGCCGAGGAGGACGACGTCGCGGGCCGGACGATGCTCTTCGACGACCCCGACTTCAGGTGACGGCGGCCCGCCGCGCCCCGTCCGGGCGCCGCGCGGCGTCGACCCGGGCCGCGCGCGGCGCGTCATGAAGCGGTGTGCCGCTCTGCAGGCCGAAGACGTGGCCGCGGCGTGACGCGCCGGTGGCAGGCGCAGGCCAGTCTATGAGCGGCCCATTGCCGGCGCGCGCGACGCCGGCTGGCCGACGAGGACGCGTGCAGCAGCGCGAGCACGAGCGCCTGGATGTGATGACGGCCGCCCCCCACCCGGAGGCGTTCGTCCGCGAGGTCCCGGTGGACGCCCGGCCCGTCGACCACGGCGACGCGCCCGACGTCGACGAGGCGCCCGACGACGCGCCTCGCCCGCGGCCGCGCCAGGGCTGGGTCGACCCCCGCCTGCTCGACCCTGACGTGAAGGAGCGCGCGCGCCGCGTCGAGATCTACCGGCGCATGATCGAGGAGGACCCGCTCACGTCGCTCTTCGTGCGCAAGGAGAGCCCGCCGCGACGGCAGGCGCCCGTCCCGCGGAGCCTCTGACGCGAGCAGCGGTCGTCGTGCTGAGCGAGGACCGTCACCGACGCCGCCGAGGCCGCGCCGGGGCGCGCTTCGACCCGAGCCTCGGACGCGTCCGCGATGGTCTCGGATCCGGTCTCCGGGGCGTCACCGACCGCGGTCACGCTCGCGAACCGAACTCCGCGCGCTGGCCGCCCATGGGTCACGAAGGCGTGTCCTCGTGGACCCTCGTCGCCGGTGTCCTGGTGAGGCCACACGCCGGGGTCGATCACGTGTCCCGGTGAGCCCATCCGGAGCGCCGCGCGGTGGGCCCCTCCGGCCGACCGTCAGCGCAGCGCGCCGCGCAGGCGCAGGGTCCGCTCGACCATCAGGTCGAAGGCCTCCTCGAGGTGCGCCTGCGCCGCCGGCCCCTCGAGGATGCCGAGCGCCCGGGCGACCGCCTCCAGCGTGGCGAGGCG
The DNA here is from genome assembly GCA_019636275.1 of Planctomycetota bacterium. Lineage (GTDB taxonomy): Bacteria > Planctomycetota > J058 > J058 > J058 > JAMLIC01. The sequence goes on along the minus strand of JAHBXY010000100.1, from coordinate 1,298 downwards.
GGCCGGCGCGCCGGAGTTGCGCAGGCGGTAGCGCGTCGGCGCCGCGGCCGGCAGGCGCACGCGCGTGGCCCCGGCGTGCCACACCTCGCGGGTGACGATCCGCCGCGCCTGCCGCCACGTGCCGTCGGGCACGAGGAGCGTCACCGGCCGCGGGTCGTCGGCGTCGAGCGGCGGCCCGGCGGGGTCGAGCAGCAGCAGCCGCCGCGCGGGGTCGGCCAGGTCGGCGACGGCGAGCGGCGCGTCCGGCGCCCCGCGCAGCCGCACCTCGGCCCCCTCGAGCAGGCGCGGCACCAGCCGCCCCGTGTTCGTCGGCTTGGTGCGCTCGCTGGCCTGCATGAGCACGACGACGCGGGTCCGCGCCGGAATCGCGCGCAGGGCCGCGCAGAAGCACAGCTCCGGCGGCAGGGCGCACCCGGCGCAGCGGACGAGGCGCCCCTTCTCGCGTCGGCTCACGCCAGAGCCTACCCCGCGCGCGGCCGCGCGCGAGGCACGCGCGTCACGACCCCGACGCCGCGCGGACCGCGAGCGAGCAGCCCGTCTGCCGGCCGCTGTTGGCCAGGCTCGCCCACAGCCAGGCGCCGCCCCGGCCCAGCGCCTGGCGCGTGGCCGGGTCCCAGGCGCCGTCGTCGCGCACCGTCCGCCCGGCGTGGCTCACCTCGACCCGCCAGCCGCGCTCGTCGAGGTCGAGCGTCACCCGGATCGGCTGCGCCGGGTCCAGGCGCAGCTCGCCCTTCTCGACGACCGGGGACGACTTGCGCAGGAGGTCGCCGCTCCGGTCCTTGAGGTTCGCCGACGCCGACGCCCACAGGACGCCCACGCCGGCCTCGCTCACCGACTCGAGCGCCAGGACCACGCCCACGCCGCCCGACAGGTCCGCCAGCGTCCGCGCGGACCGCCCGTCCGGGCGCGCGCCGAGGAGCAGGACCAGGCCCTTCGGGGGGGCGGCCCACAGGAGCTCCTCGAGCTCCGTGGGCGGGGGAGGCGGGGGCTGCGGAGGCCGGCGCGGCCCGCCCGGCCCGCCCGGCCCGCCCGGTCCGCCCGGTCCGCCGTGCACCGGCGGGGCGGGGCGCGGCGGCAAGGCCTCGAGGAGCTGCACGTCCGACAGCTCCCACTCGACCCGGAGCGGCAGCGGCCGCGCCTCGGTCGCGACGAGCGTGAGCAGCTGCTGGTCGCGCTGGGGACGGAGGTCGTGCTCCTCGCCGCGCAGGACGTGGCCGCCGCCAGCGGCGCGGAGGGCCACCGCCCGCAGCGGCGTCGGGAGCGGCTCGGGCGGACGCGGCGCGACGGGCTCCGGCGCG